>CAILUU010000029.1 GCA_903837525.1 uncultured Bacteroidota bacterium | reverse complement strand
CCTTCATTTGTAGACGGAAATACATAAGCAAATGCATTCTCGTATAATATTGCAGCAGCTGGGCTATTTACATATCCCACTAATTTTACTTTTTTGGAAACTTGCTCTTCTTGTATAGCAGCTATAATAGCTAGCGCATCATTTAATTGTTTTTTAACTGGCGTATTGCCTGCTAAAACAAGTTCATATTGCGGATACTTTTTCAAGACTATAGAAAAAGCTTTTATTAAAACGGGTAGGTTTTTTCTTTTTTCTAATACGCCTATATGTAAAAAATAAGGCGTGGAACTTTTAGTTAATAAACCAGTTTCGCTTTTCTCAATTGGCTGTGTTTGATTATTATCATATTTTTTTGCAGCCTCATATACTACTACTAATTTTTTTGGATTAAAGTTTTCATAATGTAAAATTCTTTGTTTGGCGTAATGGCTTGGCACGACCACTAAATTTGCTTTTTTAGCTGCTGGCACACCTATAAAATGAAATAATTGTAGCCATAAGGAATTATAATGTTCGGGGCTTTCCCAAAAAAAGGCATCGTGCAATACTGCAATTGTTTTTAACTGTCCTTTAAAATAGGGTACAAAAAAATCGGTACATAGTAAGTGGGTACAGCCATTTTGCTTAGCCATCAAAGGAAGCTGTATTTGTTTCCACCATTGAAAGCGAATATGCTCAATAATTTTTAATAATTTAGAACTGCCTTTATATACTTTTAAATGATTGTCAATTAAAACCAATGAATTGTTTGGCATAGCTTCCCAGGCCTTTATTAACTCGGTTAAGTAGGTCTTTGCGCCCGTTTGCGCAATGCGTAAATCTCGTATGTCTATTGCTACTTTTATTTCCATTTCTTAAAGTTAAAAACATAGTGCCTAAAACTAACTATATTTGTTAGCGTCATGCAGTATTTATTGTATCTATTCCCTTTATTGTTTTTAGGCAGCTTTGCCTTGGCCCTTTACAAAGTGGTCAAAGGTGATGCGAATGGCTTGTTTATTTTCTTAATAGGAGGATTGCCCTTTTATGCAATTAGCCTTTCTTTAATTTATTTATTGGGCGGAAAAATATGGGTGCCTATTATACAATCTTTTAAAGAAATTATTATTCTTGCTACATTGGTGACTTTACTTTTTCAAAAAAATACCATTGTTCGTTTACACTTGTTGGACAAACTAATAATTGCTTTTTTTATATTTTCTCTTTTATTTGTACCCTTACCATTGGGTAGTTTTAGTATTTTACAAAAATTAGTCGCTTTTAAAAGTTTGAGTTTTTTTCCTCTAATTTACTTTTGTGGTCGATTATTCCCTTTACAAAAAACACATTTACAAAAACAATTCAGTTTTATTTTAATCCTTACAATTGCAGCTGCCCTTTTATCTGCGGGAGAATACCTTGTTCAAACACATCTACAAACATATACAGGTTACGCTACCTTTAATGATTATGTATACAAACAAGATCCGAGTGGTAGTTATGGATTAAGCTGGACCTTTGAAATTGAAAATGGCGTGAAACGTTTTGCTGCTTTTTTCTCTACCCCTCTAGAACATGCTTCTGCAACTTTAATTGCGCTTGCCATTATTGCCGGACTCTATACTGAAAAAAATAGAAAAATTAATCTACAACCGCTTGGTTGGTTCGCTTTATTGGCCACGGTTGCTTGTATCCTATTCTCATTGTCTAGAGCTGCCCTTTTAGGATATTTTTTAATGATTTTGATCTATAGTTTTTTAACGCGTCGAAAAGAAATACTTTCTGTTTTTTATTTACTTGTTATATCCTTTATATTTTACTTATTTAGTTTTAGTAGTAAAGAGATGCAAGAATTTGTAGCTAATTCCATTCAATTTTCAAATAACTCTAGCATAGGGCATGTATTAGAATGGGTAGCAGGTATTGAGGCAATGATTACTTCGCCTTTAGGAATGGGCTTGGGGGCTTCAGGAAGAGTAACAGCATTAGAGGGAGATGCCGTGGGGGGTGAAAACCAGTTTATCATTGTGGGCGTGCAAATTGGTATTGCAGGCTTATTACTATACTTAACTATTTATTTTTATTCGATGTTTCAAGCCTATAAGACCTACCGTTTTTTAGAAGGGAAAGAAAAACAAATTACTATGATTGTCTTACTTCTTCGTGTGGGCTTGTTCTTACCTATGTTTACTTCTAATTTGGATTCCTATATTTATGTTAGTTATGTACTTTGGTTCTTAAATGGTTTATTTGGAACCGTTCTTGAAAATAAATTTCAAAAAGAAAAACAATTATCGATAGCGAATAGCCAGCTTAAATAAATAAGAATCTTGATCGTTAGGGTTACTAACGCCTAGACCAGAGGCGTCAGCGGATTGAACAAAATTATAATTGAATGATCGTTTCATTGCAATAGTACCAGAAATTAAAAAATTCTTAAATGGGTAATCTACTAAAATTCGAAAACCATAGTCTATCCATTTATGTAAGCTTGGATTGGTATATGCTAAATTGGTAGCCTCAAATTCATCTGCATGTTGTGTAGTACTTTCTAACTGTAAGGCATATTGTTTCCATCCTTCAAATTTGCTCACTCTTACCATTCCATAATTACCGCCAATACCAATAGGAGCGCCTAAATATTCGCCAGCCTGTGTATACCCTTGTAAGACGCGAGAATGTTCATACCATGAAAACGCGCTACGTACCGGCCAGCTTGGTGGTTGCTGAATTCTAGTATACTCTGTAATAATTTGCCAATACTTAGAAGGTGTTTTTGCATTTATATTTTTTGATAAATCGTCTACTTCATTCCCTATTATTTTTCTTAACCCATAAGTGTAGGCCCTTGAATGTTCTGGTTGTTGAATAAAATCACGCATAGTATAATAGGTGTCATTTCTTCCCCATTCTGTATAAATCTCTACTTTAGAAGGTTGCCATAACCACCTAATAAATAAAGAAGCGTATTGATCTCTAGATTGTTCTTGCTCATAACTTTGGTCATTAATTCTTGCTACATTATTAAAGAGTAGAATATACTGACCATACTTAATTAATTCAGATTCATTTTCTTGAACCGTCCTCATCACGCCCAAGCTAAGCCCTTTCACTCCTTTAGGTTGATAAGAAATCATGGCGCCATTGAAATATCTTTTACCTGGTAAAGCTGCTCCAGGAAATGCAGCTAATTTATTATACTCTTGACCTAGGGTATCTAAATAACCACCTATTAACTGCCATTCAAAACTTCCTATGGGAGTGCGCCATGGTCGGCGACTATTAAAAGTAGCATGCATAAAACCTGGTGCATGAGAACTCATTAATAAAGGATTCATTAAAGATGGGCCCCAAGTAATGTTTTCTGAACTTATACCAAGACTTACAGGGCCGGCATTTAATCTTACACTTGAATTACCCCAAAATGTTTTTTTGTAATTAGCTGTTTGTGGTATGCCTAAATAATCGTTATTAGTGGCAGAAACATATTGTGGTTGTATTTGAATACTCAAGGGGCCTAATTTGGCGTAAAAACCAACACTTGCCATAAGTTGATACCCACTACTAGTTATCATAGGGCCATCCAATTCACTATAGGGCTGTGCTGTTACATATTGTTGCTGTATTTGAACAGGCAATAAACTTATATAGCCCCATTTTCCAAAAAAATGTTTGTCCAATTTCTTAATGCCTTTTGAATAAAAAACAGTGTCTAAAGATCTTAATGCGCTGTCCCAAGAATGTATAGTTGGCGCTTGTAAGGGTCTTGCATTAAAAGATAAAGTAGATTCTATTTTGCCCATTAATTGCAATCGCCTTAAGGCATCCTCAATAGGGAGCTGATCCATACTTATAGATTGTGCAGTAGTATTTTTAGAGAACAGCAACAAAATATTTAATACTATTAAAAATAGTAATGGCTTTAAATATTT
>CAILUU010000028.1 GCA_903837525.1 uncultured Bacteroidota bacterium | reverse complement strand
TCAATCTTATTTAACTGAAAAAGGTATACAAACGGTTATTCATTACCCCATTCCTCCTCATAAACAAAAAGCCTATTCAGAACTTAATAAATTGAGTTTTCCCCTTACAGAAAAAATTCACGAACAAATACTCAGCTTGCCAATAAGTCCGGTATTAATAGATGCTGAAGTGCAGAAAATAATTAACATAGTTAATGGCTACTAGTGTAACACCAAATGGTCAACCGCTCGTAAGTGTAATTGTACCCTGCTATAACCACGAGGCATTTGTGGCCGAGTGCATTCTTAGTGTGCTCAATCAAAGCTATCCAAATTTACAGCTTATTGTTATAGATGATGGCTCTAAAGATAAAAGTGTAGCCATTATTCGTAACCTACAAAAAACTAATCCCTTCATTTTTGAGCATCAACAAAATATGGGCCTTTCGGCTACGCTCAATAAAGCCATTAGCCAATATGCTAGTGGGAAATATATAGCCATTATTGCTTCTGATGATGTATGGCATATAGATAAAATTAAGCTACAAGTAGAATTTATGGAACAGCACCCTGATTTTGGAATGTGTTGTACCAAAGCAGTATTTATAGATGAACACTCGGCCATAACCGGAGTATTAAATCCAAAATTGTTTACCAGAAAATACGGATTTAATGAAATAGCCCTCGGTAAATCTTTTGTGCCCGCACTTACTGCAATGGTTAAAAGAGAAGTTTATGATTCGGTGGGTCTTTTTGACACCGCACTACTTATTGAAGATTTAGACATGTGGCTCCGCATAGCAGATAAATACCCCGTTGGCTTTGTTAATATAGTAACGGCCTATTACCGCCAGCATAGTACCAATACCTCCTCTCGGTTAGTCGACATGGCCGAAGCTAGGTTTCAGATTTTGGATAAATGGAAACATAAAGGAACCATACACCGTAAAATGAAACGTAATTTTGAGTTACAGGCTTTAAGCGATTTGGGAAAAGCATATCCAGAGCAAGCAAAAAAATATTTACATTTTAGCCTGAGTAATTTTTTATATCCAAGGTATCGTAGGATTATTCTTAAATACCTATTTACGGGACACTTTTAGAAAATAGCTTTAAAAACTGTGAAAAAACTACGCATACATGTACTATTACCGGGCCTCACTACCAAAGCTGGCGGTGGCACTAAGATTATGTACGAGTATGCCAATCGCTTGGCCGAATGTGGACACGAGGTACATGTGTACCATAGTGTAGCCAAGCCATTTCGCCCTATGAAATCGCCAGTATGGTTTAAGTGGGCATTGAGTTTTTTGCGAAATAAATTCTCAAAAAGTTGGTTTAAATTTCACGCTTCGGTTAAGCTGCATGTAGTTCCAGATATTACAGACGATTATTTACCCAATGCCGATGTTGTTTTTTCAACTTGGTGGGAATTGGCGTATAGGGTGGCTACTTTATCGCCGGAGAAAGGGAAAAAATTTAACCTAATTCAGAGCTTAGAAGTATGGACAGGCTTTGAACAAGAGGTATACGATTCTTTTAAGCTGCCTATTACTCACTTGGCAATTGCCAATTATTTAAAAGAAGCGGTTTACGCCCATTCGGGAATTATGCCTATTATATTGAATAATGCCATAGATACCCAAATTTTTCATATTACTAGGCCTTTAGCTAGCAGGGTAGCCCCTAAAATAATCATGTTGTATTCTGAACTTGCTTTAAAGGGCTCTGCAACTGCTTTAAATGTATTTAGAAAACTAAAACAGCGCTTAACCGATTTAGAGATTATTCTTTTTAGCACTTTTTCTAAGCCCGCAAATTTGGAAGATTGGATAGACTTCCATCGAAACCCTGCCAATTTACCCGAATTATATAATGAAG
>CAILUU010000027.1 GCA_903837525.1 uncultured Bacteroidota bacterium | reverse complement strand
GGTAGTAATCAAAAGTACCTACAGTTTCATATTCTTGAATGCCTCGGCTTGATAAACCGTAATTTGCAAATAATCTGATTTCTGGCTTAACTGTTCTTCCTTTTTTTGTTGTGATAACAACAACACCATTAGCAGCTCTTGCACCATAAAGTGCTGTTGATGAAGCATCTTTCAAAAGTGAAATACTCTCTATATCATTAGTGTTAATATCACTAATATCGCCTCCATATGGAAACCCATCAACAACATATAAAGGTGCCGAACTTGCATTTACTGAGCCAAAGCCTCTTATACGTAATGCTGCTGCGCTACCGGGTTGACCATTACCAGTTGTTGCTGCAATGCCGGGTGCAGCACCAGCTAACGCTTGCGATATGTTTGTAGTAAGCCTTTGTTCTAACTGCTCAGCTCCTATTCGAGAAACAGCTCCAGTAATAGCTTCTTTTTTCTGTGTACCGTATGCTACCACCACAACTTCGTCTAAACTTTTATCCGAAGATTTTAATTGCACATTTACTCTAGTTGTATTAGAAACACTTTTTTGTACGGATAAAAAGTTTATGTAACTAAAATACACAGCTCTTACACTTGATGGCACTTTTAAAGTATAGTTACCATCTTTATCCGTTTGGGTACCATACTTACCATCTAATGAAGTAACCGATACGCCTTCTACGGCTACATTTTTATCGTTGGTTACTTTACCACTTATGGTACGCTCTTGTGCCGCTGCATTTAGTACAAAACACAATATAACCGATAAGACTAAAATTAATTTTCTCATTTGTATATAAATTTATGTTCGCAAATATAGTGTTCAAATAGCACAATTGTTAAATTATAGACAATTTTTTGTCCTTTTTGCTGCATTTTTCAACACATATATTTTTAAACTTCTATATCAGTAAGGTTTTGAAGTTCTTTTTTGAAGTTTGTCTGCTGCCGATGGTTTTTTAAATGTAATTAACAGCACAGGTAATAAAACCAAATTAGTAATAGTTGCCACCAGTAACGTAAGCGATGTTAACCAACCCAAGGCTTTTGTTCCACCAAAGCCACTTAGGCAAAATAGTATAAACCCTGCGGTAAGCACTAATGAGGTGTAAACAATACTTAATCCAGTATTTTTTATAGTGGCTTTTACCGTTTCTATTACATTATTATTGTAGTGGGTTAACTCTTGTTTATAATTTACTAAAAAGCGTATGGTAATATCTATGGCTATGCCTAATGCTACACTAAAAACCAAAACCGTACTAGGTTTTAGTGGTACACCTACCCACCCCATTACACCTGCGGTTATTATTAAGGGTATTATATTAGGCAATAACGAACATACTAAAATACGCACCGATTTAAACAGGTATAACATACATAAGGCTATTAATAAAAATGCCCAAAAAACACTTTCTTTTAATCCATTTATAATAAACTGACTTCCTTCTAAAAAAGTTATACTGGTACCCGTTAGTTGTATAGTATGCTCTGTGGTATCAAATAATTCATTTGCTCTTGTTTCAATTCCGTTTAAAATAACGGGCAACTCTTTGGTACCCACATCTGCCATACTTACACTTATACGTGTGTATTGCATTGTGCTATCTATAAAGGGTAAAAACATTTTTGTAACGGCCGAATTTTTTACTACAGTATCTTCTGCTTTTAATTGTTTACGTATTTCTGCTAGGCTTTTACTTACAATAGCTTCGTTAGGAAAAGAATAAGCTAACGAATCGCCACCGGAAAATCCTTGATACAAAAATTTAAACCCTTCGGATAAGCTTAAGGGTTTGCTTAGCCCTTTTTGAGTACCTATGTATTGTGCCAAGGAATCAATTTTTTCGAAAACACCGGGCTTTCTCAACCCATTTGGCTTTTTAGAATCTATTACAATTTCTAAAGGCATTACACCATTAAAATTATTTTCAAAAAATTTAAGATCGGTATAAATTTTATCCGTTTTTGGCAAATCATCTACAATGTAGGTTACCGATTTTAGTTTAAAAATTCCAACAACAGCAAATGCTAAAATTGCTGCTGTGGCTATATAAACAGTTTTTTTATGATTTAAAACCCAACTCTCTAATTTTAATAAAAAGGTTGTTATCCATTTATTCGTTAAATATTTTGTTTGTGCTGCTTTTGGTGCAGGCAAATAACTAAGCACCGCCGGTAATAATATAAACGAGATAAAAAATATGATCATTATACTTATACCCGCTACTAACCCAAACTCTTTTAAAATAGTACTTTTGGTTAAAGCAAATACGGCAAACCCAATAGCTGCAGTAATATTACAAAACAGGGTTACAACACCCATTTTGCTAACCATATCAATTAAGGCATTAATTTTTTTTGCGTTAACATCTTCTATAGTGCTTTGTATATAATTAGTATGGTATTTATTTAAAAAATAAATACAATTAGGTACACCAATTACCACCACTAAAGAGGGTATTAATGCGGTAAGCAAGGAAATTTTATAACCAAATAAATGGGTAAGTCCAACACTCCACAACACACCAAAAACTACAACGGTTAACGATAATAACGTAGTGCTAATGCTTCTAAAGAATAGTAATAAAATTAATGCGCTTAATAAAAGTGAGCCAATTAAAAAGTACTTCATTTCGTTTTTAACTTTGTCGGCAATTTGTGTACGTATTAGTGGTAAGCCACTTAAATGTGTTTCTATTTTGGTAGATGTTTCAAATGCTTCAACCGCCTTATTAATTTCGGCAATAATTAAGGTACGCCTTGATGAATTTAAGGTGTCTTTATTAATACGCACTCCCATTAAATAAGCATTTGTTGCTGAGTTATATAAGAGAGATGTATAAAACGGTAAACTTAAAAAATTGGCTTTAGCAACATCTAAATCTGCCTGAGATGCAATAGAATCAGCAAATATTTTGTAGGTACTTAATTGCTCTGTAAGTTCATCTTTTTGTAAATTAATGGCTGTTGGAATGCTTAGCACATCCTCTACATTGCTAATTTTTTTAAGGTTAGTTTGTAACGTTTGATAGGCTTTAAACGTATTTAACTCAAATAACTTATCAGTTTTTATACCAATTACCAGCAAATTGCCATCGTCGCCAAATTTTTGTTTAAACGCTTGGTAAGCCACATATTTTGCATTATCGGTTGGTATAGCTTTAGAAAACTCATAACTCAATTTTACCTGACTAGCAAAATAACCCATAATGCTAGTGCTAATTACCAATATAATTAATAATACTACCCTATTTTTTATAACCCAAGCTCCTAAACGTTGCCACATAGCCTAAATAAAATTAATAATGAAAAATTTTTGCAAAGAACGTTAATTTGTGTTGGATTCCCATAAAGTTAAGTATGCCACAAAGGGGCAAAGCCAACAAAGTAATGTTCTGTTCTTATTGCCTTTATGGGGTATAGGTATGATACAAAAAACAAAAGCCATTATATTAAAAACGACCAAATACGGCGAAACCAGTTTGGTAGTTACTGCATTTACCGAACTTTTTGGTGTGCAAACCTATATGGTAAATGGTGTACGAAGTAGTAAACAAGCCAATGCAAAGTCAACGTATTTTCAGCCAGGTAGTATGTTAGAAATGGTTGCTTACCATAATGAACAAAAAACAATGCAGCGTATTAAAGAGTTTAAGTTTGCCTATTTATATACCCAAATTTTTAGTAGTGTTATTAAAAATTGTATTGCACTTTTTGCTGTAGAAATACTAAATAAATGCCTGAAACAGCCTGAAACTAACACCAATTTGTACAATTTTTGTGAAGATGCTTTTCTGCAACTAGATGTTTGCAGTAAAAAGGCAACAGCTAATTTTCCTTTATTTTTTGCGTTACACCTTCCTCAGTTTTTTGGATTTAAAATGATTGATAATTACAATGACAAAAACATCTTTTTTGACCTAAACGAAGGTGTTTTTTGCCCAGAACAGCCTATGCATAATAATTATTTAAACAAAAATGACTCTTTCACCACCTCTCAATTGCTAAAAGCAATGCACCCTAGGGAGTTAGAGCATTTTAACTTAAATAAAGAAACCAGGCGGCTTTTATTACACAAATACGAAACGTATTACGGTTACCATATTCAAGATTTTGGACAGTTAAAAACATTGGTGGTTTTGGGTGAGGTTTTATAAAATCCGCTTACTCTCTTTTAAATTTTTTTCAATTAATACTAATCCAGGTTTTTTTCCTTTTTCAAAACTACCCAGCTTTTCTTTCATTTGTAAAGCTGCGGCTCCGTTACTGGTAGCCCATTGCAGTAAAGTTTGTAATTCAATTTTAGGATAATACTGTTGTATTGTTTTAATTTCTTCCAACATATTTAATTGATGATTACTAGCAAGGCTATCTGTACCTAATACAATAGTGCAGTTATTTTTTACGAGTAAATCAATTGGAGGTAAATTGTTTTCGATGTAAAGGTTGGCGTTGGGGCAAAGGCAAAAGGCAATGTTAGATGTACGATTTTCAATGTATGATTTTGTAAACGTCAAATCTTCTTTGCTGATAAAAGTATTGTGTACTGCAATTATACGTTGATTGTTTGTAAAATAGGGCAGCCATGTTTGTAAACTGGTTTTACCACTTGAATTAAATTTTGAAATATCTATCCCAAAATTTTTATACAATTCTAAAAAAATACCTGTTTTGTTTTTGTATAATTTACTCTCTTCCTCACTTTCTTGGTTATGAATACTTATTAAATTATTGTTGGGCAAGGTGTTTAGTAACTCAAATAATTTTTTTGAAACAGAATACGGAGCATGAGGAACAGTTGAAAATTTAAAATTTAAAATTGAAAACTGATCTGCAATTTTTTTTATTTCCTTAAGCCTTTTTTGTGCTCCTGTTTCTACAAAACCACTTACCTCTATAAAATTATGCCAATGTATTTTACTATGTTGTTTTATGGGTATGGTATCTGCTGTGTTACAAATATCGCCAACAGCCACTATGCCGGTTTTATATAGTTCATTTTCGGCACTTTGCATGGCAGCTAATTTTTCTTCATTACTAGCCGCTATATTGCTCATTACGTGCTGTAGAAAATTTACCAACCCAGTTTGTTGTGGTATGGTGTTTTTTAAATGACTAAGCTCTAAATGGCAATGACAATTTATAAAACCTGGGCTTAAAATTCCTTTTAAATGTTGTACATCATCTCCAGCATCTTCACTAGCTACTGTATCAATAATTTCGCCTTTGACAGATGTTATTAATACAGTGCCGGTAGGTAAAAAATTATACCCATCAAATAATTGTGTTGCCGAAAATTTATTGTAGCTCATTCTTTGCGTCTTTGTGCCTTTGCGGTATTTCGTTACCTTTGTACCACAAATGTATTTAATGCAGCGCTTTTTACTTTCTCTTTTTTATTAGCTAGGCTATTTGGCCTATAGTTCATGGAAGTACATTTGTACAAGAGTGCGACGCTGCCGCAGATGATTAGAATTACAAAAGTTGATTTTTCAAAAAATAAATTAAAATGTTAGATAAGTTAGATGCTATTAAAGCAAGATTTGATGAGCTAGGTGTAGCCCTTACCAACCCCGAAATTGTAAGCGATAATAAAAAATTTGGTGCATTAAGTAAAGAGTATCGTAATGTAGAAAAAGTGGTATTGGCACGTAACGAATACCTTAGAACCCTCGATGATATTGCGTTTAATAAAGAAGTATTAAAGGACAATGATGAGGAAATGAGGGAATTGGCAAAAACCGAATTACCTGCCTTAGAAGAAAAGAAAACACAACAGGAGGCTGGTTTACGTAATATGCTAATACCAAAAGACCCTTACGACGAAAAAAATGCAATACTAGAAATACGTGCTGGTACCGGTGGAGATGAAGCCAGTTTATTTGCAGGAAATTTATTGAGAATGTACTTGAAATATTGTGAAAAAAAGGGTTGGAAAACAACCATATTAAGCGAAAGTGAAGGAACGGTTGGGGGTTATAAAGAAGTACAAGTAGAAGTTACAGGAGATGATGTGTACGGTACACTTAAATTTGAAAGTGGTGTACATAGAGTACAACGAGTGCCAGATACAGAAGCTAGCGGAAGAGTACATACAAGTGCAGCTACTGTTGCTGTAATGCCAGAGGCCGAGGAAGTAGATTTTGAATTAAAAGAAAGCGATGTAAAAATGGAAACAGCACGTAGTGGTGGTGCTGGTGGTCAAAATGTAAATAAAGTAGAAACAAAAGTATTTTTAACCCATATTCCTACTGGGCTTGTGGTAATGTGCCAAACAGATAGAAGCCAGCTGGGTAATCGCTTACGGGCTATGGAAATGCTACGTACAAAATTATATGAAGCCGAGGTACAAAAGGCCGAAGCGGCTATTGCACACATTCGTAAAAGCTTAGTAAGTACAGGCGATAGAAGTGCTAAAATACGTACCTACAACTATCCGCAAGGTAGGGTAACCGACCATCGAATTGGGTTTACAAGCTATAATTTAGAGGCGGTTTTATATGGCGACGTGCAAGATTTTATTGATGCCCTGCAATTTGCAGAAAACACCGAAAAATTAGTTACACAAAGCAATTAATTTGCTGATTTGCATTTTTGATTTTTTAAACAATATAAAATTCTAAATAATGAACAGTACAGGAACAATTGAAACGAATAAAGGAATATTTACATTTGAACTTTATGACGATGCTACACCCATAGCCGCAGAAAACTTTAAAAAATTAATTGGGCAGGGTTTTTACAATGGGCTTAGTTTTCACAGAGTAATACCCAACTTTATGGTACAGGCCGGATGCCCCAATGGCACAGGTACGGGTGGACCTGGCTATACTATTAAATGCGAAACTAATGCTGAAAATCAATACCACGATAGAGGTGTTTTAAGTATGGCACATCGTGGTAAAGATACTGGTGGTAGTCAATTTTTTATTTGCCACAATAGGCAAGGTACCCAACATTTAGATGGTGTACATACTTGCTTTGGTAAAGTAACTGGTGGTTTAGAGTTTTTGGATGATATACAAGGAGGTGATGCCATTGTAAACATTAGTTTGGATGCATAAGGATAAATTTATTCGATACTAAAGATTATTTGATAGCATTATTAATATCCATCTTTTGGAAAAGGGTAGACAATTTATTCAACATGGTTAAGGATTTAGCTGGTGATGCAGTAGTAAACAATCCAAAAGTTCCTAATAACCATAACAACGAAGTAATAGCAGAAGCAACTAAAACCTTTGCTGGTGGATTAAGTAGTGGGATTATGGATATGAATAAAGGGTTTATGAAGTAAAATAATTGTCACAAAACTGTTAAAGCGTTCTTAAAACAAGGAACGCTTTTTTATTGGCTTAAACTTTGTATATAGTTTTTTGTCTTAGTGTCAATAAGTTCTTTTTTACGTTGAATAGGTATCAAAAAAGGTATATTATAAAAAGCTTAACATTTAGCTGCAAACCTTTGGCACTCATTTTGCGTATAGATAAGTATAACAATAATAATTTAAGAATTTCTCATAAGCAGTTAGTTTTGGTAAACGACCCCTGTTTCTACAGGGGTTTATTTTTTTAAGTTAACTCAAGTACCTTTGTCCTCAATTATATATTTTGGCAGAACAAACCTCAAATAGAAAATCTTTTTTTAAACGCATACAAAGTGGTAAAGAAGGCAGTACAAAAGAAGAAATGACTTTTTTTGACCACATTGAAGAATTGCGTTGGCACATTGTACGTAGCTTACTTGTGTGGGCGTCAGCAGCTATTTCCATTTTTGTTTTTCGGGGTTTTATTTTCGATGATGTTATTTTAGCCCCAACAAAAAGCAACTTTGTTAGTTATCAGGCTTTATGCAGTTTTGGCAAATGGTTACATTTAGGCGATTCATTTTGTATGCCGCCGGTAGTTATAGATTTTCAGTATAATACCGTAACAGGCCCTTTTTCATCCGCTTTGTCCATTGCAATGATTGGTGGACTTATTGTAGCATTTCCTTTTATTTTTTGGGAATTATGGCGTTTTATTAAGCCCGCCCTTTCGCCAAAAGAAATAAAATATGCTAGAGGTAGTATTTTTTGGGTATCGCTGTGTTTTTTTAGCGGTGCAGCATTTGCGTATTATTTATTAGCCCCCTTTACCTTTAATTTTTTGGCTACTTTTACCATAGGTATTAGCCAGTCTATTAAATACATGCCTTCTATTAACGATTATGTAGAAACCTTAACTAACCTTACATTAGGTTGTGCCTTAGCTTTTCAGTTGCCCATTTTAGCTTTTGTGTTAGCTAAAATTGGTTTAATAACTGGTTCGTTACTTCGCAAATATTTTAAGTTTGCCTTTGTAATTATTTTAGTGGTGGCAGCCATTATCACCCCATCTCCCGATTGGACAAGTCAGTTTTTAGTAGCCATCCCGCTTTTAATATTGTATTGGATAAGTATAATATTAGCCAGCCGTGTAGAAAAGCAAAGAGCTAAGGCAGAAAAAGAGTGGAGTTGATTTAATTAAAAATTAAGAATTAGGAATTAATAATGTTTTAAATTTGTGTAGATTGAAATTCCTAATTGATAATTCTTAATCCCTAATTATATGTCTCCTTTTAATTTAAAGCTCCCCATTGCCATAGGTTGCGATCATGCAGGATTTGATTGCAAAGAAGATTTAATTTCTTTTTTAGAGGGAGAAAATGTTGCCTATAAAGATTTTGGATGCTTTACAAAAGATAGTGTGGATTATCCAGATTTTGCACACCCTGTTGCCAGTGCGGTAGAAAAAGGCGAAGCAGCTTTTGGCATATTACTTTGTGGTAGTGCAAATGGTGTTGCCATAACTGCTAACAAGCACCAAGGTGTAAGAGCAGCCCTTTGTTGGGAGCAAGAAATTGCAGAACTTGCCCGTAAACACAACGATGCTAACGTTATATGCATACCAGCCCGTTTTGTACGTGATGGCGATGCCGAAAAAATGTTAGCTGTTTTTATGAATACCGCATTTGAAGGCGGTAGGCACCAGGGAAGAGTCAGCAAGATTAGTTGCTAATACTTACCACTCATACAAAATCATGCATCAATTTCTTTAATTTTTTTAATTTCATTTTTCAAACTATTTAAATGAATAAATTTACGTTATTAGTTATTGGTTTATTTTTAACCATAACCACATTTGCACAACCTTCCGTTGCATCAAAATACGCCTCTATTATTAGCGGTAGCAATTTAAAAAAACACTTAACCATTATTGCAGGGGACGAAATGGAAGGTAGAGAAACCGGTACTGAAGGTCAACGTAAAGCTGCTGCCTATATCGAAAGCCATTATGCAACTATTGGCTTAACACAAGTAGCTGCTTTAAAAGGCTACCAACAATTTTATCCTCTATATAAAGACAGTTTAATAAGTAGCAGCTTAAAATTGGGCGACTACACGGCAGCGTATGGTACCGATTTTATTAGTCCAGTAAATACCAACGAAAACAAAAAATTTAAAGGGAAAAAAATAGTATTTATTGGTTACGGTATTGAAAGTGCTAACTACAGCGATTATACCAATGTAAATGTAAAAGGCAAAGTGGTTGTTTTCTTTTTAGGCGAACCAAAAAAAGACGGCAACTTTATTGTAAATGGTGCAAAAAATACGAGTGATTGGACGTTCCCTGGATTAAGTAAAAAATTAGCGTTAGCCGCTAGCAAAGGAGCAATAGGGGCGTTTGTTATCAATCCAACTCAAGAAACATTTACCAAAAATAGTATAAACAGTAGTAGTAAAACTAATGTATACTTTCCAAGAGGTACATCTGGAAAAACAATTAATTATGCCCTACTAACACATGCCATGGCTAAAAATATTATTGGCGATAGTTTTGATTTTACAAGTTACTTAGCTAGTGCTAAAGCTAGCGAAACACTTAAAATAAATGGATTTGAAAAAAAATTGAAAACATCTTTAGCCATAGACAAATATCGTATAACCATTAACGCTAGTAATGTAGTAGGTTTAGTTGAGGGTAGCGATAAAAAAGATGAATACATTTTTGTAACTGGCCATTACGATCATTTAGGAAAACGTGATGGTAAAATTTTTTACGGAGCTGATGACGATGGAAGCGGTACAGTTGCTGTAATGATGATGGCTGAAGCATTTGCCAAAGCAAAAGCTGAGGGGAAAGGACCAAGAAGAACAATGGTATTTATGACGGTAAGTGGAGAGGAAAAAGGACTTTGGGGTAGCGAATATTATAGCGACCATCCTTTTTTCCCTATTGAAAAAACTAGTGTTGATTTAAATATAGATATGATTGGCCGTATAGATACCGAACGTAATATGGCTGATACCATGAATTATGTTTATGTTGTTGGGCATGATAAAATTAGTAGCGAATTACCTATAATTAACGAGGCCGAAAATAATAAGTACACCAAGCTTACCTTAGATTATAAGTTTGATGATCCAAACGACCGTAATCGTATTTATTTTAGAAGCGATCATTATAATTTTGCCCGTAAAGGCATTCCTGTATTGTTTTTTTACGATGGTATGTTAAAAGCCGATTATCATAAAACAACAGATACTGTAGATAAAATTACTTGGGATTTATTCGAAAAAAGAGCCCAAATGATTTTTTACACAGCCTGGGCAATTGCTAATAGAGATGCTATGTTAATAAGAGATAAACCACTACCAACAGCAACAAGATAAACCTAGTACATTTACATACTAAATAAAAAAATGAATAAATTATTATTAATAGCCGCTTTCTTTTTAGGGTCTCAAGTTTTTATTTCTTGCTCAAAAAAAGAAGCTTCTAAAACAAAGGAAGAATTATTAACGATAGGTGGGTGGCGTTTAGATAGCAAACAAACAAGGATTTCTAGTTCGGCTACTTGGACCGATATTACATCAACCATACCAGCTTGTAAAAAAGATGATATTACTTCGTATATAAATCCATCAGGCTATACAATAACAGAAGGTGCAAGTAAATGCAATGCCGCTAATCCAGATTTAGTTGCAACAGGCAGTTGGGCATTGGTAAACAATAAAGAAGATTTAAAAATTACAATTGGCGCAAGTTCTATAACGTATAATTTATTTTTAGTTACCGAAAATGCTTTAACAATTGATGAAACAGATGCTTCGGGAATAGTAGTTACCTACAACAGATATTTGTATGTACATTAAAATTATTGATGATTACATAAAAAAAGGGCTGTTAATACAGCCCTTTTTTTATGTAATTTTTAGTTGGATTACCAGTCCAATATCCAAGCAAATATTAATGGTGCTACAATGGTAGCATCACTTTCTACAATAAATTTTGGTGTAGCAATATCTAATTTACCCCATGTAATTTTTTCGTTGGGTACAGCTCCACTGTAGCTTCCGTAACTAGTTGTACTATCGCTTATTTGGCAAAAGTAGCTCCAAAAAGGTACATCATGCCATTCCAAATCTTGATACATCATGGGTACAACACAAATAGGAAAATCGCCAGCTATACCACCACCAATTTGAAAAAAGCCTACTCCTTTTCCGCTACTATTATTTCTATACCAATCGGCTAACCACACCATGTATTCAATACCACTTTTCATAGTAGTGGCTTTCATTTCGTTTTTAATAATGTAGCTAGCAAAAATATTTCCCATGGTACTATCTTCCCAGCCAGGCACTACAATAGGGATATTTTTTTGAGCAGCAGCTAACATCCAACTATTTTTTGGATCAATTTCGTAGTACTGCTCTAGCACCCCACTTAACAGCATTTTGTACATATACTCATGCGGAAAATAATGCTCCCCTTTTGCATCAGCATCTTTCCAAATTTTTACAATATGTTGTTGTAATCTTCTAAAGGCTTCTTCTTCGGGTATACAAGTATCTGTAACTCGGTTATAATGGTTTTCTAGTAAATCCCATTCATCTTGCGGACTTAAATCTCTATAATTAGGCACTCTTTTATAATGGCTATGCGCCACCAAATTCATAATATCTTCCTCTAAATTTGCACCGGTACAACTTATAATAGATACTTTATCTTGCCTAATCATTTCGGCAAGGCTTAAGCCCAATTCTGCCGTACTCATAGCACCAGCAAGCGTTATCATCATTTTGCCCCCTTCATCTAAATGTGTTACATATCCTTTT
The DNA here is from genome assembly GCA_903837525.1 of uncultured Bacteroidota bacterium. Lineage (GTDB taxonomy): Bacteria > Bacteroidota > Bacteroidia > Chitinophagales > Chitinophagaceae > Ferruginibacter. The sequence goes on along the minus strand of CAILUU010000027.1, from coordinate 9,090 downwards.
GCAGCATCCATTAATGCAGCTGCATTAAAATGCCTATAATGATGTTCTATAAAAGTTGAAACTGGTCCGTTTGCCATAATTATTAAAGTTAGGAAGCAAAGATAATTTTTTTAGAAAGAAAACTAACGGTCAAATAATTTAAGTAATATTTTAATTATCCATATGCTTAGAAAAGCGACCGCTATCCAAAACATATAGGGCTTTTCATATTTAAAACACTTTGCAACAACTGCCGATTTAGAACTTTTTTGTACTAAAACGTATACCATTTTAGAAAATAACATAGCCTATTTGCCCCCAAAGTTTTTAACACTATTGCCCTATATGAAGCAGCAAAATTGGTTATTTAATTATCAATTTGATTGGGGTATGCCAAAAAGCTTTAACGGCTTAGTTAAACGATCGGCCTATTTAACCGAAAGTACTATAGCGTTTGAGTTATTTTGTGCAAATAAACAACTAATTGAACAACAGTACGCTCTTTTTATTACCGATGTAAAACAATTTGCACAAAACAAATTATACCAATTGTTAAACGCTTAATTTTGATAAAATTTAATAAAAATATTTTTATGAAGCCATTCTTGTTGACCTTAACAACACTACTTTTTTGTGTTACCTTACAAGCACAAACCAAGTTGCCTGCAGTAGATAAATCACCAATGGATATGAGTTACTACCCTGTTGGATACCCCGTACAAAAAATGCAAGGTAAAGTAATCGAACCTTTGGTAGCCAGAGTTATTTATAGCCGCCCTCAAAAAAATGGCAGAGTAGTTTTTGGTGAATTGGTAGAGTATGGAAGGGTTTGGCGATTAGGTGCAAACGAAGCTACTGAAATTGAGTTTTTTCAAAATGTAAAAGTTGGTACTACTAAACTAAAAAAGGGTAAATACTCTATGTACTGTGTGCCTTATACCGATAAGTGGACCGTAATTATTAATAATGATTTAAATGCTTGGGGCTCTTTTACGTACGATGTTAAAAAAGATGCAGCCCGTATTGAAGTACCTATTCAAAAAAATATAGAACTAATTGAAAATTTTACAATGGCTTTTGAAAAATCAACTACCGGCATAAATTTAATAATTGCCTGGGATGCTGTAAGAGTAAATATGCCCTTTAACATTCAATAAAATTTAAGTAAAGATTAAAATTTTTCTCGTTTTTTTTAATATTTCCAAAATGTGTGGCATAGCTGGGATACTTTCAAAAAAAAATATAGCATTTAGTCATTTAAAAAAAATGACTGACGCACTTGCCCACCGTGGCCCAAATGACGAGGGACATTGGGCAAATGAATACCACACGGTATTGTTAGGTCATCGGCGTCTTTCTATAATTGATTTAAGCGATAAAGGCAGTCAGCCAATGCATTGCTTGGGTAGATATACCATTATACACAATGGAGAAATTTATAATTACATAGAGATAAGAGAGTTTTTAATTACTAAAGGATATCATTTTTCCTCAAAAACCGATACCGAAATAATTGCTGCCGCTTTTGATTTTTGGGGAAAACGTTGCTTACAACATTTTGATGGCATGTTTGCCTTTGCTATTTGGGATAATAAAGAGCAACAACTTTTTTGTGCAAGAGACCGCTTTGGCGAAAAACCATTTTATTATTTTGAAGATGATGAGCATTTTGTTTTTGCTAGTGAAATGAAAGCCTTGTGGGCAATGGGTATTGAAAAAGAAGTGAGCAAAAAAATGATGCTTAATTATTTAACCTTAGGCCAAGTACAAAACCCAAGCGATAAAGAGACTACCTACTACAAAAATATTTATGCTTTAGCTCCTGCACATTATTTACTTTTTGAATTACTGCCTTTTAAATATAAACTTTATCAATACTGGAAACTAAATAAAGAGAGTAAAATAGATTGCAGCGTAAAAGATGCCATTGAAAAAATAGATTTTTTATTAGGCTCTTCTATTCAAAAAAAATTAAGAAGCGATGTGGCTATTGGTACAAGCCTAAGCGGGGGTTTAGACAGCTCAACCATTGCAGCATACCTAGCTAGTAAGAAAATTAACTTAACTACTTTTTCTGCCACGTTCCCTACTTTTGAAAAAGATGAATCCCCTTTTATACAAAAGATAACGAATAAATTTCAGTTACAAAATTTTGCAATAACGCCTACAGCAGATGATTTAATAAACGATTTTGAAAAATTATGTTATCATCAAGAGGAGCCTTTTAATTCATCTAGCATTTTTGCACAATACAAAGTATTTGAATTAGCAAAACAACATAATGTACCTGTTTTGTTAGATGGGCAAGGTGCCGATGAAATTTTTGCTGGGTATACAAAATACATACATTGGTTTTTGCAAGAAATACTAAGCAGACATAAATTAGGCGAAAATTTAAACCAATTAAAACAACTTCGTAAAAATAATCAACCCTTTACGTGGGGCATAAAAAATCATTTAGCCGCATTTTTACCAGCACAAGCTGCATTATTATTAGAGCGAAAAGATTATAAAAAAACAGTTCATCATCCTTATGTTCACCCGGATTTTTTAGCACATTTAAAAGGTCATCAATGGGATGGAATACATCGGCCAATTGTAACTAAGCTAAACGATATGCTACATTTTAACATTACGGAAATAGGCTTAGAGGAATTGCTTCGTTTTGCTGATAGAAACAGCATGGCTCATGGTGTAGAGGTACGACTACCCTTTTTATCGCATGAGTTGGTAGAGTTTGTTTTTTCACTCCCGTCTACCTTAAAAATTAAAGAAGGCTTTACCAAATGGATATTACGTAAACTAGTAGAAAAAAAATTACCCCCAGAAATTACTTGGCGTAAAGATAAAATAGGCTTTGAGCCACCACAAAAAAATTGGATGCAAACAAAACGTTTTGAAGATTTTAGTATGGCTGCAAAACAAAAATTAGTTGACGAAAAAGTATTAGCCCAAAAAGTATTAGTTAAAAAAGTTAAAGCTAGTGATGCACATGCATCTAATAATTTTGACTGGCGTTATATAACAGCTGCACAATTTTTATAAACAAAGCTCTACCTCTTTTGCTTTTACAGCATGCATGGCTACTGTTACAACTTTGCCCTTAGCAAGTTCTTCCCTTAAATAATCATAAGTAGTTTTAAAAAATAAAGCTTCTCTTCCATCTTCTTGCTTTTCTGTACGAATGGGTTTACCCAATTTAAGTTTAGCTATTGCCGCTGATTTTGCTCCCCCTAAAACAGCTACAGATAATTTACCTTTAAATTTTTCTCTAAACTCTACATAATCTCTGCCTGTATAAAAAAGAAACTACTATTTAAAAAAAATACTCCATGGCCACAGTTAAAATCGCTATCCTCTTCGGTATCGCCTGTACTTCAAGGCAAAGCGGCTTTTACCTCATCTTGACTTGCAGTAAGTTTTAACTTATTTACAGTACCTCGTTTTAAATTAACCATAATATTATCGCAGTTTTGTGTAAAGCCATGCACAAAAGCAAAACTAAAAATAGATAATGCTATAATTTTTTCATATTTATTAATTTTTAGTAAAAGTAAGGGTAAAACAAGTTTATAAAATACCCTAAGGAAGGTATTTTTAAATTTAAAAACTGCACCTTTGCACAAATAAAAACAAATGAAAAAAGCTACAAAATATATACATGCAGGTGCAACACCCGACCCAAGTACAGGTGCTATTATGATACCTATTTACCAAACAAGCACCTATGTACAAGAAGCGCCAGCACAACATAAGGGATATGAATATGCCCGTAGCCAAAACCCTACTCGTAAAGCATTGGAAGATGCTTATGCCGAAATAGAAAATGCAAATTTTGGGTTAGCTTTTGGTAGCGGAGTAGCTGCAACCGATGCTATTATAAAATTATTACAACCTGGTGATGAAGTTATTTGTGCAGAAGATATGTATGGAGGTAGCTATAGAATATTTACAAAAGTATTTGCCCGTTTTGGTATAATTTTTACCATGGTAGATACTACAAATGCAAGTAATGTAGAAACAGTCCTTAGCGAAAAAACTAAAATGGTTTGGCTAGAAACACCTACCAACCCATTGATGAATATTACAGATATTGAAGCCATTGCAAAAATTACTAAACCAAAAAATATTTTATTGGTAGTAGATAATACATTTGCTAGCCCTGCTTTACAAAACCCTTTAGATTTAGGTGCCGATATAGTAATGCATAGTGCTACAAAATATTTAGGTGGGCATAGTGATGTAATACAAGGCGCTATTATGTTAAATGACCAAAAGCTTAGAGACGAGTTATATTTTATACAAAAAAGTTGTGGTGCTGTGCCTGGCCCTATGGATTGTTTTTTAGTTTTACGTGGTATTAAAACATTAGGAATAAGAATAAAAGCACATTGCGAAAACGGTGAAAAAATAGCTCATTGGTTGCGTAATAATGTAAAAGTGGCAAAAGTATATTGGCCGGGTTTTGAAGATCATCCTAATTATGCTATTGTAAAAAAACAAATGCATGGCTTTGGCGGTATGATAAGTTTTGAGTTAAAAGATGATAGTCCAGAAAACACAAAAAGAGTTTTATCTTCTACCCATTTATTTTCCTTGGCGGAAAGCCTTGGTGGTGTAGAAAGTTTAATCAACCACCCTGCAAGTATGACGCATGCTAGCATACCTAAAGAAGAACGTTTAAAAAATGGATTGAAAGATTGTTTAATAAGATTGAGTGTGGGTATTGAAGATGCTGATGATTTGATAGAAGATTTGAATAAAGCAATTGGATAAATTCACTACAGAGATTTTCTCTGCGTAATCTCCTTTAACTCCCTTCTCTGCGGTTAAAAAAATGAATAATAACGAACTAAAATTGTTTTTAAACAAAAAAGCTGATCAATACAATCAACCTTTTTTTATTGCAGCTGATCCTATATCAATTCCACATAAATTTATACAACAACAAGATATTGAAATAGCAGGTTTTTTTGCAGCCATATTAGCTTGGGGTAATCGTAAAAGCGTACTTAACAGTTGCAATACGTTAATGCAACTTATGGATAATCAGCCTTATCAATTTTGTTTACACCATTCAAAAAAAGAGTTACAGGCCTTAGAACAATTAAAACATCGAACATTTAACGCAACCGATTTATTGTATTGTATTGCATTTTTTAAGCAGCATTTTACGAAATATCCTTCATTAGAAATTGCTTTTACCCAATGGATGAATAAAAAAGATGAAACAGTTGAAAATGGGTTAATAGGTTTTCATCATTACTTTTTTTCTTTACAAGATTTTCCAGAACGTACAAGAAAGCATATTGCCTCTCCACAAAAAAAATCGGCTTGCAAGCGATTAAATATGTATTTGCGTTGGATGGTTCGTAGTAACGAAACTAGTGTAGACTTTGGGTTATGGAAACAAATAAAATCTTCTCAATTAATTATACCTATTGATGTACATGTAAGCCGAGTGGCAAAAAAGCTGGGCATTTTAACTAGAATACGAAACGATTGGCAAGCTGCTACCGAACTAACCACTTACTTAAAAAAATTAGATTCTAAAGACCCTGTAAAATATGATTTTGCTTTATTTGGGTTGGGTGTAATGGAAAAATTTTAAGTGTCAGGTTACTACGAAATATCTTTTAAACTAAAAGAAATTGGCATACCTAAAAGCAATAAAGTTTTAATAAAGTGAAGAGTGACCAGACACTTATTTAACAATTTGTTCAAAATTTTTTGTAGCAAAACGGTATTTCTTACTTGTGCTTTAGTACGTATCTCCCTTTCTTTTTCCTCAATTTAGTTTATCGCCAAATAGTAATTTTGCAGAGGCAACCAAATCATTCCATTGGTTTGCTAATTTATACTCATTTAAGGCGTTATTTATTTCGGGTGCAATAGCATTACGTAAGATATCGCCAATTTTATTCCGCATATAATCTGTACAAGCTGTATCCTCATTTTTTACAATGCCAAAAGCATCGCAAATATATATTCGCTTTATTCCTTGTAAAAAATAGGTGCTTTTTTTTCTACCGTTTTTTCCGCAGCTTTTGAAAAAAAACAATACAGAAAATTCAGGAATATTAATTGCTAGGCTCGTAATTGAACGAGAACAACAAAGAATAAAAACAAAAAAAGATTTTCTACAAAATCTAAACACAAATTGTACCGAAGAAAAATGGTAAACTTACTTAAACATCAACTCCTTCACTTTTTCTTTATCCTCTTTTTCGTTTTTTAAATCGAACATAGTGCCAAATACATGATCCCACAAAGTGCTACTTACTCCAAAAGCTTTGTGGTCACGTTTATAATGATGTAAGTGATGATTACGCCATAACCCTTTCATCCATTTAAATGGAGGGTTCCAAGCATGTATTGCATAATGCATGCTTCCATAAATTAAATACCCTAAAATAAAGCCTGGGAAAAAAGCGAAAATATTTTTATCCAATACCAACCAAAATAAAAAGAATAAAGTAGATGAAATAATTAAACTTGGTGCAGCTGGCATAAATAATCTTTCCTTATCTCGTGGGTATTCATGATGGTTACCATGTAATACGTAATTTATTCTTTTCCCCCTATCAGTATGTGCTACATAATGAAAAACAAAACGATGCATTAAATATTCAAATAAGCTCCAGAAAAATATTCCGCCTAAAAAAAGTAAAAAAATATTTAATCCGCTAAAGCCTATATAATTAAAGGCGTAAATAGGCAGTAAAATAAGTATAGGTAAATACAATCCCCAAATAACTAAAGGATGAGTTTTGGTAAGGTATTCTAAATAATTATTTTTAAATAACTGGGCCTGCCCTTTGTTATAAATTTTATCGAATTCCATAGAACAAATTTACAAAATATTTTTATTACGTTGTACAACAAATTTATATATATACCATTCAGCAATCAAAAGATTAAGGGTCCAGCCAAGCCAAGCAATTAGGCGATATCTATCCATTGGCGGTATATCTGTAAAATTGGCAAAAAACACTTTCCAGCAACGTAGCGTAATTGCACTAAGGGTTAAAGCAAAACTCCGTATCATATAAATACGGTGTGCCTTAAACCGTTTTTTTACAGCTTCGTACAATGCCCTAGCGGTAAAATATATCCACAAAACTGCTAATAACACAAACCCTACTTGGCTTCCCAACCCTCCATTGGCATAAAAGCTCATTAGCAAACTTGCTGGCCCAGTAACCAGTAAAATATTAACAATATAAACGTACCCTAAACCTCTATGCAGTTTTGGGTAACTCTTTAAAATTGATTTATTAAATTGAGAAAAACCAGCTAACAATGCTAAAATACTAGTAAAAACATGTGTAAAAAAGGCAATTCGCCACTCTGTAATATCAATATAACCTTGCTTTAATTGCAAAAAACCCACATCGTTTTTAATGGGTATATATATAAACATAATACGCAACATTAAAAAAGAAAAAAAAGCTAAAAGCACTATTCCTACTATTGAAATTATGTTTTTGTAAGCCATTAAATTAGTTGTATTTTACAAATAAATAAACTTTTAGTATATGAAAAAAATTTGCATAGTAGGTTTAATTATTGTTAACATAATAGCCTGCAATTCAAACAATAAAAGTACAGAAGAAAAAAGTGAAACGCCAACGGTAGCACAAACAATTGTTAATTCGCCTTTATTAGGCTCGTATGTTGGACCATTTGGAGACAATAAAATTACACTTTTAATTACAAAAGTTATTGGCGATACGGTTGAAGGCAGAAGTGTAGTTGGTGGAAACGATAGGCCTTTTAGTGGTTTAGCTACTTTAGTAAACGATATTTACACCATAAATGCTAAAGAGCCTGGAGATAATAAGTACGATGGTACATTTGTAATAAGCTTTGATAAAAAAAATGGAAACGCAATAAAAGGAAACTGGAAACCTTTTAAAGAAGGAGACCATTTCGGAGCAAAGGATTTTTCATTAGCTCGTAATACATTTAAGTATTTGGTAGACGTTGGGCAATACCCACAAGCCAGTAAACGACTTTTAAAAGAAGATGATGTATCCAATGTTATGAAGGAGGACTTGGAAATAATGCGTAACGAAATTTTTGCAAGGCATGGTTACTGTTTTAAAAAGAAACATTTAAGAAAGCAGTTTGAAAATAAAGATTGGTACATACCCAACTCGGTTGATATTAAAAATGATTTAACCGAAATAGAAAAAAAGAATATTGCGTTGATAAAGAAGTATGAAAAATATGCAGAAGAGTATGGTAATGATTTTGGGAGATAGAATTTAACCACAGATGCGTAGATAAAAAATTAGCAAAATAAAAAAATGGAGTTTAAACTATTAGCTGCTTACGATAATTATGTTTTAGCCAATATGGCTTTAGGATTACTACAAGAAAATAATATAGAGTGCCATTTAAAAGATGAGTATGTTGTTACCATAGACCCTTTACTAAACCCTGCAGTGGGTGGTATTAAATTAATGGTTGCTATTAATGAGTTTGAAAAAGCAGCTACTATAGTTAAAGAAGCAGAAAACAACTATTTAAAAGAGTATACCTGTAATTTTTGTCATACTAATAATTTAATTGTAGAGGAAAAAGTAGATGCCCCAACAACGTTTTGGGGAGTGTTAAAAAATAAAATTTTATATGGTCAATCAACTTTATACAGTAAAAAATATCGTTGCCAAAATTGTAAAAGCCTATTAAACAACTTACCCATTCAACAAGAAAATTAAAGTGCTATGGATACCATTATTACCTTTTTTTCCTCACTCGAAAAACATCCTTTACTAAGATTTAGTTTTTTAATTGGTGGTATGCTTATTTTTTGGATTATTGAAAGGGCAATTCCTTTTTTACCCATGCAGTATAAAAAAAATAAAACCACCCATGCCGCAGTAAATATTGGTTTTACATTAATTCATTTAATCATTCACACTTTTTTAGCTTATATAATTATTTTACTAAGCGATTGGTGCAAGGCCACTAATTTTGGTATTATATATTGGACAAACGCTGGCACAATTACAACAATCGTAATTAGTATTTTGGCATTAGATTTTTTTGGTGGTTGGCTGGTGCATATTACCGAGCATAAAATTCCTTTTCTTTGGCATTTTC
>CAILUU010000026.1 GCA_903837525.1 uncultured Bacteroidota bacterium | reverse complement strand
CGTTACAAGCAAGCCTAACAGACTCCTTAACCTGCCAATTTTTTACCAAAACTTAATTATGACAAATACAAATTCTGATGAAGGCTTAAAACGTGTTATAGGAGTTCCCGGGCTAACACTCACCATCATAAGTGGCGTTATTGGTGCAGGCATTTTTGTACTTCCCTCAACAGTAGGTAGTGCATTGGGTGCATTTGGCATTTTTGCTTATATAGTTTGCGGCATCCTGTTTTCAACTATTCTGCTTTGTTATGCAGAAATAGGAAGTCGCATTACTACCAGCGGTGGTTCTTATGCTTATGTAGAAGCAGCATTTGGCAATTTGCCCGGCTACATTATTAATTGGTTGTATTTTTTTGGATGGGGTATTTTAGGAAGTGCTGCTTTAATGAACATTGTTGCAGATTCATTATCCGTATTATTTCCAGTGTTTACAAATCCTCTTGTTCGTGGTGTACTATTTTTTGGTTTGATTTCTTTTATGATATTATTGAATGTATTTGGGGCAAAGCAAAGTGTGGGTGTTTTAAAAGCTATTACTGTTATAAAACTACTTCCACTACTTGGCATTATTATTTTTGGATTCGGTTATGTAAAAACATCTAACCTGCATTGGGAGCATTTACCATCTCTTAAATCATTCAGCGATACATCGCTTATTTTATTTTTTGCCTTTGCAGGCTTTGAAACATCACTTGGAGCAAGCGGAGAAATTAAAAACCCTAAACGTTCAGTTCCGCTTAGCATCTTCATTGCCGGAGTTGTGGTTTTAATTGTGTATATTCTTTTACAAATAGTAGCACAAGGTGTATTGGGTACCCAAATGGCTTTATTTAAAGACGCACCTTTGGCTGCAGTAGCTAAAAAAATTATAGGAACTACGGGTGCGACTATTTTATTACTCTGTGCCGCATTATCTTGTTTTGGAAACGTAACACTTGATATTTTATGTACACCACGGTCGTTATTTGCCGGTGCTAACGACGGATTATTTCCAAAATTTTTAAGCAAGGTACATCCTAAGTTTGCCACACCATACATTGCAATAATAGCTTACGGGGTACTCATATTTATCTTTTCCATTTCCGGAGGGTTTCAGCAATTAGCTATTATGGCAAGTGCTATTATTCTGCTCGTTTACCTTGCTGTTGTTTTGGCGACCATCAAACTACGAAAGAAAAAAATAGCAGGAGAAGATGAGTATTTCAGAGCACCAGGAGGATTGGTTATCCCTGTGATAGCAATAGTCGCTATTATTTGGCTACTTACTAGTTTAGGCAAATGGGAAATTCTTTCTACCCTAATATTTATAGCAGCCATACTCATTATTTACTTTATTACAAAATGGTTAAAACGCAAAGATGAACTTAGGGAAATTACTAAGTGAGAAAACGGCTACCAACATGGGGTTTTGTGCAAGCAGGGCTGGACGGAATTCTGTTGGGCTTTTAGTTGTTATATTGTACTTTTATTTCTTTATTGGGCTTCAGTTCCGGGCTGGACAATCAACAATGCTCTGCCTGCACAAAGCCTTGTTCGTTAAAGGCAATGTTAAACGACAGCACAATTACAACAGTTTGTAAAGTCATTGGTGGACTGCCCGATGACGGACTGACAGGTGAACAGTCCTTGGCTGACATTTATAAAAATTATCACGAATGGACAATAATCTAACAGAACCAACGTAGGCTTATAAAAACATTTATGATTGTGCAAAATAAAAGACTTAGCATCATTGTGCTCACAGTAGCACTACTATTGCTCATAGCATTAATAGCGATGCAGTTCACAAATGAAGTGAATTGGGATGTGTTCGATTTTATTGCCGCTGGTGTTTTACTGCTCGGCACTGGTCTCCTATGTGAGCTTGTAATCAGGAAGGTAAAAAAAACCAGGCACCGAATTGCCTACTGCTTAGCTATTCTGGTAGCCCTCTTGCTCTTTTGGGCAGAACTTGCGGTTTGCATCTTTGGGACACAACACTGAGAGGAAAAGAGACTGTAAATTAAAAAAAACAAGATTGACAACGACTGGATAAATATACTAACAACCAGGAAAACATCTCCTTATGGATCGACAAATTTTTCGACTATTGACATGACCAAAATGAAACCACCGAAATGAAAACCGATAAAGAAACACTGCTGGTAACAGCGCCTTGCCAACCGTTATAGGCAAATTTTAAAGAGAGAGAATATTTATATATTTAATTTAAATTACTATATTTATAAATAAAAGTGGAGTCCAGTTACCACTTCTAAAAAAACGGGGCGAAACCGAAAAGCTAAACGAGTAGGTACAAAAAATGAAAAAAAATGAAAAAAGTAATGACAATTTTTGGAGCTACTCTATTTGCTCTTATGGTTGTAACGGGTTGCAATCAGCTAAAAAGTGAAGATGAAAAAATAAAAGACGCATTAATTGGTAAATATTATCAAGAAGATGAGGTTGAGAAGGATGGTAAAAAAGTAAAAGATATAAAAGGTGAATTTTTTGTAGATGGCAAATTCGTAACAGAGGCAACCATTGAACTTGCAAATGATGAAACAATAGAAACTACAGATATTACTGTAAAAGTTGGCGGCGAATGGAAGATTAAAGATAAATTTATTTATTACACATATGATTTTGATAAACTTAAAATCACACCGGAGCTTTATATGCTGCTGATGAAAGATGAATTGATAAAGTCAATTAAAGATAAAAATACTCCAGATAAAGTAATAGATTATGACGCATCTAAAATAATTTATGAAAATTCCGATGGGAAAAGAAGAACTATGAAAAAATCATATTAAAGCTTATATATAATTAGTTTTTTATAACTCCTTGGTGAGGAAAGTTACTGTCAATAATAGCTGGCATTATATGAATTTTTAGCGGAAATGAAAAAAAATGGTCAATCTTCAAAGATTGACCATTTTTTTCGCTGGGTGGAGCTGCAGGGAATCGAACCCTGGTCCAAACATACTCGCCATAAGCTTTCTACATGTTTATTTTGGCATTAATTGTAGAGAAAATGCAGGAACCAAACACACCAACAATTTCCTTAGATGAATAGTCTTAAATCAATGGCACATCATACATTGATAGCAACCTCTTTTATTTTTGAGTCGGCGGCGAAGTATGGTAAAAGGTGAACCTACTCGGCGGCCCTAATGGTTGCTAATCTATCGATTAAGCAGCCATGGCATACTGTGTATTGCCATTTGAAAGGTTGAATATTCAGTTTAAAGTGCTAATTATACAACGCACTACATGCTTACACTTACAAAGAACTATGCTGTCAAAACCGGTCAGCCCCAAATACAATTAAGAATTAAAAATTAAGAATTGTTGAAGAACAAAATTACAAAATGTATTTAAGTATTTGTGTTAAAGATTTAGATAGGGTATTTAGTAGAAGAGGACCTCCACAAAACTACTAATAACTCAAAGATTTTTTACATTGGTTATTACTTCTTTGTGTACCCCATTAACGTATGGAGAATACAAAATAGTACTTTTGAGAAAACCCCTTTTATAATTTAGCTTACATTTGTCCATCTAAAATTTATACATGAAAAAGATCGCTTTAGTACTATTTATTACCGTTTTATTTTTTTATCAATCTTTTGCAGATGAGGGTATGTGGCTACCTCAATTGCTACAAAGCCTTAACGAAAAGCAAATGAAAAAAATGGGCATGAAAATTAATGCCAGCGATATTTACAGCATAAGTAAAAGTAGCCTTAAAGATGCTATTGTAAGTTTTGGTGGCTTTTGTACCGCCGAAGTAATTAGCAACGAGGGTTTGTTATTAACTAACCACCATTGTGGTTTTGATGCAATACAAAACCACTCATCTATCCAAAATAATTATATAAGAGATGGATTTTGGGCATACAACAAAGGGCAAGAATTAACTAACCCTAGTTTGTTTGCAACATTTATTATACGAATTGATGAAGTAACCAATGATATTTTAAAAGGGGTTACATCTAATTCTACCGAAATAGAAAGGCAACGTATTATTGATAAAAACATTGCTGCTTTAAAAACTACTATAAAAAAAGAAAGCTATCAAGATGTATTGATTAGAGCTTTTTTTGAAGGCAACAAATATTTTTGTTTTGTAACCGAAACATATAAAGATGTACGGCTTGTAGGTGCACCCCCAAGCAGCATTGGTAACTTTGGAAAAGATACCGATAATTGGATGTGGCCAAGGCACACCGGGGATTTTAGCATGTTTAGAATTTATGCTGGTAAAGACAATAAGCCTGCTGCTTATAGTGCCGACAATGTACCGTATAAACCAAAACGTAGTTTAAACATTTCGTTAGATGGTGTTAAAGAAAATGATTTTACAATGGTATTTGGTTTTCCTGGCCGCACTACCCAATACTTACATAGTGCAGCAGTAAAACAAATTATGGATGTACTTGACCCTGCAAAAATTGCCATTAGAGAAAAAGCCTTAACTGTTATAGATGGCTTTATGCGTAAAGATGAAGGCATTAAAATTAAGTATGCAGCAAAATATGCAAGTATACAAAATGCGTATAAAAAATGGCAAGGCGAAGTATTGGGTTTGCGTAGTAAAGATGCTGTTGGAAAGAAGAAACAACTAGAAGCATTATTTGAAAAAATTGTTTTAGCAAAACCAGAGATGACTGCCATGTATTTAAATCTTTTAAAAAAGCTTGAAGAAGCGTATGCGGAAATTGAACCTTATGCTTTAGCAAGAGATTATTATAATGAAATAACTCAAAAGATTGAGCTTGGGAATGTAACTACCCAATTACGTAGTGTGGTAAATGCCTTTGAAAAAGATGGTGAAAAAGGTTTTATAAATGCTAAAACTGGGGTGCTAGTTTCGTTAGAAAATTTGTTTGGAGAGTATGACGTTAATGTTGATAAAAAAGTATTTGAAGTGTTAATGAAAATGTATGTGCAAGATCAAAAAGCAGCAAATATTTCGCCCTACTTTACCACTTTAGTGCAAAATAATAATTACGAAAAAGCAGCCTCAGCTATTTATGATCAATCAAAAATTACATCCCTCGAAAGCATAAAAAATTTATTAAATGGCAATGCCACAGATGTTGTTGAAGCTATTAAAAATGATATAGCTTTTAAATTAGTAAGTGACATGGCAAAAACTTTTAGCGATAATGTAGCAAAAAAATTAGCGCCACTACAAGCCACCATCAATAGTTTACAGCGTTTATATATGCAAGCTCAACTGGATGTTTTTAGCGATAAAAATTTTTATCCGGATGCAAATAGCACCCTAAGAATTACTTACGGAAATGTAAAAGGCTATACCCCAAAAGATGGTGCTAAATACGATTTTTATACGTATTTAGATGGCATAATGGAAAAATATAAACCAGGAGATTATGAGTTTGATGTACCTGCTAAAATAATTGAACTGTATAAGAAAAAAGATTTTGGAAGATATGGTGTAAATGGTAAGCAACCTGTGTGCTTTATTGCTGCAAACCATACTACTGGCGGAAATAGTGGCAGCCCAGCACTAGATGCATATGGTAATTTAATTGGTTTAAATTTTGATAGAGTTTGGGAAGGTACAATGAGTGATATAAATTACGACCCCACTATTTGTAGAAACATAATGGTAGATATTCGTTATGTACTTTTTATTGTAGATAAGTTTGCCGGTGCAACAAATATTATTAAGGAGTTAAAATTGGTTAGTAAAACAAAAAGGTAATGTTTTTACTATCCAACGAACTTTACTTTCCGCCAGTAACCGAAGCTGATGTGGAGGGCATTTTAGCTATTGGTGGTGATTTAAGTACCCAACGATTACTATTGGCCTACCGCAATGGAATATTTCCTTGGTATAGTGATGATGAGCCCATAATTTGGTGGTGCCCAAATCCAAGATTTGTTTTATTCCCAGACGAAATAAAAATTAGTAAAAGCATGAGAGCTGTTTTAAAAAAACAGACCTACTATTTTACGATTAATACCTGTTTTAACAATGTAATTAAAAACTGTAAAACCATAAATAGAGAAGGGCAAAATGGCACTTGGATTTCCGAAGAAGTTATTGATGCCTATACCAATTTACATAACCTAGGTTATGCACTTAGTGCAGAAACATGGAAAAATAATAAGTTAGTTGGAGGCTTATACGGAGTAAAAATGGGCAATATTTTTTTTGGAGAAAGTATGTTTAGCTTAAGCCCAAATGCAAGTAAAGTTGCTTTTATACAACTTGTGCAACATTTAAAAAACGAAGGTGTAAAATTAATTGATTGTCAAGTTTATACCAACCATTTAGAAAGCTTAGGAGCAAAAATGATTGATCGAAATGATTTTATGCGTCTATTGGAACAGCATCTTTAGTTTTTTCAATAACATAAATTAGAGAGCTACATTTATTAGTATCCTCCATTGCTTTTATATTAGATACTAACGCATTATAAAATGCCTTAAAAATATTTCCGCCTTTATATTGTTCACTTAACATACAAACATAAAAGCTATCAAACCACATAGGTTTTATTTGTTTCACCTCAAGATTGCCACAGTTGAATAGCAAATTTTTTATACTAGCTGGTGTAAAATGATACAAATGCCTAGGCACATCATAGGCTGCCCAAAACTCTTTATATAGTTGAGCATCGTAACTTAAATAATTAGGTACTGCAATAAATAATTTGCCGCCAACTTTTAGTGCTAATTTAATTTGCTCTATGTACTCCTTTAATTCATGCACATGCTCTAATACATGCCACATGGTAATAGCATCGTAAGTATCAGGCGGTAAACTAAATAATTTATTACTTGGTAATGAGTTTATACCATACAATTCTTTAGCCTTATTTCTTGCTAAATCATCTGGCTCTAACCCAGTAATAGCCCACTTGTTTGTTTGCATTTCATTTAAAAAAGCTCCAGTGCCACAGCCAATATCTAAAATTTTCCCTTGCCGTTTTTGAGTTTCCTTGGTAACTAATTTTCGTTTGCCTACTAAAGTTTTCTTACGTATAACATGGTATAAATAATTTATTAATCCTTTTTTTGTATCTGTATGAGAAACGTAGGTATCGGATTTATAATAGGGTACAATTTCATTTTGATCTGGTGCATTTTGTGTAAATCTTACAGAGCATGTATTACATTGCCATACATCAAAAAGCTGATTAGATACAGTAAAATCTTTTACTGCTAAAACTTTTTGAATAGCTATAGAATTACAAATTGGGCAAATGGAATAAACAACCATCTTTTTTTAAAAATTAATATTGATTATCTATAAGGTAATAAAAAACAATTATTGAAATGCCTATTAAACCCAATAGTATAGCCCAAATCCACCATTTATCTTGTGGGGCAATTTTTTCAGCTAAGAATTCTGTCATTTCTGTTGTAGTCGTTTCTTTATCGCCTACTAGCATACTATGTTCAGCTGCTTGGTGAATTACTCTTTCGGCATATGCAGGTTGTGTGAGTAAGCTATTAACATCAACTGCTTCAAAATTTATACTACCATTTTGTATCGTAAATATACCAATACCTTTTAAATTATTTTGTTGGCCAGAAAAGAAAAGTTGAGTAAAATGTTCAACATCTTCTTTGGCATTTTGAAGCAATATATTTTTTTGTGAAGCTACATACTCAATAAACCCAGCACTATCTATCTCTTGGTTAGAAAAGTGAATGGATTGTTGTGGAGCATCAATTTGTTTATTAATAAAATTAGACTCCGCAGTGGAAGTTTTTATAAATAAATGCCCATACTTTAATAAAGTGCATTGTTTATGTTGAAAAAGATAAGTAGCTATTAGTTGGTGCATAACGTATTTAAACTGCTCAAAGATAAGGTGTACAAATTTGAGATACAACGATGAGCCTATAAAAAATAAAGCAAGTTTTAAAAAGACACCCTAATACCACCTAATAAATTTAGCCCATATACTTCGTATGCATGCCAACGTTGGTATTTTTGGTTAGCAATATTATTGATATCTATCCAAGCACTAAACCTATTATTTACTTTAAATTCTGCCCCTACACTTATGTCTGTACCTCCTGAAAAGGATTGTGCTTTATTACCTTTAGTTAAATAATTACCACCGCTAAAAGCATACAAATCGGCTTTTAGTAATACTTGCTTAAATGCCCACCATCGTAAAGAACTGGTAATTTCCATAGGCACTGTATTCCAAGCTTTAGCGTTACTCTGTAATAGCGTATAACCATTAAATGTAAGCCCAGCTGTAAGGGTAAATTTATCTTGATTAATAAAACTTAAATCACCATGGATACGTAAACTTTGTACACTTTTTTCGTTACTAATGTTAAAGGCTTTATTATCTGTTGCTGTATCGTTTATAAACAAAGGCATATCGTTAAAACTTACAATACCTCCCTTTAAATTAAAGCTAAAATGCTTGCCTACAGTGGCTTTTATGCCTCCATAATATTCAATTTCTTTAGTATTTTTTTGAAAAGGTATGGTGGTTAAAAAAGGATTTAATGCCGTCAAATTCCGATAGGTATTTTTGGTGTATCGTCCTATCCAACCAGCTTGTATTAAAAATGTTTTTTCTTTTACTTGTGCTTCGGCAAATACATTTGGTAGCCAAACAAATACACCATTATTCCAAGTAGGCACAATCCCTGCATTTATGCTAAACCTAGGCGAAGAGATAGCTATAGATGGAGCTATTTGAAAAACATTGTTACTAAATTTAATATTAGATGCTAAGTTTTTTGTTGTGTACGAAGTTATGTCTGCTTTAGCATCAATTTTTAGCATAAAAGCATCACCAAAAGTTTTTGTTATAGGTGCATTAGCAATGACTGTGCTTTCATTTACTTTATTTTTATTTGTAAAATTAATTACGGTAATGTTAGGGTTATAGCTAATGCCATACTCCCCACTTGTGGTATTTCTAACACCACCAGTTAAAACTAAGTCTTGAAATTGCTGACGTACACTATCTTTTTTAAATGTATACAAACTATGATTATACCCATACAAGTAGTTATTATTTTGGCTTAATTGGGCTCCTACGTACACTTCATTTTTAGGGGTAAAAAAAATTGCGTTAGCTTTAATTTGCAATTGTGTGTACTCTTGATTGGCAATTTTTCCTTTTGAGGAAATATAATTCGCATATAAATTGACCAACATTTTTTTACCATCGCCAAAGCTAAAGCCAGCATTAACATAAGGAGTAGAATAATTACCATACCCTAATTTTATATAATTGCGTATGCCCAAATACAAATTAGTATCTTGCTGTAAAGCCAATGGCCTTAGGGATATTGGCTGATAGGCATAAAATAAATTTTGCGATGGAACAGTATAATTCATTTCAGGTTTAGTTGTATCGGCATTTAAATGAGATGCAGAAAAATTTATTTTAACAGCATTACGTAAAACAGGTTTGTAGGATGATGTAATATCAATCGTTTGTTTTTTTGCTGTATCTATTTGTGCAAAGGTTACAATTGGCAATAAGCAATTGGCAATTAAAAATACAAGAAGTTTATATTTAGTCTGCATCATTATAAAAAATTTAAGTCCTACTAATTGGGTTTTCAAAGTCCCCTACTGGGGATTTAGGGGTTAATTAATTTTTGAATTTATTTTTTCTTCCGCTATAGCTTTATCTAATTTTTGTTGTGCTTCACTCTTTAATTCAACAATTGCTGCATTTTTTGCTACACTTTCGTAGGTAGCTTTTGCATTAAAGTAATCCTTTTGTTGCAGAAAAACATCTCCTAATAAAATATAGCTTTTGGTAACCCATAAATCGTAACTACCTGTTTCCTTAATTGTTGCTAATGCTGCCTTTTCTGCTGCCGTTAAATTATTTTGTGTAAACTGGCAATTAGCTATTTCGTATCTAGCCTCTGCACCCCAGGCTGTTTTATTTATAGTAGCACAGCTTTTAAAAGAGGCAATAGCTGCTGCATAATCGTTATTTATTTGTTGCGATTTACCCAATACTAAATACGCAATTGACTTATCATCTGTACTAATACCTTTTTTAGTTAATAATTCTTTAGCTCCTTCCTTTGCTTGGGCATAATCTTTTAATAAATAATTGCAGCGCACTAATCCTCTTAATGCTGCTAATTTATTTTCTTGTGTTGTAGCTCCGGTATTTAAGGATTGAAAAAATCGTTTTGCTTCTACATAATTTTTTAATTCAAAATAATTTATTTGCGCTGCTTCTGCTGTTGCTTTTTCAAAATATCTACTATATCCTTTATTATTCACATAAGTATATCCCACTAAAGCATTTGACCAATCTTTATTGTTTAAAAAACATTCGCTTATGAAAAAATTAGCTTCTAAAGCATACGACCCAGTAGGGAATTGATTAAGGTAGTTTGTAAACCTATTAATTGCATTTACACAATCATTACTATTATATTTTAATAAGGCTGCAGTATAAGTTAATGAATCAGCCTCTGTAACAGAAATATTTTTACCATTTTTACGCATCAACTCTACATATTCATTCGGTCTTCCTTCTTCTATATAAATATTTTTTATATTATCTAATGCATCATCAGCCTCTGTCGATTGTGGATAGTTGCGTATTAATGATTGATAATTATTTAACGCCTCTTTATTCTTATCTATATTATAATAACACAACCCTAATTTTAAATATGCTTTTGGATAAAGATTTACAGCATTTGCATCAACCAAAATTTTATCTAAATATGGAATAGCGTCTCTAAATTTTTCATCTTCCATATACGTGTTGGCAATTTCCATATTAACATCGGGCACCAAATAACTGGTAGGATATTGTCGGGTAAGCGTATTTAAAATTTTAATACGTTCCGATGAATTTTTGACTCCAGCAATCATTGCTTTTTGAAATAAGGCATAATCACCTTGTGCTAGTGTGTTATTAATAACATTATCGTACAAGGCATTTGCTTTAGCATACTCTTTAAGCATAAAATAACAATCAGCACTACGTAGATAAGCATCTTGCTCTATTGCAGGTGAAGTAACCGATACTATTTTTGTTATTTGTTCAAAAAAGGCTAAGGCTTTGCTATAATTTTCTTTTTTAAGCAAACTATAGCCTAAATTATATTTTGCAGCTGTTGGGTTTGCCTCTCCCTGTGTTGGTGCATTACTTTGTACATACAAACTTAAATAACGAATAGCTTCATCATATTTATTATTGCGGTACGCAATTTCGCCTTTCCAAAAATTTGCATAAGGTGTTATTGAACCAACATTGGCATCGGCTAATACCTGATTTAGCAATTCATCTGCTTTGGTTAGTTGTTGATCGTTAATAAATTCGACTGCCCTGCCGTATAAAATTTTAGGATAAACTTTACGCATACTTGGTGTGGGTGTCCCAAACGATTCGTATAATTCTAATGCCTCTCTAAAATTATTTGTATTAGCCAATAAACTAACAAGAATTTCTTTCGCCTCAGTATCATACTCACTATTAGGATAATCGTTTAAATATTTTTTCATTTCATTTAAGGCTACATCCTGATAACCCAATTCGTATGATAATTTAGCATAAATAAACCTTGATACTTTTTGTTGTGTTGCATTGCTATTGTTGTAAGCGCAGTATTGAAAAGCATTACGGGCATTTTCTTTTTGATTGTTACGTAAATAACAATCGCCAAGCAAATACATACTATTTTGCCCCATGCTATCTTTTTCGTTGCTTAATTGTTTAAAGCCCTCTATTGCTTTTGGTAAATTATTAGCATTGTAATAGCAAAAACTTAGTTCGTATAAAATTTCTTTATCTACTTTATCGCTACTGTTTACATAAGCTTCTAACAAAGGCAAAGCTTTTACAAAATTTTTCTTTTCAAAATATAGTTGACCAATTAATAAATTCATTTCGCTTTGGTAAACTAAATTTCCTCCTCTTGCTAATACACTTTCGCCGTAGCGTAATGCCTCGTCTCTTTTACCTTCAAAATATAATATTTCGGCTATGTAGTAGGGAACAACTCCTTTATATTCTTCTACAGTTTCTACTAACCTAAATGCACTTAATGCTTTGTTGTACTCTTTATCTTTATAACATAAAAAGCCATAATAATAATTTGCAGGAATAAAGTATTTATTATCGTTTAGTTGGGTAACTTCTTCAAACAGTGGTTTTGTTTGATCAAAGTTTTTTAAATTAAAATAGCAATAGGCTTTTTCAAATTTTACATCGGCAATTTCTTCATTACTTATATTATCTAAAGCTGTTCTTTCGTAATAATTTATTGCATTACTAAAATCATCTTGCAAAAAATAATATTTCGCTAAATGATAACTCATTAATTGCCTACGTGGCTCGTTAGCAACAACATCAACATAACGCCTAGCCTCTTTTTCGGCTACTTGATGTTTTAATTTTAGCTGACAAACTACATAATAATAATTTACATCATCGTTAATGTAGGTATGATCGCTAATAGTATTATCGGCATATTGTTGCTTAAGCTCTTTCAGTAAAGGATAGGCAAGTGCAAATTGCTCTTTAACAAATAATTCTTTAGCTTCTTTGTATTTTTTTTCTATATCAATATTTACATAAGAGGCCTGGGAAAAAGATTTATAGCCTATAAATGTAACAAGTAGGGTTAATAGAATTTTATGCTTTATCATACGTATAAATTCAAAATTATTATTATTAAGGTAAAAGTAGTTATTAATGTTTTTAATACAAACATTGTTCCAAAACGTTTGTGTATAAGTGGAAAACTAAAATGTTAACTATTAAGGACTTTAAAAATGATGTTAATAATTTGATAAAACTATTACCTTTATAAAAAATAAAATTATGAGAAAACTATTATCAACAAAATACTCTGCTGGTGCATTTAATACTGCAATGTTAGCATTACGATTAGGCATAGGCATTTTAATGATTAACCATGGCTTTCAAAAACTAACACATTTTAACGAAACGGTAAATAATATGCCTAGTTTATTAGGCATGGGAAATAGGGTAAGTGCAGTATTAATAATATTTGCAGAATTTTTCTGTTCTCTATTTATTATAATGGGTTTATTTACTAGGCTTTCTAGCATACCCTTAATTATTGCAATGTTGGTAGCATTATTTAAGGTACATAATGGTGATACATTCGGCAATGGCGAAACTGTTTGCCTTTACTTGGCTGGTTATTTAGTGTTGTTAATTGTAGGCCCTGGTAAAGTAAGCGTAGATGGTATGATGGGGAAATAAAAGAAATATTTATATTCAAAGCCATACTACAAAATAGTATGGCTTTTGTTATTTACACTCTATTATAATCTGCTTTCCAGTGTTTTATTGCCATTTTTATTTCTTTGACCGATAAATTTTCTTGAACTGCTCTGTGAGCTAAATCTACAAACTCGTTATTTGGAGCAAAGCGTAAAGCTACAATTTGGCTCAAGCTTAATTTGGTATCTAATAAATTTCCGGTTAGGGCAAAGTAGCGTAAATTTTCCTCGGCTCTTATGGCTCTGTCTTGTGCTTTTAAGGCAAAAGAACGGGTAAACCACAATGCCAAAATTACAGCTGTACATAAGGCTAACGCTGCTAAACCATGCACTCTCCCACTTTCGTTTAATATCGTTTTTATAAAATAAATAACACTTAGTACAAATGAGAATAATACTGCACTAAATGCTACATAATGAAACAGAGGCACGAACCTTGTATGATTTTTAAAATTTTGATCTTCCATAATCTAAAGTTTTTGTTACACGAAATAACGCTAATTACACTACTTAAAAACAATTTCTTTTAACTACTTCAATATATTCAATACTTTCCACATTTTTTCTTTAACGGTAGCGGCACTGCCATCAAAATTATTTACGATAAAAGCAAAGGTATAGTCGTTACCACTTTTGCTTTTTACGTAACCGGTATAACTTCGTACGCCACTTATGTAACCATCTTTCATTTTAATACCATTCATATCGGGTAAGGCATTATAAAAAGATGAAAACCAATTTTGCTTTTTAGCAAATTGCATTACAGTAACCAAAGCGTTTGTTGTAACTCGGTTTGCTGGTGATAGTCCACTGCCATCAATAATGTTTATGGCACTAGGATCTATACCACGTTGTTTCCAAAAGTATTTGATGATGGATAAGCCAGTATCGGTAGCCCCTACTCCTTTTTTTTGGTAGCCAATTGTTTTTAGAAACGCCTCACCATAAAGGTTTATACTTTTTTTAAGAAACCAATAGTTGATGGAATCGAGGGGTGGGGAATAATGGGTGTTTAAAAGTTTTTTTTCTGAGGTAATTTCATCGTAAGCATACTCGCTGAAAGACTCACTAAAATGTTCCTTTTTGCTAATTACATTTTTAAAAAACATTAATTTGATAGCTTTTGAAAATAATTGAACAGGACTTTGAGCTGAAGCTGAAATAATAATTGATGATTTAGACAAAGGTATAGTTCCACGTATTATTTTTCTTGCCCCAACTTCAGGTAAATAAACATAAGCATTATCCCCAGTTTTGGCAGATGCGGTTTTTACATCATTTATGTAAAGTCTGTGTAAAGTTGCATCACCCCTATTTCCAAAGTAAGTATCATCACCAACTTTATTTCCACTCTGCAAAGAAATATCATATTGATTTTCATTCCAATTAAATGAAAAAGCTCCTGCACCATAGTAATTTCCAATATCTTCCCAAATCCAACCATTGGGTATGCTTTGCGTTCCCCATTTTAAATCATCAATATATATATCCACTGGAGAGTTTAATTTTTCTCTCCGTACAGCTTCATTAATTACATCAATAAATTTTTCAGGTTTATTACTTTCATATCTCCAGCTACCCAATGTTGGATCGCCATATCCTATTATACTAATTTTATTTGCAGTATCAAGTGCGTTATTTTTAACCGCATAAATCTCCGTTTTATACCTATACTCCTTTCCCAACAACTCAAATGCACTTGCACTTGTTATTACTTTTTGGCAACTTGCGGGTGCTAAGCCTACTTCGCTATTTTTTTCAAAAACTACTTTCCCCGTTTTACTATCTACTACATACATGCTTAAAATAGCATGTTTAAATTGAGGATCTTTTTCTAGGTTAGTAATTCCATTTTGTACTTGTATAGTAACATCTTGCCCAAAAATTGTTATACAAAAAAACAAACTTAATACACAAAAAATTGTTCTCATTTCATTCATTTATCTTGCAGTAAAATTAGGCTAAAATTATATGAACAACGCATCTATCATTACCATTGGCGACGAACTTTTAATAGGTCAAGTAATTGATACCAACAGTGCTTGGATGGCACAAGAATTAAACAAAGTTGGTATTGCTGTAAAACGTCGTGTAGCTGTGGGAGATGTATGGGATGAAATTTGGAGTGCCCTAGACGAAGAGCAAAAACATGCCGATATTATCCTTATTACTGGCGGACTTGGACCCACTGCAGATGATATAACTAAACCACTTTTATGTAGCTATTTTAATGGCGAAATGGTGGTGAATGAAGAAGTGCAAGAACATATTATGAATATTTTTACAAAATTAAAACGCCCCATAATTGATCGAAATTTAAAACAGGCAGAAGTACCCAGCACATGCACTATTTTATTTAATAAACGAGGCACAGCACCAGGCATGTGGTTCACTAAAGCTAACCCAACCGATATAAATGGACCAGCAAAGGAAAAAATCTTCATTAGTTTACCTGGCGTTCCCTTTGAAATGCAAGGCTTAATGATAGAAGAAGTTATTCCTAAATTATTACAACAATTTAGTTTTCCGCATATTGCCCATCGTACACTGGTAACCGCAGGTGTTGGCGAAAGCTTTTTGGCCGAACTAATTAAAGATTTTGAAACAAATTTACCTACACAAATAAAACTAGCCTACTTACCCAATCATAGTATGGTAAGGTTACGCTTAACAACAAGTGGAAATAACAAAACACAAATTGAAAACGAAGTACATAAACAATTTGAAACGTTACAACATTTAGTAAAGGATTATTTAGTAACCAATGAAGATGAGCCTATAGAAAAAGTTGTTGCAAAACTCTTACTAAAAAATAACAAAACCATTGGTACTGCCGAAAGCTGTACCGGCGGCTACATATCGCATTTAATAACTGCTATGCCAGGCTCTAGCGCCTATTACAAAGGCAGTGTAATTGCTTACGCATACGATGCTAAGGAAAATTTATTAAGTGTAAATAAAACCGAACTTGAAACAAAAGGTGCAGTAAGTGAAAGTGTGGTTACCCAAATGACAAAAGGTGCACTAAAAAATTTAAATGTAGATTATGCTATTGCCGTTAGCGGCATTATGGGGCCAGGCGGCGAAACGCCAGATAAACCCGTTGGTACCGTTTGGATAGGGGTTGGCAATGCAAGTGAAATTGTTACACAAAAAATACATTTTAGATTTGATAGACAACAAAATATTAAACTAACCGCTACAACAGCGTTAAATATGTTACGGCAATTTATACTTAGTCATTCTTAAAATTGACTACTAATGGGTTATCAACCTTTGAAAGTTTGGTAACCGTAAAACCATACCTCTTTCCAAAATAAGTATTTATATTTGCTCATATTATTGATTGCTGAAAAGTTGATATAACCAACAGAATTTTATTGGTTGCATCGTCCATGCCATGGCTGGGCTCCCTTGTACTGCATACCAATAAACAACGTATTAAATTAAACACTTTAACAGTATAGAGTATGTCACTTATAGATTTAGTAATGCCCAAATTAGGCGAAAGTATTATGGAAGCCACCATTTTAAAATGGCACAAAAAAGCAGGCGATACCATAAAGCAAGATGAAACGTTATTAGATATTGCTACAGATAAAGTAGATAGTGAGGTACCCTCAACTGCCGAAGGTATAATTGAACAACTTTTATTTAATGAAAATGATGTAGTACCAATTGGTACTGTCATTGCAAAAATACGAGTAGCTGCATCGGCTGCTGTAACTTCTTCGGCTCCAACACCTACACCACAACCACAATACGAAGAGGCAAAAGTTGTAGAAGATATTCCATACACACCAACCCAAACTGTTAACCCTTCAACATCAAAATCAGAAATTCGATTTTACTCTCCTCTTGTTTTAAATATTGCACAACAAGAAGGGATTAGCATGAGTGATTTAGAAAAAATACCTGGTACAGGGCAAGATGGAAGGGTAAGTAAAAAAGATATATTGGCTTATGTTGCTAATAAAGGAACTGTTAGTAAAGGGGTTTTGCCCACTCAAACTCAGCAAGCAACAGTATTGCCTGCTACAGTAAATCAAGAATCAACAACTACTAATCAACAAACAACTTACCAACCGCCAACCGTTTTTACTGCTAATGTAGAGGTTATAGAAATGGATAGAATGCGAAAACTAATTGCCAAACACATGGTAGATAGTAAGCATACTAGTCCACACGTTACCAGCTTTGCAGAGTGTGATGTCACTAATTTAGTTTTATGGAGAGAAAAAGTAAAGAAAGATTTTGAAAAAAGAGAAGGTGAAAAAATAACGTTTACTCCGTTATTTATAGAAGCTATTGTTAAGTGCATTAAAAAATACCCTTGGCTAAGTAGCAGTGTTGTTGATGATAAAATTATTGTAAAAAAAGATATTGGTATTGGTATGGCTACAGCTTTACCTACCGGAAATTTGATTGTACCAGTTATTAAAAATGCAGATCAATTAAATTTGGTGGGCCTAACCAAGCAAGTTAATGGCTTAGCAAATGCAGCACGTTCGGGTAAACTAAAACCAGATGATACAACTGGTGGCACATTTACTTTAACCAACGTTGGCACATTTGGTAGCATAATGGGTACACCAATCATTAATCAACCTCAAGTAGCAATTATGGCCGTGGGTGCTATTAAAAAACGCCCTATGGTTATTGAAACTCCACAAGGTGATAGTATTGCTATACGCCATATGATGTACATTTCATTAAGCTACGATCATAGAATTATTGATGGAGCTTTAGGCAGTACATTCTTAAATGCTGTTAGTAAAGAATTAGAAAATTTTGATAGTAGTAGAACTATTTAGAAACTAAAAAAAATTGCACTTTTAAAAAGTGCAATTTTTTTGCACAACTTTATTGTAACGGCAATTCAACAAAAAATATTGTGCCAATGTTTTCTTTGGTTTCAAACCAAATTTTACCATTATTTTGTTCAACAATTCCTTTACACATGGCAAGCCCTAAACCGGTTCCAGAGGTTTTAGTGGTAAAATTAGGTGTAAATATTTTAGACTGCTTTTCATAAGGTATACCTGTACCATTATCTTTAATTTTTACCAAAATTGTTGTTGCATTTATTTCTTCATCAATACGTATTATACTATTGCTGTTTTGTTGTTGCGCTTGAATAGCATTTAAAATTAAATTATTAAATAGTCTATTTATTTGTGTTTTATCGGCTTCAATTTTACAACTTGATTGTATTGGGTTAAAAAAGATAGTAACATTATCTGCCATAGAATGCAATTGCAAAACAAGTTTTAACTCATCATTCAACACAAATACCTCTTTTTTAGGATTACCAATATTAGCAAATTGGCTAAACTCCCCTGCTATTTGATTTAAGTGATTAATTTGTTCAACCAATGTATTAGCCACACTTGCTGTTAGTTCATGCACATTATTCGACTTTTCGGCAATAGCTTTTTGCAAATATTGCAAACTTAATTTCATTGGTGTTAGTGGATTTTTTATTTCATGTGCCACTTGTCTTGCCATCTCTCTCCATGCCCCTTCTCGTTCGCTTTTAGCTAAGGCTGCTGCACTAAAATCTAGCTTACCTACCATTTTATTATATTCATTTACCAACTCTCCTATCTCATCGTTTCTGTTCCAATTAATTTCGGCATTTACTTTTCCTAGGTTTACTAGTTTCATTTTATCGCTAATAAACGAAAACGAACGAGTAATTCTATTGGTAATAAAAAGTGCAACAATACCTGCAATTAAAAATATAAAGGCATTTAAATTAATTATGGTAACTAAAAAGTTTGAAATTTCTTTCTTTAACTCACTTTGACTAGTAAAGTATGGAATGTTTAAAAAGGCGTATGGATTGCCAGAGTCATCTAATATAGGCACATAGTTGCTAACAAAATTTAAATTCCCAATATTTTCTTTCCCAAAATATTGTATTTCTTTTTGGTTACTTAAGTGATAAAAAGCAATTGGATTCATTTTTGTACTTAAAATACCTTTTGTATAAGGTATAGGCAAAGAAGATACTTTTAAGTTACCCTCTAAATCGTACAAATTAATATCTGCTGCATGAATTGACGAAATTTTTTCAATTGTTTGTTCAAGTTTTTTTATGTACGCTTCGTCGTAAATTTTTATAACATCATCAAAAATGGCTAACTCGTTTAACGAAGTTTTAGCCTCGTTACCCATAACCTTTATGGTTCGGCTAAGGCGTTCTTTATTATTATCTTCATATCGTTTTATAAAAAACAAAATGGTTGCAACTCCAATAATTAAAAAAGACATAACACTTATAAAAATAATTGTGCCGAAAATTTGGCTTCTAATAGTAAACTGTAAATATTGTAGTTTTAATAATTTACTCCATTCAAAATGTAGTAAATTATTAAATAACCAAAATAAGGCGCTTAATATTAAAAAAATACAAAACAAGTAACTAAATAATGTAATGCATTCTATTATAAAATTATTATGCCGAGCAATTATTACTATTTTTTTAGTACTAAATTTATACCAAAGTTCATCGAAACCATTTTTGCTTATCAACGTAAATTCTTCTTTTGGCAAATCTGTTTCTGCTAGTTTTGTCGCAAATGAATAATCATTATGATTACTTATTAATTGAAAATTATTATACACTGCAAAAGAGTATAAGGAAGAATTTTCAATACCATTTATTTTGCCCTTACTAAATAGCTCTGGGTACAACGCCTCTGATTTATTTTTTTTAGGATTAGCTAAAATATAAAAATAACCTAGCAAATTATTGCCCGTATCTATTATGTTTTTTTTTCCAATATAACTATATTCGTCATACGCTATATCGTAATAATACAAATCGGGTATGCTAGTGGGTTTTGCATCTGTAGTTAAAACCACATTTAACTCATTTATATTAATAGTATCTGTGTTAAAAAGCGGCTTTTCATCCTTATCAAACAAAAATAATTTAGTATCGTACTTATTCGTATAACTTGTAAAGTTGCCATTTAACAGACTATCTTTTAAAAATTTATTCTCCTTTTCAATTTTAAAACGTTCAAAGTTTTTACTTAAAAAATCGTTTCTAAAATCGGTAAGCATTATACTCATTAATGAGGTACTTGCAGGGTCAGTTTTACTTGCAAGTGTTTCTGCATAATGCTTTCGTTTTTCAATTTCTTTGGTTGTATTTTCAAGTACGATTAACAACGTAATTGAGCAAGAAAACAAAAACAACCAACGTACAAGTTTTACGGCATAAAATTTATTTGCTTTTTGTAAACCGGTATCTTTAGTAAGCAAAAATGCATACATAAGAAGCCACACCAAAACAATCAATTCAAAAAAACTTGTAGAATAAATTAATTTAAACGATAAATAGAGTAAGCCAAAAATAGAAATTAGTAAATAAAAAGATAGGTTAGGCTCAGGTGATATTTTTTTTAGTAATTGTACTATACTTTGTGATAGCATAAAATAAGCCATTGTAAATGAGCATATAATAACAAAGCCAATAGCACTATATTTTGTTAACGTAAAAAAATTAACTATATCAAACGAAACTTGAGAGTCAGAAATCATGCTTCGGATTACATTGGCACAATTAAAGGTGAGGAATATGAAAGCAACGGAACAACCACTCAATAAAAGCCATTTCTGTGTTTGGGTATTCAACTTAATTTTACTAGCATACTCTTGACTATATCTTCGTACAAAAAAGCTAATCCAAATAAATAAAAATGTATTAATAAGTAAATCGCCAAGCGATTTTAAAATAGCACTACTACTATATATGGTTGGATCAAATAATTCAAATTGCCGAAGGTTAAATGGGATAGGAAATTTATAGGATAAAAATCTTAATAAGCCAATTGTTCCTACCAAAAATACTAAAGCAACAATAAAATTATATTTGGAATAAAAAGATTTAGCAATACTATTAATAAAAATTAAAACACAAAATACAGCAATAAGTCTAAGTAGTATTGATAGAAAGCTGTTTGTAAATAGTGTGGAGGCTGCAATATTTTTTAAATAAAATAAACTTTTTCCCTCTTTGGAATGAACATTAATTACTCCTTTTGCTAAATCAATACCATACTCATTTTCAATATTTACACCTACTGCAAATGAATTTTGTAAATACTCATTTTGTACAAAAAAATTCCATTTAATTGGAATTAGACAAACAGCTAATAAACCTTGTTGTTCCTTTTTTTTCCAAACATAATATCCATTTGGTAATAAAACAAAGCCTACACTATCGATTGATGATAGTATTTCTGAAGAAGGTAAAACAAGTTGTGTATTCCAAAATAATGGATTTGTATTAGACCTGCCAGTAGAGGAATAAAAAAAACAAAAATATTTTTTTGCCGCAATAGTGGCTAAAAAATTAGGTGAAAAATTATTGCTCGTAATTTCTTTTACACGTTGTGTATCTGCTATTAATTTGTCAAAATCATTTTCTTGTTGTACAATATATTTTTCTATTTGTTTATGTACACCCTCTATACTGGAATTACTACTCCAATAATTGTCTATTAAAAAAGAAATAGTAATTAGCCAAGCAGCTAATATTAGCCAGTAAAACTGTTTTGAGGTATATCGTAGTAATAAAGTCGTAATTAATGATATTTTTATATTATTGTTTTTTTATTTTATTCCAAATAGCATCCATCTCAAGTAAGGTCATTTCATTTAAGTCGGTTCCTTCTTTTAATGCTTCTATTTCCATTTTAGTAAACCGACTAATAAATTTTTTATTCGTTAGTTCTAAGGCGTTATCAGCATCTACTTGCAAAAACCTTGCAAAATTTACAATTGAAAAAAAATAATCTCCCAATTCTTCTTCAATATGCTCTTTATTATTACTCTTTATAGCTTCAAAAAGTTCATTTTCTTCCTCTTTTACCTTTTCCCATACCTGTTCTTTATTTTCCCACTCAAAACCTACTTGCTTTGCTTTTTCTTGTAATCGCATAGCTTTTACCATGGATGGCAACGATTTTGGTACCCCCGATAATATCGATTTTTTCCCTTCTTTTAATTTCAACTTCTCCCAATTTCTTTTTACCTCCTCCTCATCAGCTACTTTTACATCTCCATAAATATGTGGATGCCTATTAATTAGTTTTTCACAAACCCCCATAATAACGTCTTGTAGGGTAAATTTATTTTTTTCTGCCCCAATTTTTGCATAAAAAACTAAGTGCAGCATTAAATCTCCAAGCTCTTCCTTTATTCCTTGCCAATCCTCATCAGTAATAGCATCAGTTAGCTCATAGGTTTCTTCTATGGTAAGTTGCCTAAGCGTTTGTATGGTTTGCTTTTTATCCCATGGGCATTTTTCTCTAAGCTCATCCATTATTTCTACTAAACGTAAAAATTGATTTTCTACAAAACTAGTTGACATTATTGAAGTGTAAAAGTTGAAAAAATTAAAAAGAAAAATCCAGAGGTAAAAACATACAATGGAATAGACTGAAAACAACTGGCTCTTCTACCCCTTAAATATTCCGATGATAAAAAAACAGGTATAGTCAGTAGTAATTTAAGAGTACTTAAAAATTTGCCATCATAGTGGGTAATATCTTCAAAAAAGTGACGAATTATACGCCAAAAAGTCTCTTTAACTTCAATATTTTCTTGCCGGCATATACTACAAATTCTACCTTCTACTTCAGCATTACAATTAAGGCAATTTTTTTTTACTAGTTCTTTATAATAGCTCAAAACAATATTTTTTTGTTAAAAATACTAAAGTTTAGCGGCGTATAAAATAATAGTATAATTTAGACCCAAATTGTTGATAAAACAACAAAAAAACAAAAATGAAAAAAAAAAATTATTTTATTCCGCTATGCTGCTTTTTTTTTATAAAAGCCAAGAGTCAATACTTTTATAAAGATATCATAATAAACAAGCAATTAGTTACTGAATTAAATACTTATAAAGATGAAAAAATTAAGGAAATTGCTGTCATCTCCTTAGAAACAGATGGCTTGCCTAGCGAAGGATTTTTTTGTAAAAAAGAAATTAGCAGAGATTATAGCACCATTAAAACTATAACTCAAACATCTACATCATATAAAACAATTTTAACTTCAACCTTTAGCAAAGAAGGATATTTACAGACAACAAAAGATAGTTCTGAAATTTCTGTAACAAATAGCATTTATACTTATAACAATCTTAATAAAGTTATAAAAATTATTTCCGAAACTCATTTTAAACAGGATGATTATGAAGACAATAATTTTGAAGATCATTTTTACAACTACGATAATACAGGAAACCTTGCAAAACTTATAGTTGTGAAAAATAAAAAGGATACCATGAATTTTTTATTTTCATTAGATGAAAATAAAAATGTAACCATCGAAAAAAATAGTGAAACTGGCGATTTATATTACTATTATTACGATGCTAAAAATAGATTAACAGATATTGTACATAAGTACCAGCAGCAAAAAAAAATAACTACAGATTATATTTTCCAATACAACCAAGGCAATCAGCTAGCTCAAATGAAAGTTGCAGAAGAAGAAGGTGCCTATTATTTTGTTTGGAAATATAACTACGAAGTTAATTTAAGAACTACTGAACGCTGTTACTCAAAAGAAGGTAAATTATTAGGCAGTATAGAATATAAGTATCGTTAAAATTAAAAAAGCCTTCATAATAAATGAAGGCTTAAAATAAGTACTCGAGATGGGAGTTGAACCCACACTTACATTGCTGTAAACAGGATTTTAAGTCCTGCGTGTCTACCAGTTCCACCACTCGAGTGACACAATTTTTGTAAAACAACCCTAACTGAGTCAAGATTTTTACTTTTTGAGCGGAAGACCGGGCTCGAACCGGCCACCCCGACCTTGGCAAGGTCGTGCTCTACCAAATGAGCTACTTCCGCAATAAAACTAAAATCAATCCCAAAAAATTTGGAGTGCAAAAATAAGTGTTGCTAGTAATACAGCAAAAAAAATTATTTATATTTTGGATTGTACTCTGTGTTAGGTGGTACATTAACCTCTGGCTTGCCTTTATATCTATGGGTGTAAAGGTTGTAACAGCCGCCTAATACAAATGCTATAACCAAAAACACTTGACAAAACCATATAAAACGAGATGATGATACCCAATTATGTGTAAAATCTTTGTGACTATCGTCGATTATCTCTTTTTCCATTTGTTAAAATTTGCGTTGCAAAAGTAAGCACTATGTGGTAAAAAAAATTATTTAGGCTTAACAATTTCTGTAAATGTTTTTTGTTTCGTTACAAAATAAGCCCAAACAACCGATTTAGCTACCATCCCAACAAAAGATTTATTTTTGGATTGTGTAAAACTTGACTTTTTTTTGCCTAAAAAAATCCATTTTACAAAAGCGAAATGAGCTTTTGCAATGGCCCAAAAGTAACAAACATCTCCAGTAAATAAGCCT
Source organism: uncultured Bacteroidota bacterium (assembly GCA_903837525.1). GTDB lineage: Bacteria > Bacteroidota > Bacteroidia > Chitinophagales > Chitinophagaceae > Ferruginibacter. The sequence goes on along the minus strand of CAILUU010000026.1, from coordinate 69,579 downwards.
TTGTAAGCAGATAGTGCATCTAACAAAAACCTACAAGGAAGCACCCATATTAATTTAGATAATGGAAGGTTTTTAAACAACATAATTAAGTTGTTTCTAAAATTTAAAAATACTTTTTTTTGGCTGCCATTTTTTAAGGTCCCACCACCTACATGATATACTTTTGATAGTGGCTGCACATATATTTTATATCCCTTTAATTGTGCTCTCCAACAAAAATCAATTTCTTCTTGATGTGCGAAAAAATATTCATCCAAACCGTTTAGTTCGGTATAAATTTCAGCTTTTACAAACAAGGCTGCACCACTAGCCCAAAAGCATTGTTGCAAGGTATCGTACTGCCCCTCATCGTTTTCACAAACATCAAACACTCTACCTCTCATAAAGGGATACCCTAAAAAATCTAACCAACCTCCACTTGCACCTGCATATTCAAATTTATTTTTAGCTTCGTAAGCTAAAATTTTAGGTTGGCAAGCTGCTATTAATTTATCGCTTTGCATTAACTCAATTATAGGCTCTATCCAATTGGGTGTAACTTCAACATCGCTATTTAATAAAACAAAATAATCAGCATCAATTTGTTTTAAAGCCGTGTTATAACCTTTTGCAAACCCTTCATTGGTATCATTTATTATAATCTCTACTTCACTAAAGTTTTGTTGTACAAACTTTACAGAGTCATCAGTAGAGGCATTGTCTGCCAAAATAATTCGTTTATTTTTATAAGTAGATTCTAGTACAGAAGGTAAAAATTTATTTAAAAATACTTTGCCATTCCAATTTAAAATTACAATAGCCACAAGTGGATATTGGTCGTTACCACCCTCTTTTATGCTATCAAAATGGCTATCTTTTGTTGTATGTATGGAGGTATCATTCATTTTTATTACAGCTACACCTTAAAGGGTTACATTTTGGCTTTATATTTGTTTTATACAAACATACTTTAAACTGTTAACTATTTTCTTATTTTTAGGTATGTTTTCAAACTTTTTTAATTGGCGAAGTGCTTTGGCGTTAATTGCAATTGCTATTGTTACGGGCACTATTTTTTATTCGAACTATTTAGCAAAAAAAATTGCGGCAGACGAACGAAAAAAAGTAAATGTATGGGCAGAGTCGTTAAAAACAAGAGCCTCTACATTAGATGAATCTGCCTTAAGCCTTACAACAAAGATTGCAAACGAAAATAAAGATATTCCTATTATTGAAACCGACGAAAAAGATAATCCGTCTGGAGCTACCTTAAATTTAGATACAAATCGTATTAAAAAAGAAAGTAACTATATACAAATTAAATTAGCCGAATTTAAAAAAGAAAACCCAGCCATTGAAGTAGAAATTTCCAAGGATCCTTTATTCGTAAACAAATACTATTATGGCGATTCGAATTTATTAAAGGAAGTTCGCTATTATCCAATTATTCAATTAATAATTGTTGCGTTGTTTGTTATCATTGCATTAGTTACCGTTTCTGTTCGTAATAAAAGTACTCAAAATCAAGTTTGGGCGGGTATGGCAAAGGAAACTGCCCATCAATTAGGCACTCCAATCTCCTCCTTACAGGGTTGGGTAGAAATGCTAAAAGACAACCCTGTTAACGAAAAAATTGGTGTAGAAATTGAGAAAGATGTAGATAGACTAAAACTAGTTAGTGATCGTTTTGGTAAAATAGGAAGCATCCCTCAATTAGAAGAAAAAAATATTGTACAGCAGGTAGAAAATATGGTAGATTATATAAAAAGAAGATCTACCGATAAAGTTTCATTTAGCATTAACAGCCAAAATGATTATGATATTAGTGTAATGATTAACGCTCCGCTTTTTGATTGGGTAATAGAAAATTTATTAAAAAATGCATTGGATGCCATGGATGGAAAAGGTAGTATTGTGGTGGATATTAAAAACGAAATTACACAAACTGTAATAGAGGTAACCGATAGTGGAAAAGGCATTTTAAAATCGAACATTAATAAAGTTTTTAAACCTGGATATACTACAAAAAAAAGAGGCTGGGGTTTAGGATTAAGCCTTAGCAAACGTATTATTGAGCATTACCACAAAGGCGAATTATTTGTAAAAAATAGCGAAGTGGGTAAAGGAACAACGTTTAGAATTATATTAAAAAAATAGGGATTTACAATGGATTAAACAGTTGTATACAAATTATAACTTGATAAAATATACTTTTACAAACCATTGCGGCGATGGCGAAATTGGTAGACGCACTACCTTGAGGTGGTAGCTCCGGCAACGGAATGGGAGTTCGAATCTCCTTTGCCGCACTTTTACAGCGAAGTTTTACTTCGCTTTTTTATTTATCTTGTAAAAAAATAATATAATGACAACCGAAATAAAATGCCCCAATTGTGGTACCGAATTTGAACTAAACGAAAGTCTTAAAAATGAGGTTGAGAAAGAATTACGTGGAAAAATGATGGATTGGCAAAAGAAAAAAGAAGACGAATTTGAAAAACAAAAAACAGCGTTGATAAATGATACATTAAGAAAAGCTACAGACGATACGGTAGTAAAAATAAAAGCATTAGAGGAAGAATCAAGAATAAAAACACAACAACTTCAAAATCTACAAAAAAAGGAATTGGATTTGTTACGAGATAAAAATGCATTAGAAGAAAAGCAAAAAAACATGGAGGTTGAAATTGAAAAACGCTTTTTAGAAAAACGCAAAGAAATTGAAGAAAGCGCCATAAAAAGAGAGCAAGAAATATTTGACTTAAAAACAAAAGAATATAAGCTGCAAATGGAGCAGCAACAAAAATTAATAGAAGAGCTAAAGCGTAAGAGTGAGCAAGGGAGTATGCAATTACAGGGCGAAAGTCAAGAGCTATTGTTAGAAGAAATTTTACAATCGTATTTCCCTTTTGATATTATTGAAGAAGTTGAAAAAGGCGTAGAAGGTGCAGATTGCATACAAGTTATACGAAACAATAGCAACACAATATGTGGCAAAATTATTTATGAAAGCAAGCGTACAAAGGCTTGGAGCAACGGCTGGATAGATAAGTTAAAAGCAGATATGCGTAACAGTGGTAGCGATGTAGCTATTTTAGTAACGCAAGTTTTTCCGAAGGATATGGAAAAATTTGGAGAAAAAGATGGTGTATGGATTTGTACGTTTAACGAAGTAAGTAGCGTTGCACAATTATTACGAAATGGAATTATAAAAATTTACGAAGCACAAAAAAGTCAGGAAAATAAAGGCGATAAAATGCAGCTCTTGTACAACTATTTAACGGGGATTGAGTTTAGAGGCCAAATGGAATCTATTGTGGAGGGTTTTATGGCCATGAAGCAAAGCATAATGAAAGAGCGTATTCAAATGGAAAAATTGTGGAAAGAGAGAGAGAAACAATTAGAAAAAGTTTTACTGAGTACAAGTGGATTATACGGTAGTGTTAAAGGTATTGCTGGAGCTGGCGTTAGCAATATACCGTTGTTAGATGGTAGCGATGAAAATGAAATTGAATTGTTAGATTAACCATCACTTAAAACCCAGGTTAAAAAATTGCCATTAAAAAATAAATAATGAACCTGCAATTTTAAGGTATTTTTAAAGGAGCAGTGCACAACTCCTTGATCTAACTTGCCCGTAAAAAATTGTATAGGTATGTCTTTTTTAAAATCTAATCCACCTTGGCCGTACCATTTGTAAATACTTTCTTTTACACTCCAAAAAAGGGTACAAGCTTTATTAGCCTCCGTAGTTGTTATCAGCAGTTGTTCTTGGGCAGATAAAAATTTATCTTTTACCAAAAAGGCTTTTGCCGATACAATTTCAACATCTACCCCTACTCTATTTTCTTCACTTATAATGGCAGCAGCATAATTACCACAATGCGATATAGAAAAATGATATTTTTCGTTAGCCAAAAATGGTTTTCGAGTATCAGCAATTTTTATGAGCTCTAACGGAAATTTTGGATACAAATCTTGCAGTAAATACCTACCAGCTAAGTGTTGTAAACGTCTATGCAAATGCGTAATTTCTTTTTGTAAAGGAATTTGTACAAAAAAATCTTCTGCCTCTGCAATATGCCAAACACCTAATTTGGTAATAGCGTTAATATTTTGTTGATAAACCAAGGGCATAAAACAACTGAAAAATGAAAAATGAAAAATGAAAAATTTACTTTTACAAATTAACGCATTAACCATTTAACCAACTAACAATTTATTTTACTAATGATATTAAGTGATAAACGAATTTTAGAAGAAATTGAAAAAGGCACTATAAAAATTGTTCCTTACGATAGAAGTGATTTAGGCAGTAATAGTTACGATGTGCATTTAGGTGCACATTTAGCTCGTTATACCAATAAGGAGTTAGATGCAAAAAAACATAACACCATCGAGCATTTTGATATACCCGACGAGGGCTTTGTATTACAGCCCCATGAATTTTATTTAGGCGTAACCTTGGAATATACCGAAACACATGCCCATGTCCCTTTTTTAGAAGGAAAAAGTAGCACCGGAAGATTAGGCATAGATATACATGCAACAGCAGGTAAAGGCGATGTTGGTTTTTGTGGTAATTGGACACTTGAAATTTCGGTTAAACAACCCGTTAGAGTATATAAAGGAATGCCTATTGGGCAATTAATTTATTTTCCTGTGGATGGTGAAATTGAAGTAAAATACAACCAAAAGAAAAATGCAAAATACAGTGGGCAGCATAACAAGCCTGTAGAAAGTATGATGTGGAAGAATAGTTTTTAGTGGTATAAAGCACATTTCTAATTAATGCTAACAAAGCAGACAAAGATTAAACTATGCGTTTTAAACTATTTTTATTGTGGGGCATTTTAGCTTGTACACAAACCATACAAGCACAATTAAAACCAAATCTTGCCGATTCATTTTTACTTTTTGTACAAGCCAATAAAGCAAAAGCATCTTTATACATAACCAATAACGATACCGTTATTGCAAAGCTTAATCAAGATAAAGTAATGCCACTGGCCAGTACCGTAAAAATAATGGTGGCTATTGAATTTGCTAAACAGGCTAGTGCAGGGGTTATTAATGAAGATAGTTATGTGGCTTTGGCAGAATTAAATAAATATTATTTACCCAATACCGATGGAGATGCCCACCCAAACTGGCTTGAATACGAAAAGGTAAATAAACATATTAAAAGCGATAGCATAAAATTATTAGATGTTGCCAGAGGCATGATGCTATTTAGCAGCAATGCCAATACCGAATTTTTATGTGATTTGTTGGGCTTTGATAATGTTAAAAATAACAACCAATTATTAGGATTAAAAAAGCACACGGCCATTTACCCAATTGTGTCCTCGTTATTTATGTACCAAAACCCTAAAGCCGTTAGTGAGGAAAGAATTTTGAAAGCCATAAAAAAAATGAATGAGGAGCAATACAGCAAAAATATTTTTAGAATACATAATCAATTAAAATACGATAGCACATTTAAGTTAAAGTTTAGACCACAAGATTTAACGATGAATATGCAAAAAGTTTGGAGCGATAGATTAATGAGTAGCACCACTAAGGAGTACAATCAACTTGCAAAAATTTTAAACAACCGCAAAATTTTTAATGAAGATGCTTATGCCCTAATTGCCGAAATATTAGAGTACCCTATGGAAAGTAAAGCTTTTCAAAATGTATTTAAGCACTATGGTGTAAAGGGCGGTAGCACAGGCTTTGTACTTACCCATGTAATTTATTTAACAAAAAAAGAGGGTACAAAAATGGAGCTATCTATTTTTTTAAATAACCTTACCGAGCAGCAGCAGCAACAACTAGAAAAATGGCTTGATCCTTTTGAAGCACAAGTAATCTTTAGTAAAAAATTTAGAGAAAAATTGATTTTTTAATTCAGCTTCCAAATACTGTAATTTAATAGACTAGCAAAACTTACCCAACATATATAAGGTACCAGCAACCATGCCGCTGTGCTAGATATTTTTCCAAACCATAGTATAGTAAATAAAATAGCCACCCACATAGCTATAATTTCTACAAAAGCCCAACCCGTAAGTTGAAATTGAAAAAAGAGAATGCTCCAAAAAAAGTTAAGCGTTAATTGTACAACAAATAAAAGTATAGCGGTTTGCTTTATGGATGCTGTGGCAGTCGATTTCCAAACTAAATACAACGCAATGCCCATAAGTATGTAAAGCGTTGTCCAAACGGGTGCAAAAATCCAATTTGGCGGATTAAAGCTAGGTTTGTTTGCCATCGCATACCAACCATTTACCCCACTGGTTGTAAAAAAACCTGCACTACCCCCAATTAATAGCGGAATTAATATTGAAATAAATAACTTAAGAATACTATTCATCATTAAAAATTTACGTACAAAGTACCATACTTTTTATAATAAAGAACTAAAAAATGGGTAACCGCATCGTAACTAAGCAATCCTTGTGGCTGATTATTTTGCTTTAAATAAAATCCATAGCCCCATCTAACAATAGGCTCCATAAAGCTTTGGTGGCTTGCATTAAATTTTCGCCAAGTAGCAATATCTTCTTTTACTTGAGGTATTAATGCTTTATAAGCCATTTTTGCAGCAGCAGTATCTACTCTACCTACATTACGATTAGTATATAAAAACATGTTCAAATAAGTTGAGTACAATAACAACGAATCGTTTGAGTGAATAGCTGCTAAAAAGGCAACAAAATTTGCCTCACTTTCTTTTGCATAACCCAATTGGTGCCCCACTTCGTGGCAAGTTGTAAAAGGCTGAATAAACTTTGGTACGGTTGTATTTACTTGAGCCTCGCCAGTAAACGGATTGTAATAGCCGGTAAAACCAGTGTAATTAACCAACCAACCCCACATAGATGTTTTTATGCTTTTAGGCTCGTACGTTAAAAAAGGATAAATACTATCTAATTTTTTATACGCATTTTCAACCCTAGTAAAAAGTTGTTGATTGCTGGGGTAGCTACTTTTAGCTAACAACAAACTCAACTTTGTTTCATTTACTTGTTTTACTAAAAATAAATTTAAGTCAACTACATCTTGCTTTGTTATGGAATCTTTAGTTAAGTTAAATTGGTACGCAATTCCTTTTCGGTTATAATTTATACCCCAAAAAATAGTAAAAATTAAATAGGTACATAATAAAATAAATATTCCTTTACTAAAACTTTTGCCTTGCCCTCTTGAAGTAATTTTTTTTTGAAAACTATTTTTTACCCCTTTTATCAACTTAAACAACAACCACAAAAATGCTAGACCATATAAAATGTCGCCAATGCTAAAGGGTAACCAGCCAAAAATTAATCTTAAAAAATACCCTATTTTAGGATAAATAGTATGGGCATAACCTGCCTCAACCCAATTACTGTTAGAGGAGTACCATTTAACAAAAAAGGCAATTAACAGTAATAGTAAAAAAATAATTCTATTTTTCTTAAAAGCCATAACTAAATAAAAGTATTAAAAAAGGATGACTAAGCAATATACCAAAACGTAAAAAATAAAGAAACAAACTGTCTCAAAATTGATATTTTTTTATTTTATACAAACCACAAAGGTCACAAAGCAGAAATAACCACTGTACATAAATTCTTTGTATTCTCAGTTGCATTGTGAGATCCTTATTTTGATAGATACACATCAACTTATAACAAGTAAAGTATAAGACCTTAAATGCCTAAAAATAGTAAGAGTAACCATCACCCAATTGCCAAGCGTTGTCTATTGCTTTAAACTTAAAAATGTACTTTATTGAATAGTGTAAAGCCAGTTTTTTATCCCATTTTTATATAAACCACTAAAAACTTCAAAAAATGTAAGAAACACTCAATATTTTGTGAGTTTTTTATATAAAACTGCAAAAAACTCCCTACCTTTGCCGTCCTTTAAACAAACCGTAATGGCTAATAAGCGGATTTTTGAAATAGCTTTTGTGGGGTTAAAGCCCGGAATACATGAGTATGAATATGAGGTGGGCGACAAGTTCTTTGTAGATAAAGGAGCAACAGATTTTACGAATTGCACGGCAAATGTAAAGCTGCAAATTGATAAAAAAAGTAGTTTTATGCTACTTAAATTTGAAATTGGTGGCAAAGCAACTGCAGATTGCGATAGGTGTGGAAATCCATTACCCTTAGATATTTGGGATGAGTTTAACATGCTAGTAAAATTAGTTGACAACCCCGATGAAATGAATGCACAAGAGGAAGACCCTGATGTACAGTATATTTCTAAAACCGAAAGCCACATTGATGTGGCCGAGTGGATTTATGAATTTGTACAATTGAGTTTTCCTACCCAAAAAATGTGTGCAACAGTTGGGGGTCCATTGTGCAATAAAGAAGTTTTAGATAAACTAAAAGCAATGGTACAAAATGCTGTAGAAATACCTGCTAACGATATTTGGCAAGGATTAGAGCAGTTTAAAAAAACGAAAAGTAAAAAACAATAATACTAAAAATTAAAATTTACAGATATGCCAAATCCAAAAAGGCGACATAGTCAACAACGCAGTGCAAAAAGAAGAACACATTACAAGGCAGTAGAAACTACTTTAAGTGTAGACAGTACTACTGGCGAAACACATGTACGCCACCGTGCTCACGTAAGCGAAGGAAAGTTGTATTACAAAGGAAAATTAGTAGCAGAGAAAGCTCCGCTAAAAGCATAATAATATTTTGCCGTATGGCTTTATGTTCTAAGTGATAGATTCTTAATTGAATTTAACACTTAGAATTTTTTTTTACCCCTACCCTACGTATGTTTGTAGTATTAATTAATACCAATCTATAATGAATATTGCTTTAGACATGATGGGAGGCGACTATGCCCCACTACAAGCTGTAAAAGGCGTAGCAGAATATTTAGCAACTAACCCCACCGATATTCATCTAACCTTAATAGGTAATCAGCCACAAATTGAGGAGTGCATACTATCTAACCCCTTACCCACTGGTACGTACACGATTGTACATGCCCAGCAAGTAATTGAAATGAACGAACACCCCACAAAGGCATTAAAAGAAAAACAACAATCATCTATAGCCCTAGGTTTTAATTTATTAGCAACAGCAAAAACAGATGCGTTTATAAGTGCAGGTAACACTGGTGCAATGATGGTGGGTGCACTATTTAGCATTAAAACTATACCCGGTGTACTACGCCCAACTATTGGGGCCTACATGCCCAGAGAAGATGGAAAGTTAGGTTTACTAGTAGATGTTGGGCTTAATGCCGATAGCAAACCCGAAAACCTAAACCAATTTGCGGTACTAGGTAGTCTTTTTAGCAAATATATTTTAGGGTTCCAAAATCCGCAGGTAGGGTTAGTAAACCTTGGCGAGGAAGAAGGCAAGGGCAATTTATTAGCACAAGCCACCTACCCACTTTTAAAAGAAAATACGCAATTAAATTTTAAGGGTAATATAGAAGGCAGAGATATTTTAACCGCAAAAGCCGAGGTAATGGTATGCGATGGCTTTACTGGAAATGTGGTGTTAAAATTAGCCGAAAGCATTTACGATATTGCCAAACGTAGAGGCTTAAATGATGAACATTTTAACCGTTTTAACTTTGAAATTTATGGTGGTGTACCCATACTTGGTGTAGCCAAACCAGTAATTATTGGCCACGGTATAAGTTGCGCAACAGCTTTTAAAAATATGTTAGTAACAGCACAGCGTATGCTACAAAGTGGTTTAATGGAAAAGATGAAAGAGAGTTTTGTAAAGTAATTTTTTAGATAGCTAGTTGCAAAAAAAACTATTCAACAGTTGAACATAAACGCTGAAGATAAGTTGGATTAGAGCCACGAACGCACTACATTGGGTTTTGTACAAGCCGGGCTTGACGTTCAAACTTCGGCTGTTTGCATTGCTGCACTTTGGTTCGAGCTGCACAAACAACGATGTGGTGGATGCAAACATGGCTGGAAAATATTATAGTATCGGCTTCATAAATTGTGCTATAAAATTCTTAAATTGAAATAATTATCTGTAAAATCTCCACCAAAAAAGAGTACAGATTAAAATCTAAGTTTCAATTTCATTCATTTATATCATGGAAATGTTTTTGATTTGAAATAAACGAATCAAATGAATGAAAAGAAAAACCTACTTTTAAATCGGGTTTATTAAATAAAATTATATAAAAACAAGATTATGATAAAAACGACGTTTTCTTACAAATTAATTTTTGAAGTATTAGCTGCAATAAGTATTTTGTTTAGTATAATATGGTCTGTTCAGACGCAAAAACATCAAGATGAATGGCAAAAAAAAGTTGAAACTCTTCATTCACTAGAAGCAAGAGACAAAAGCCACATAAGTGCGATTAATAAAAGAATTAAATACATCAACGATAGTGATAGTTTAATAAATATCATTATTTCTGATACCGCTTTACATAATGAGGTTAAAAAACAGCTTAATATTTTTGAAGATATAAGTATTGGTTACAACATTGGAGTTTATGACAAGTATGTAATCAAAAGGTTTATGGGTACTTCATTTATAAAGTTTAATAAAAAAATGCAACCATACATACTCTACACAAGAGAAAAGAACCAAAATCCTGATTTGTTAATTGAGTATGACAATTGTGTTAAGGCATTAATAGAGGGCGTAAAATAAATTATGCCCGTAACATCAGCTACCCAAAAAGTGGGGGTTTCGTGTAATATTGTGTTATGTGCAATTACCCTCACGTATCACTACAAAATAAACTGAAAACGAAAAACTGGATATGTAAAAAAAATAGGTATGTTTAAGGTAGAAACCTTCCTAAAACAACCCAAAATAAAATAACTATGAACCACAAAAAAGTAAACCTACTTAAGCGATTGACATTTATCTTCTTAACATCTATTCCAATGTTGTCATTTGCACAATCAGACACTGCGAGGATTGACCAATTCTGTGAAATGACCTCGCAAGGAAGACTATTCTCAAACAAAATTACAATTGACATTGACTTCGGCGAAGGAAGAAGTCTTTTTAGTTTTAAAGATACCAGGATTAAAGATGAAGTGTCTGGAAAAGTTAAAAAATTCAAGTCAACCGTGGATGCCTTAAATTATTTAGGTGGAAAAGGTTGGAAATTATTGAATGCATTCCCAGTTTCCGAATCTGGAGGACTAAGTGGCAACATAAATGTTTACCACTTTTTCTTTGTTAAAAGCTTTGACAGAAGTGAATTGGTGGAGAATAAGCTAGAAACTAATTAACTGTGTAACGAAATTAAACTGCCGCCAACATTGAATTTGCAAAATGACAACAAAAAGACTAGACGAATAATTTCAAAGACAAAAATATTATGCAAAAGTTTCAACAAATAATTATCAGGACATTCCACAAGGGACATAAAATCGCTAAAAGGTATTTTGACGAACATAATTTAACTCAAAGTTATCCTGACGCTTTAGTTGTAATTAGTAAGCGTATTGAATTATTAAATAAAATCAAACCAGACGAAATATATTACATAGACATTGACGAAAATGGTATTCATACAAATCTAAACAGTTCAAAACTATATCCGGACGAAGATTCTTATTCACATCAAATTTAATAATAGCACCGACAAAAACTCTGTGTGGCGCACATCCTTATAACACGGGACAATTGCGTCAGCGGGCAGACGAGGGAATATAAACATTAAGCAGTAAATAAACTTGGGTGCGTTTAGACAGGAGAGGCTCCGAAAGCCCGCCGAACGCAAGCCCCGAAAACGTTGGGCGTCATGCTTGAGCGAAGTTGCTAACTTGAAACTAACTGATTGATTAATTTTATGTTTTGAAATATAATAAAGGCGAATTTCTCGATATGTAGGACGTAACAGAAACCACAACTAAAAAAAAATAAAAAATGACAACTTTCCTTCTTTTGGCACAAATTGTTGTAGCAACATCAGTTGCCTATGTTTGGATTTTACGATATGATGTAATCATTAAAGAATTTAAAGAATTTGGACTAAGTGATTTAATCCGAACCTTTGTAGGAGCATCTAAAATTTCTCTGGCAACTTTATTAATCGTAGGAATTTGGTATCCATTATTAATTCTTATTCCTTCTATTCTTATGGGCTTTTTTATGTTAGCTGCTCAATATTTCCATTTCAAAATAAAAAATCCATTTTTTAAACGCTTACCCTCATTATTTTTCTTGATTTTATGTGTTTTCATTGTATTAGTTTCATTAGATATAATTTAGCTATGAATTATTTATTTATTTCGAGTGTTTTAATTTCAAGTTTATCATTTTTAGCATATTCTATATCATACTTCATTTCACCTCATATGAAAAGTGAATTTAAACGCTTCAAATTAGAGAAATTAGGACTTTTGACAATTATCCTAGAAATTTTGGGTGCTATTGGGCTATTAGTAGGTTTATTATTTAAACCTGTTTTATTAATATCTTCTGGTGGACTTGCCCTATTAATGTTGCTTGGTTTAATTGTAAGAGTTAAGTTGAAAGATAGTCTCTGGATTTCTTTGCCAGCAATATTTTACATGGGTTTAAATGCGTATATATTTTATTGGGAAATTACAAGTTAAAAAAAATAAATAAATTTTAAAAGGAAACAAATGCAGAACTATATCTTGCTTTAATTGTTATTGATGAAAAGATACACACATGAAAATTTTATCCTTGCTTTTGCCGCTATTTATGCTTACTTCCGATAAACCTTATAAAATAGATTTTGGCACTTCTACAAACAGAACTACCAATTGGGTAATACTAAGCGATAATGTAATGGGTGGATTATCGGAGGCCCAACTTAAATATGATACCACTTCAATTATTGTTAAAGGGTTTGTTTCATTAGAAAACCGTGGTGGTTTTGTTTCAACAAAATCAACTTTCGGTAAGGTTGATTTATCGCAATATAAAACTGTAAAAATAAAATTTAGATCCACCAGTCAAAAATATTCGTTTACGCTAGAGAATAGTCGTAGATGGTATGAGGCTGCATATAAGAATGACTTTAAGGCTAAAGAAATAAATAAATGGGAAACAGTTTCCTTAAACCTTACTGATTTTATAGAAGAAGTAATTGGTGAACCAACCGGCAATAAAACTAACAATAAAATTTTAGAGAGTATAGTAAGAATTGGAATTTCTACCAATGAAAAAAGGGAAGGCTCTTTTGAACTAGAAATAGAAAGTATAGAATTTATTTAACTTAACTCATCTGTAGCATACGTTAAACTATTCATCTCTATCATTTGCCCAATAACTTTATTTAAAATTTTTGTGCAAGAGGCGATTCTAGAGATATGGCTATTACTATAACCCCATCTATATTTATTTTGCCTAAAGAAGTACAACTAAAAAAATTTAAGTTTTAAAATCAACTAAAAGTGGGGTTCAGGAATACTATCAATTACACGAAAGGCAAGACAATATTGTGAGGTTGCTTTTAAATGAGAATTTGTCGTGTTGAAAAATAGACCTTATATTTATATTAAATTTATTACAACATGAAAAAGTTGCTTTTTTTTCTTATCATTTTCGCCTCTTGTAATGGTGGTGGTTCGAAAATTAATACTGTTGCCAATCTAACAACTGAAAAATTTCAATTTGAAGAATTCTTAAGTAGTGATTTAGAAAAAATGGCAGAAGCAGGTAAACTGAAATATGACAAATCTTCCAGAAAATATACATTAGATGATATTCTAGTTCCTAAATTAACCGATGATGATTATAAAATTTTGTTTAGAAGTAACAATTTTAGAAACGCAATGTATAACTGGTTTAGTGTATTAAATATTGATGTAACGAACCCAGTACATGTTGCTAATTTAACTGGTAAATGGCGTAAAATTTGGCATATTTGGAGTTTATTTGATTCTACACATTTACTTGGTAAAGTAAAAAATGCTGAATTAACAGATGGCGAAATTAAAGTTGATACTTCTTATTAGATTTGATTCTGTTTAGAAAGCTTGGGCAAAATACTTGGAACGCCTTCTTCAAAATGTATTATTTGGGATGTTTCCAATTATCAAAGCAAACTTGGTAATTACAATAGTATACACCCAAGGGAAAACAATTTTGTGAGGTTGCTTTTAAATGAGAATTTGTCGTGTTGAAAAATAGACCGTAGATTTATATTAAATTTATTACAACTCTGAAAAAGTTAGTTACAATTTTATTGGTTATATTCTTAACAAGTTGTGGTAATCCTCCTGAAAAACCCTTCTACGTAGCGCCTCCCAAACCTCAATGGTTGGTTGATGCAGAAGATGAAGCAAAAAAATTAAATATAACCATTGAAAAATTATCTAGTACTGATTCCATAATTGTAAAAGAAGGTAATCATGAATTAGTAGAATTTTTAAAAAATGATAAAAATAAATTTATTCAGTTTTTAAAAGTATACAAATCAAAAGATTCGGTAAGTTATGCATTAACGGCAAACAAAGCTGTGGAAAGGGTATTAGAAAGATTACCTCCAGAGATTTTTGAAAGTTTAATGAAAATAGCGAAAAAAGATAAACTGAGATTTCTTGAAATTTGTAGGAATGTTGGTATTATTCCTAATGGATTTGAAATGTATTTTGAAGATTATAATCCATATGCAAAAGGCGCACTCGAAAAATAGAAGGAAAACAGCACTATCACGAGGCAATGCCAATTAAGTCACCTCACGCTTACCGTGGAGGCACTCAATAATTTGGCACTTCCATTGTTTTAGCACTTTTTTTTGCTAAGTTCTGGTAGAACATCATTTTTACTTTTTTCATTTTTTTAAAGACTTAGGTGAAAATCGGCTCTTTGGTGAAAAAATGGTGAAGTAAAATCCGACGAAAAGCGTTGTTTAACGAAAGTTAGCGAAACAAAATTCCCCATAAATCAATGATTTATAGGGAATACGTTATGTACTGAAAGTATATTGGTGACCTCGTTAGGATTCAAACCTAAGACCTTCTCATCCGTAGTGAGACGCTCTATTCAGCTGAGCTACGAAGCCAATTTTTGGATTGCAAATATACGTTTTTATACAATTTATCCAAAATAAACATACGGAGTGTTTATACCTACACTTTTACAATTGTAACGTTTATGAAAATAGATGCCAGCTGTAGTGCCTAAATTTTCAATAAAAAAGGAGTAAGATTTTAGTCTTACTCCTTATATAAAATTAAATTTTAAATTTTACTCTTCGTCATCAAAACTCATTGCTTCTTTAGTTGTTTGAAGCAATTCGTATTCTTCCTTACTACCTACAATCATATTTTCAAATTCACGTAAGCCTGTACCTGCTGGTATATGATGACCTGTAATAACGTTTTCTTTTAAGCCTAACATTAAATCGGTTTTACCTTGTATTGCAGCACTGCTTAATACCTTGGTTGTTTCCTGGAACGATGCCGCAGAAATCCAACTTTGTGTACCTAACGATGCCTTAGTAATTCCTAATAACAATGGGCTACTTGTTGCTGGCGAAGCATCTCTGTATTCTACTAATTTCTTATCCGCTCTTCGTAGTATAGAATTTTCTTCTCTAATATCTCTAAGCGTTACAATTTGACCAGTTTTTAGCTTAGTACTTTCTCCATGCTCCGTTACTACTTTTTTATCAAAAATAGCATCGTTCTCTGTGTTAAAATCTAATTTATCTTCTGTATCTCCTTCTAAGAATATAGTATCTCCAGCATCTTCAATAGTTACCTTACGCATCATTTGACGAACAATAACTTCTACATGCTTGTCATTAATTTTTACCCCTTGCAAACGATAAACCTCTTGTATTTCGTTTACCACATACTCTTGTACTGCAAATGGACCTTTAATAGCTAAAATATCTGCAGGAGCTGTTTGACCATCACTTAATGGAGCACCAGCTTTTACAAAGTCGCCATCTTGCACCAAAATTTGGCGACTTAATGGAACTAAATATTTACGTACTACACCATCTTTTGCTTCTACAATTATTTCTCTGTTTCCTCTTTTAATAACACCAAAAGTGGTAACACCATCAATTTCACAAACCACCGCAGGGTTACTTGGGTTTCTTGCCTCAAATAATTCCGTTACTCTTGGTAAACCTCCAGTAATATCTTTTAATTTACTTAGTACTCTAGGAATTTTTACAAGCACTTGACCACTTCTTACATCATCGCCTTCTTCTACAACAATATGAGAGCCTACTGGTAAGTTATAGGTTTTCTTTTCTTTACCTTCTAAAAGGATAGAAGCCAATTTAGTTTTATCTTTTGTTTCGATAACTACTTTTTCTCTATGGCCAGTTTGTTCATCTGCTTCATCACGGTAAGTAATACCTTCAATTAACGCATCAAACTTAATAGCTCCAGCAGTTTCTGCAACAATTACATTGTTAAATGGATCCCAAGTACAAATAACATCACCTTTAGTAACTTTTTGTCCGTCTTTTACATTTAAAGTAGCACCGTAAGGAACATTATTGGTTATTAATAAACGATCGTTTTTAACATCCATAATTCTTACCTCACCAGTACGACCAATTACTATTTGTACTTTTTTGCCTTCATTATCTTCAGTATTTACGGTACGTAAACCATCAAATTGAATAGTACCATCAAATTTAGCAGGCATTGTACTCTCTACCGAAGCGGAACCAGCCACACCACCCACATGGAAAGTACGTAAGGTTAACTGTGTACCAGGCTCACCAATACTTTGTGCAGCAATAATACCAACAGCATCGCCTCGTTGTGCTAAAATACCACTAGCTAAATTTTTACCATAACATTTAACACATACTCCACGTTTGCTTTCGCAAGTTAGTACGCTACGTATTTCAACAGTTTCAATGCCACTCTCTTCAATTTCTTTTGCCATATCTGCACTTATCTCTTCTCCACCCTTAATCATTAACGCTTCAGTTAATGGGTGATAAACATCATGCAAGGACATACGCCCCTCAATTCTATCCGATAATTGTTCTATTACATCTTCATTATCTTTTAATGCCGAAGTTGCAATACCACGTAATGTGCCACAATCTTCCTCATTAATTACTACATCTTGTGCAACGTCAACCAACCTACGAGTTAAGTAACCAGCATCAGCTGTTTTTAAAGCCGTATCCGCCAAACCTTTACGAGCACCATGCGTAGAAATGAAATATTCCAATACACTTAAACCGTCTTTAAAGTTTGCTAAAATTGGGTTTTCAATAATCTCACTTCCAGATGAACCAGATTTTCTTGGCTTAGCCATCAAACCTCTTAAACCTGCAAGCTGCTTAATTTGTTGCTTACTACCCCTTGCTCCACTATCTAGCATCATATAAACCGAGTTAAAGCCTTGTTTATCGTTTGCTAATTCTGTAATTAATGTTTCGGTTACTTTAGTATCTACCCTACTCCAAATATCAATAATTTGATTGTAACGTTCGTTATTCGTAATAAGTCCCATGTTGTAGTTATCCCACACTTCACTTACTTCTCCCTGTGCATTGTCAATCAATAATTGCTTAACATCAGGAATAATTAAGTCGTTAATATTAAAGGATAATCCACCACGGAATGCCATACGGTATCCAAGGGTTTTAATATCATCCAAAAATTTAGCGGTAACTGGTACACTAGTCCATTTTAAAATATTCCCAATAATTTCTCTTAATGCTTTTTTAGTTAATAGTGCATTTACAAAACCTACTTCTTTTGGCACATGTTGGTTAAAGATTACTCTACCAACAGTTGTTTCAATAAGTTTAAAGGTTAAAGTACCATCAGCATTACGGAAATTTACTTTTACTCTAATATTTGCATGAAGATCTAATTGCTTTTCGTTGTGAGCAATGATAACTTCATCTGCACTATAATATGCTTTTCCTTCGCCTTTTACTTTTTCTGTTGGTGTAGATTTTTTGCCCTTAGTAATGTAATACAACCCTAATACCATGTCCTGAGATGGAAGGGTAATTGGCGTACCATTCTGTGGGTTCAAAATATTGTGACTAGAAAGCATTAATAACTGAGCTTCCAAAATTGCTGCACTACTTAAAGGTACATGCACCGCCATTTGGTCACCATCAAAATCGGCGTTAAAGGCCGTAGTTACTAATGGATGTAATTGAATTGCTTTTCCTTCAATTAATTTTGGCTGAAAGGCTTGAATAGATAATCTATGAAGGGTTGGGGCTCTGTTCAACATTACCGGATGACCTTTCAAAATATTCTCTAAAATATCCCAAATAATAGCTTCTTTTTTATCAACTAATTTTCGTGCACTCTTAACCGTTTTTACTATCCCTCTTTCAATTAGTTTACGAATAATAAATGGCTTAAATAATTCGGCAGCCATATCTTTTGGTAAACCACACTCATGCATTTTTAATTCTGGTCCTACTACAATTACCGAACGACCAGAGTAATCCACACGTTTACCCAACAAGTTTTGACGGAAACGTCCTTGCTTACCTTTTAATACATCACTCAATGATTTTAACGGTCTGCCACCTTCTGCTTTTACAGCATTTGATTTACGACTGTTATCAAACAACGAGTCAATAGCCTCCTGAAGCATACGTTTTTCATTACGTAAAATTACTTCTGGTGCTTTAATTTCTAATAAACGCTTTAAACGATTATTACGAATAATTACCCTACGGTATAAATCATTTAAATCGCTTGATGCAAAACGTCCACCATCTAATGGGACTAATGGACGCAACTCTGGTGGTATTACTGGTATGTATCGCATTACCATCCACTCTGGTCTGTTATTAATTCTTGTATTAGCATCACGGAAACTTTCTACAACGCTTAAACGCTTTAAGGCATCTGCTTTACGTTGTTGAGATGTTTCGTTAGCTGCTGCGTTACGTAAATCAAAACTTAATTGATCTAAATCTAAACGTTGTAACATATCATGCACTGCTTCGGCACCCATTTTAGCTATAAACTTATTTGGGTCTTCGTCAGGCAAATGTTGATTATCTTTTGGAAGGGTATCTAAAATATCTAAATACTCTTCTTCAGTTAATAAATCGCTATAATTTTGTCCTTTATCGGCACGAATACCACTTTGTATTACTACAAAACGTTCGTAATAAACAATGGTTTCTAACTTCTTAGAACTCATGCCTAATAAGTAGCCAATTTTATTTGGTAACGATTTAAAATACCAAATATGTACTACGGGAACTACTAATTTAATGTGCCCCATTCTTTCTCTACGAACTTTCTTTTCGGTTACTTCTACTCCACATCTATCACACACAATACCCTTATAACGTATACGCTTATACTTTCCGCAAGCACATTCGTAATCTTTTACAGGGCCAAAAATTCTTTCGCAAAACAAACCATCTCTTTCTGGCTTGTAAGTACGGTAGTTAATGGTTTCTGGCTTTAAAACTTCGCCATAGCTTTTTTCTAAAATACTATCCGGAGATGCTAACCCAATGGTGATTTGAGAAAAGCTTGGTCTTGGACGGTTTTCTTTTTTGAATGCCATATGATAATTAAAATTTACCCCAAACCCCTAAAGGGGCTTAAGAAGTTTTTAAATTTAAATAGACTATTGTTTTATTACAATTTGAATAAAATGAACCCAGTTCTCCCCTCAGAGGGTAGAGGGGGTTTTATTCAAATTTAAGATCTAATCCTAATCCTCTTAATTCATGTACTAATACATTGAATGATTCAGGAATACCTGCTTTTGGAATATTATCGCCTTTTACAATTGCTTCGTATGTTTTTGCTCTACCAATAATATCATCGGATTTAAGCGTTAACAACTCTTGCAAAATGTTACTAGCTCCATAAGCCTCTAATGCCCATACCTCCATCTCTCCAAAACGCTGACCACCAAATTGTGCTTTACCGCCCAATGGTTGTTGTGTAATTAAAGAGTATGGCCCAATACTACGAGCATGCATCTTATCATCCACCATATGGTGAAGTTTAATTACATAAATAATACCAACGGTTGCTTTTTGATCAAAGCGTTCGCCAGTTTCTCCATCGTATAAATAAGTATGACCAAACTTTGGTAAACCTGCTTTAGTTATTTGCTCTTCAATTTCGGCAACAGATGCACCATCAAAAATTGGTGTTGCAAACTTCATCCCTAATTTTTCGCCAGCCCAACCTAATACGGTTTCGTAAATTTGTCCAAGGTTCATACGACTAGGTACACCCAATGGATTCAATACAATATCAACTGGTGTTCCATCTTCTAAGAAAGGCATATCCTCGGCACGTACAATTTTTGCTACAATACCTTTGTTACCATGGCGACCGGCCATTTTATCACCCACCTTCAACTTACGTTTAACGGCTAAGTATACTTTAGCTAATTTTAATACGCCTGTTGGCAATTCATCTCCAATTGAAATATTAAATTTCTCTCTTTTATATCTACCTAACTCTTCGTTAAATTTAATACTGTAGTTATGCAATAAAACGTTGATTAATTCATCAATTTTTGCATCGCCTGTCCATCCTAATGGATTAACATTTAAGTAATCGATATTGCCTAAATTTTTTGGATTGAACTTAGCTCCTTTACCAATTAATATTTCACCAAAATTATTGCTAACACCTGCGCTAATCTTATCTTTCAATAAGGTTTGTAGTTTGCTAATTAATAATTCTAATAAATCTATTTCATTTTTTTCATGAACTTTTTCAATCTTTTCTAATTGTGCTTTTTCTCTTACTTTAGTGTTCTTATCTTTTTTAGCACGTTGGAATAATTTTTTATCAATTACCACACCTTCTGTACCACTTGATGCTTTTAAAGATGCATCTTTAGCATCACCAGCTTTATCCCCAAAAATAGCACGTAATAATTTCTCTTCTGGCGTAGGATCACTTTCGCCTTTTGGAGTTATTTTGCCAATAATAATATCCCCTTCTTTAATGTGGGCACCAATACGAATTATACCATTTTGATCTAAATCTTTAGTAGCCTCTTCACTTACGTTAGGAATGTCGGCTGTTAATTCCTCTTCTCCTAATTTAGTATCTCTAACCTCTACCTCATACTCACCAATATGAATACTTGTAAATAAATCTTCTTTTACTACTTTCTCACTTATTACAATCGCATCTTCAAAGTTGTATCCTTTCCAAGGCATAAAGGCAACTTTCATGTTTCTACCTAAAGCTAATTCTCCAGCCTTTGTTGCGTAACCTTCGGTTAAGAAATCGCCTTCGGCAACTTTTTGACCTTTGATAACTGCAGGGCGTAAGTTGATGGTAGTTTCTTGGTTTGTACGAACAAATTTTGTTAATTTATAAATAACTAAATCTTCTTCGAAACTTACCAATTGTTGTATTTCGTTACGCTTGTAACGAACATGTATTTCGTTAGCATCAACATATTCTACCACACCATCACCATCAGCATGTACTTGAATCCTTGCATCTCTTGCTGCTTTTCCTTCTAAACCAGTACCTACAATTGGGCTTTCTGGCTTAATTAATGGAACAGCTTGACGTTGCATATTAGATCCCATCAAGGCTCTATTAGCATCATCATGCTCAAGGAACGGAATTAATGAAGCACTTAAACCAACAATTTGGTTTGGTGCAACATCCATATATTCTACCTCTTCTTTATCTAAAATAGGAAAATCACCTGTTTGACGACTCTTAATTCTGTCATCAACAAAGTTTCCTTTTTCATCAATATCAATATTTGCCTGGGCAATTTTTGCGGTATCTTCTTCTTCGGCACTTAGGAAAGTAATTTTTTTCATATCTACTTTACCCTCGGTTACCTTACGATATGGGGTTTCTATAAAGCCCATATCATTTATCTTAGCATGCACACACAAGGTAGATATCAAACCAATGTTTGGACCCTCTGGTGTTTCAATGGTACATAAACGACCGTAATGAGAATAGTGAACGTCACGAACTTCAAAACCAGCTCTCTCTCTACTTAAACCTCCGGGCCCAAGGGCAGATATACGACGCTTATGCGTTATTTCTGATAATGGATTTGTTTGATCTAAGAATTGAGATAACTGAGATGTACCAAAGAAGGAGTTGATAACAGAAGATAATGTTCTTGCATTAATCAAATCTACTGGGGTAAATACTTCATTGTCTCTTACGTTCATTCTTTCACGAATGGTACGGGCCATACGGGCTAAACCAACACCAAATTGAGCATATAATTGCTCCCCTACTGTACGTACTCTTCTATTACTTAAATGATCAATATCATCAACCTCGCTTTTACCATTAGTTAATTGTACCAATGTTTTAATGATGGCAATAATATCATCTTTAGTTAATACTTTTTTGGTAATAGGAAAATTTAACCCTAAGCGGCGGTTAATTTTATAACGACCAACCTCACCTAAATCATAACGCTTATCGCTAAAGAATAATTTATCAATAATACCTCTTGCCGTTTCATCATCTGGGGCATCTGAACCTCTTAATTGCTTATAGATGTGTTGTACCGCTTCTAATTCACTGTTACTCGTATCTTTATTTAAGGTGTTATAGATGATTGCATAATCGCCACTCACCTCTTCTTTTTGAATGAATACACTTTTAATTTCAAGTTCTAAAATAGTGGCAATATTATCTTCATCTAAAACAGTATCTCTTTCTAAAACAATTTCATTTCGTTCTATAGAAACAACCTCTCCTGTATCTTCATCCACAAAATCTTCTACCCATGTACGTAATACCCTTGCAGCTAGACGCTTGCCTACGCAATCTTTTAGCGATTTTTTATCGGCTTTAACTTCGTTAGCCATTCCAAATAATTCAAGAATGTCTTTATCGGTTTCAAAACCTATTGAACGTAACAAGGTTGTTACAGGGAATTTCTTTTTACGATCGATGTATGCAAACATTACATTATTAATGTCGGTTGCAAACTCCATCCAAGCCCCTTTAAAAGGAATTACCCTTGCGCTATAAATTTTTGTACCGTTAGGATGTACCGATTGACCAAAGAATACTCCTGGGCTACGATGTAATTGAGAAACAACTACACGTTCTGCTCCATTAATTACAAAAGTACCTCTAGGCGTCATGTAAGGAATATTTCCTAAAAACACATCTTGTACAATGGTTTGGAAATCCACATGCTCCTCATCGTTACAACTTAAACGCAATTTTGCTTTAAGTGGTACGGCGTAGGTTAAACCTCTTTCAATACACTCATCAATTGAGTAACGTGGAGGATCAACGAAGTAATCTAAAAATTCCAATACGAAAATGTTACGGGTATCGGTAATAGGGAAATTCTCCTTAAATACACGAAATAAACCCTCAACATTACGCTTATCTGGCGTAGTTTCTAACTGAAAATAATCTTTAAAAGATTGAATTTGAATTCCTAGCAAGTCGGGTTGCTCTGCTACGAGTTCAACTTTTCCAAAATTGTGACGCTCAGCAGGTGCTTTTTTTGTTGCAGACATATTTGTAATAAAACGTTTTAATGTGCAGAAGACCCCTATTTTTCAGGCATTTAGCAACTATAGCCACTAACCCTAAATTATAAGGACGGCAAAGGTAAGTATTTTATTTGAGATTTATGAGTAGTTTTTACACAACTTTAGCTTTTTGGAAAGGTTTTTGATACTCACCCGAAACATATTAATATTATTTGATAATTGAGGAGGCAAATACCTACTTATTTTACTTCAATTTTTTCTTTGCTGATTTCTATTTAAGTTTCCACCGTACCCCCATATAAAACTCTCTACCCCTTGTTGGGCCCCATACCGAAGATATATCAAAATAAGGGCCGAAAGGGTTTTGCCAACTATTAATGGGTTTATTTTGACGAAAGTTAAACATGTTTTCGCAACCACCGTATAGTTCTAAAGTTTTAAAAATAGAGGTTAGTTGTGCATTTGCAGTGGTATATGCTTTTGAAAAATCGGGGCGCTGGTAAGCCGCAGGGTTTGATTTTGTATTGGGTAAACGTTGTTGTCCGTAGAAATGAATATTTACATCTGCATGAAATTTATTAGTAATTGGTTTATAGCTAAATGTTGTTAATACTTTGTGGCGGGGGTTAAAGGGTAACACTTCTTTAGTGTTATTATTATTAACCCTGTACACATCTAAAAAATTATAGCCTGCTTTAAACTCGTATCGCTTATAAAATTTTATAAAAAAATCTGTTTGAAAACCATTGCTAATACTTTTACCTGTAAAGTTTTTTATAAATGCTTTTGTTGGGTCAGTATCATAATCAGGAAATATTTGGTTTTGAAAATTAGTTCGATAATAATCCAAACTAATATAACCTGATGCATTTTTTCCTTCGAATTTTTTTGTGATATTAATGCCTGTGTTTAAGGCTTTTTCTGGTTTTAACGCTTCTACAAAAACAATATTTCTTGAGCTTGCTAGTAGACCAATATTTTCGCTAAATAAATTTACGGTACGCCAACCTGTTCCAATATTTGCCCTAATGGTAAGTTTAGGTGTGGGGTCGTATTTTAACAAAGTACGAGGCGTTACATTCCATCCAAATTGGTTGTGGTTATCTACTCTTAAACCGACTATCCAAGTAAGTTTGCCCTTTAAAAAGCTACTCGTATTTTCTGAAAAAAAGCCTAAAATATTCTCGTTGCGCTTATAGTTACCATCATAATTTCTGGCAAGAGTATTATCGGTAAAAAAGATATCCTCATTAAGTTGCAAATGCTTTAAGCTAATACCCGATTTTAAATTATGTGTTTCGGAAAATTTTACTTCGTGTTGCACATTTACAAATGCATTGGTTTGTTTTGCTGTGTAAGACAAAGAGCCAAAATACGATTGTTGATTTTGATGAAAAGTGGATGTGTATAACGTAAGACGATGCACATCATTTAACCGATAGCTGGTTTTGGCCCACATTTCTGGTTGATTAATGGTTACAGTATTACCATAAACACTTGTACTTCCTTTATGTGTGGATGGATTAAAAAATATTTGACCGCCGGTACGTTTTTCATTTAAAAAACGAACAGCAACTTCGCTGCTCCATCCCCACTCATTTTCTTTGCCTATTTTCCATTTATTCATTACCATATATCTGGTAAGTAAGGGAAGGTCTAAAAAATCATCTTTATCTCTATCAATTTTAAGAGCAGGTTGAACCATATGAAAAGCTAAAAGGCTATGCCATTTACCTACTTTAAAATTAGTGGCTAAGTTTACATGTTTTTCTAAAAAGCTATTTGCATAAATATTGGCAAATAATTTTTCGCTAGCGTTGGGCTTTTTGGTTTCTACATTTATTTGTCCGCTAATGCTTTCATGGCCTTGCAAAACGCTATTTGCCCCTTTAGAAATATAAATATTGTCAACCAACGTTCCAGGAATACCACTAATACCGTAGGTAAATGTAAGCCCTTGTATCATAGGAAAACCGTCTATCAGCACTTGATTATAAACACCAGATAAGCCTAATATTCTTAACTCTTTTGCGTTGGTAATAATATTTGTTGTTTGTGGTTGTACGCTAGATTGTGTTTCAAAACAACCAGCTAAATCGCAGCAAGCCGATTTTTTTAACTCCACCGAAGTTAATATTTCTGTTTTGATGAGGCTTAGGTTAGATTGGACGGTACCTGCTTTTTCTGCAATGACTAAAACTTCTTGCAAATTGTTTTTTTCTTTTAAGATAAAAAGCACTGTATCTAAATTGTCCACATCAATGGTGTCTTTTAAATAACCACTATAGCTTGCCACTAGCTTAGAGGAAGATGAATTTTTTAGGAGTACAAAACTCCCATCTTCTTTAGCAATTATACCTTTTGTGTTATTAACCCATTTAATTGTAGCCCCAGCAAGTGGCTGATTTTTTGCATTAACTACTTTACCCAAAATTGTTTGAGCAACTGTATTTAGTGGAAAAGCTAAAATAAGAATACAAGCTACCCTCAACATGAATTAATTTTTTATTTTATAGGGTCTATCGTTAGGGTCGCTACAGCCACCTGTATTTTCAAAAGCTTTATGAATATCTTTTATGTTCACCACTGCAGGGTTATACGTTACTTTAAAAACAGAAACTGCACCTGCTTTACCAGGCTTACATTCGCTAACACCCTTTAACTCTTTTACGTTTGTGCTAAGTGTTTTTAAATCGTTACTACAAGTAACTCCTTTTACTTTTATAGTAACGGTACTGTCTATTAACGGTTGTAAATTTTTTGCAAATAAATTATTGCCTATAGCTGTAAAAACAAATACGGCAATGAATATTTTTTTAAACATAAATAATTTTTTAAATAACATGTTTGATAATGCAAATTTAGTGTACATCTTGAGAAATGAGTATTTTAAAAAGTGCAATATTGCACTTTAAATTTACCCCTACACTTATACCTACTTTCTAATAAAGAAATTATATGAACCACATACGAATAAATACTTTGTTGAATAATACCGATTGTACATCTGTAATAGTTCAATTGCATTGGCCTAAACAGCTGCTAAATAGGCATTATACCATAAACAGTTAGACTAATTAATAAATACAATAGTATAACAATATGGGAATATTACACAAAAAAGCCAAGTTGCTAATGCAACTTGGCTTTAATTTTATTTTTTATATTTTAATTAATGACTTCCATTTCCGCTTGTACCGCCTCCAAAGTTGCACAATATGCCTAAATCTTTAGATAACGTTTCAGTCCTACCATTAGCATCTTTAACAGTTAAACTAATTGTATAATAGCCATGTGCTGGGTAAGAAATTACTGGAGACTTTTCAAAACTTTTACGACCATCTCCTAAATTCCAATAATAACTTGTAATACCACCACCATCGCTTACCAATTTTACAGTATTGTTTTCAAACACATTAAATAAATCTGGAACACCAATTGTAAAACCAGCACTAAACCCTGGAGATGTTACAACGCCACCACCACCTGTTACACCACCACTACCGCCACTTCCAGAACCCCCGCCAGTTGAACCACCACCACTACTTCCAGAAGCAGAGGTCGTATTTGTTGAAACTAAATCTGAATTTGCTTTTTCGCAAGAAAACATTACCGCCGAGAGAATCACCGACAATAATAAGATGTTTATTTTTTTCATTATAATAAGTTTTTTATAATATTAGAAGCAAAAGGTAAGATATTTTTTTAAAAAATCAAATAAAAAAGCCGAAAATTTAATTTTCGACTTTTAGTACTATTAAAACTGCGTATAATTAAGCAATCTCAACCTCAGCACCAGCTTCAGTTAATTTTGTTTTAATTTCTTCTGCAGTTGCTTTATCAACACCTTCTTTAACTGGTTTTGGAGCACCATCCACTAAATCTTTAGCTTCTTTAAGTCCTAAACCTGTTAATTCTTTAACGATTTTTACAATCGCTAATTTGTTAGCCCCTGCCGATTTCAATATTACATTGAACGAAGTTTTTTCTTCTGTTGCTGCAGCACCATCGCCACCGCCTGCACTTACTACAACTGCTGCTGCAGCTGGTTCAATACCGTACTCAGATTTTAAAAATTCTGCTAACTCTTGTACTTGTTTTACTGTTAAGCCTACTAGGCTTTCAGCTAATGCTTTAATTTCTGCCATGTTGTTTAAATTTTTTCCGCCTTCATTGTTTTTGACTCCGGCGGATATGTTATTAAAAAAAATTACCTTTTTACTACGTTAACCTATTAATTGGTTTATCCGTTAATATGTTTAAGCGGATTACCGATTAACGGTATTTTATTCTGCCGCTGGAGCTTCTGCTGTTGGTTCTGCTGCCGCAGGAGTTTCTGCAACTGGTGCAGCTACTTCAACCGCTGGTGCTTCTGCAACAACTTCTGCTACTGGTGTTTCAGCTACTTCTGCAACTACTTCTGATGCTGCATTTGCGGCATCTTTATTTTGCAATGCACCTAATACACGTTGTATTGGAGCTTGTAATAATCCAATTACTTCACCAATAAGCTCATTTTTAGTTTTAATTTGAGTAAGATTTTTCAATTGATTATCTCCTACAAAAACATCACCATTAATGAATGCTGCCTTAAGCTCTGGCTTTTCGCCTTTGCTTTCTTTTCTAAACCCTGTTAATATTAAAGCTGGTTCTTTAGGGTTTTCACTAAATAATAAAGCGGTTACTTTATGTAAGCTATCATATACACCTGCATATTTTTCACTATCAATACTTTCTAACGCTTTTTTAATTAATGTATTTTTAGCTACTTTCATTTCTACTTGCTTATCAAAGCAAACTTTACGAAGTTTAGTAACCTGTGCTACTGATAAACTTTCTGTATCGGTAATATAGAAATTATTGTATTGAGAGAATTTGCCTTTAAGCAATTCTATCACTTCTTGTTTTTCTTGTTTAGTCATAACAAATATTTTTTTACCTATCCCTCTCGGTTGGAGAGGATGGATGAGGTTTTTTAGTTTTGAACAGATTTTGTGTCGATTACAATACCAGGACTCATTGTGCTAGCCATGCTTAAGCCACGTAAATAAGCACCTTTAGAAGTTGATGGTTTTAACTTCATAATGGCGTTAATTAATTCTTGACTATTTTCTGCAATTTTTTCTGGTGTAAAACTTACTCTTCCAATAGAAGCATGTATAATCCCTACTTTATCTACCTTAAAGGCAATTTTACCACCTTTTAAATCTTTAACAGCACCTGCTACATCATTAGTAACTGTACCTGTTTTAGGGTTTGGCATTAAGTTACGAGGACCTAATATTTTACCTAACTTACCCATTTTAGGCATTACAGATGGTGTTGCTACAATTACATCAATATCTGTCCATCCACCTTCAATTTTTGCAATAAATTCATCTAAACCTGCAAAATCGGCGCCTGCTTCTTTTGCTTCAGCTTCTTTATCGGGTGTACACAATACCAATACTTTTTTTGTTTTACCTGTACCGTGTGGTAAGGATACTGTACCTCTAACTGCTTGATCTGCTTTTTTAGGATCTACTCCTAATTTAATATGCAAATCAACAGAGCTATCAAATTTTGTACAGTTAATTTCTTTTACAAGATTGCTTGCTTCTTTAAGGGAATATGCTTTATTAGCATCAACCTTTGTATTAGCAACTTTTCTTTTTTTAGTAATCATTGTTGTTTTTTATTAAGATTGATGAATAATTAATTTTCCCAAGGAGCTTTACCGTCAACAGTTATACCCATACTACGAGCTGTACCTGCAACCATACTCATTGCACTATTTAATGAAAAGGCGTTTAAATCAGCCATTTTATCTTTTGCAATTTCTTCTACTTGTGCCCATGTAACTTTACCTACCTTATCACGGTTAGGTTCTTTACTTCCACTTGTAAGTTTAGCTGCCTCTAGTAATTGTACTGGAGCTGGTGCGGTTTTTAAAATAAAATCGAATGATTTGTCGGCGTATACCGTAATTAAAACGGGTACTACTTTGCCTTGTTTGTCTTGCGTTCTAGCATTAAACTGCTTACAAAACTCCATGATGTTAATACCCTTAGAACCTAAGGCAGGCCCAATTGGTGGAGCTGGGTTGGCTTGCCCTCCTTTACATTGGAGTTTTACATAGCCAGTGATTTCTTTAGCCATTATTTTTTATTTTTTGGTGATAACGTTCCCTAGTTGTAAGGAAACTTCCAATTAAATAACACTTGATTTACCGCTTTTGCCAGAGCTTTGGCGGTTAAAAAGAACTATTTTGGGCGGCAAAGGTAAGTGAATATTTTAAAACTATGTAATTGAATAATGAATAATTTTACTAATTTATATAAGTCACTTGTTTTTAGCTATTTATGCCAGCACAATGCCTGCATCTTGGTTCATAAATATCTTTTTCGCCTAAAAGTACTTGTGGACCTTCGGCTTTTTTTCTGTAGCTAATATTGGCAATATTGCCACATTGCATACATATAGCGTGAAGTTTTGTGATGTAATCAGCTTTTGCCAATAAATTAGGCATTTGTCCAAAGGGGTTACCTAAATAATCCATATCTAACCCAGCAACAATTACTCGTATCCCTTTCATAGCCAATTGTTCACACACATTTCCAATGTCGGCATCAAAAAATTGAGCTTCATCAATACCTACAACATCTACTCCTTCGGCTAATAATAAAATAGATTGAGAACTATCTACTGGGGTTGATAAAATAGCGTTGGTGTCGTGGCTTACAATTTTTGTTTCGTCGTAACGAACGTCTATACTAGGTTTAAATATTTCTACTTTTAAATTAGCAATTTTTACTCTTTTTAGTCTACGAATTAATTCTTCGGTTTTTCCACTAAACATACTTCCACAAATAACTTCTATCCACCCCCTGCGTTCGCCTTTTAAGTTAGGTTCTATAAACATTTATATTATTATTTTAAATTGAGTTTGTAACTTACGTAATAATTTAACTTTCTTACTATTTAGGACATCAAAAATATACTTTATCATGGAAAGAGTGGAGACACTCCTAAAAAAAATAAATGATTTATTTGCCGAAGGTGCTTCGGCAGAGCAACTTTTATTGGCTACACAAATGTTACAGGCAGAGCTGCACCATTTACAAAACCTAACTAATACAAATAGTTTTGGAAATATTAGCATATCCATCTTACCTAATAATAAGGATTTTACAGTAAAAAAAGAAGAGTTGTTAGTAATCGTAGAACCTGAAAAAACGATTGAAATTTTACAAGTAGATGAAGCAGAAATTGAGGCTGAACTAGAAGAAATAAAACGAAATGCAGAAACGTTTCAGCAAATAAGTGTTAAAAATAAACCACAACTTATTTTTGAAGAAGATACAGAAACAATACAACCAACTTTTATTGAAACTAAAAAAGAAATAAACGAACAAATTACATCTACCCCATCAGTTAATGATAAATTAAAACAAGCTAAAATAGATTTAGGTGATACCTTAACTGAAGTTCCCATTAGAGAATTAAAAAAAGCAATAGGCATTAATGACCGATTTTTATTTATTAACGAGTTGTTTAGAGGAGATGAGGCAATGTACGAACGTAGTATAAAAACCATTAATGGTTTTAGCATTTTAGCAGAGGCAGAATATTGGATACAAAGAGAATTGAAAACTAAAATTGGCTGGAATGATAAATTAGAAGTGGTGCAACAATTTAATCAATTAATTAAAAGACGATTTTCGTAAATATAGTTTACAATTTTTTCTGTAGCCCCCTTATTTTCTTCTACATATTTTTGTGCTGAAATGCCCATTTTTTCCCTTTCATTTTCATTTAAAAATAAATTATCTAACAACTTTTCAAGGTGTAACGCATCTATAATTGTTATTGCTGCGCCACATTTAATTAAATCAACAGCCTCTATATATTTTTGATAAACTGGGCCAAATAAAACTGGTTTTCTATATACTGCTGGCTCTAATACATTGTGCACACCATCGCTTCCAAATCCTCCACCAACGTATGTTACATCGGCATAGTAATACAACCTACTAAGTATTCCTATTGTATCAATAATAAGACAATTGGAGGGTGAATGTTGAATATTGGCAGTTGAAAGTTGTGAGTACAAAATTGAATGTTGAAATTCTTTCTGTACATCTTTTATATTTTGTTCATCTACCTCATGTGGTACAATAATAAATTTTATGTGAGGATGTTTTTTTACATAATGTATTAACTTCTCTTCATCTTCTTCCCAAGTGCTACCAGCAATAAAAACTTTACTATCTCCACAAAATTTTTCAATTAAAGGTAACGAGGTAAAGTTGTCGGCAACTGCACAAACTCTGTCAAAACGAGTATCTCCATTTACTACTAACTTATTGTTTAGTTGGAAGGAGGATAATAACTCTTTCCCTTCCTCATTTTGCAAAAATAAAAATGAAAAGCAGTGCAACATTTGCTGCCAAAAACTTCCATACCACTTAAAAAAAGGTTGGTTATCTCTAAATGTTCCTGATACTAAAATAGTTGGAATTTTTCTATTCTTTAATGCTTGTAAATAATAATACCAAAACTCATATTTTATCCAAAGAACTACAGTAGGTTGTAAAGCATCTAAAAATTGTTGAGCGTTTTTTTTACCATCCATAGGTAAATAAAAAATGGCATCTGCTTCTTTATAGTTTTTACAAGCTTCGAACCCACTAGGCGAAAAAAAAGTTAAAACAATCGTCAGGTTTTTATTTTCAGCTTTTAGTTTTTCGATAATTGGTCTTCCTTGTTCAAACTCGCCAACACTTGCGCAATGCATCCAAATAATTGGTGAGTGGTTAATTTTTTCCATCGTACTTCGTACATTATACATTAACCTTCTTCTCCCCAGTACCCATTTTTTTGCTTTACCATTCCATAACGAAGCTAATTGAATACCAAAAGTGTACCCCACTAAAAAAAGATTGTAAAAGAATAAATTCAAGCTGTTAATTTTTACACTAAAATACAAAGTATTATTTGGCAAATCAATTCGTTTTGCTGCCTTTATATTTTAGGCACTAAACCGTATCTTTGCACACATTAAAAATTACATATGAAACCATTGCAAATGGTTGATACCAAAACTCAGTATCAAAAAATAAAAACAGAAGTAGATGCCGCAGTTATTGGTGTTTTAGAAAGCTCTATGTTTATTGGCGGAAAGGTTGTCAATGATTTTGCAACAGACTTAGCAGATTACCATAAAAGTAAACATTGTATTCCTTGTGCAAATGGTACCGATGCCTTACAAATAGCTATGATGGCCTTAGGTTTACAACCAGGCGACGAAGTTATTACTCCATCGTTTACGTACATAGCAACTGTGGAGGTTGCCGCATTATTAAACATAAAACCTATTTTTGTAGAAGTAAATAAACAAACATTTTGTTTAGACCCTGAGGCCATTGAAAAAGCCATTACGCCAAAAACAAAAGCAATTATACCTGTTCACTTATACGGCCATGCTGCTGATATGGAAAAAATTATGGCAATAGCAACAAAGCATAACTTATTTGTTATTGAAGATAATGCACAAGGTATTGGCTGTACGTATACATTTACAGATGGTACATCAAAAAAAACAGGAACTATTGGGCACATAGGCTGCACTTCTTTTTATCCCAGTAAAAATTTGGGTGCTTTTGGAGATGGAGGAGCAATGTTTACCGATGATGATGAGTTAGCTAATAAACTAAGAATGATTGCTAGCCATGGGCAAAGTAAACGTTACTACCATGATGTGGTTGGGTGCAATAGTAGATTAGATGCTGTACAAGCTGCTGTTTTAACTATTAAATTAAGGCGCTTAGATAATTATATTTTAGCAAGAAGAAAGGCAGCAGATTTTTATGATGCTGCATTTGCAAACAACGAAAAAATAACTACCCCTTTTAGAGCCGCTAATCAACAACATGTATTTCATCAATATACCTTACAATTAACGAATGTAAATAGAGACGAACTTTCGCAGTATTTAACAGATAATGGAGTACCTAATATGATTTATTATCCTGTGCCTGCACACAAACAAAAAATGTTTGATGCATTTGGTGGTAGTAATTTTAATTTACCCATAACGGACTTACTAACGGACTGTGTTATTAGCTTACCCATACATACAGAATTAGATGAAGAACAACAAACATTTATTACTACTAAAGTTTTAGAATTTATAAATAAATAATATGAAGATTGCAGTTGTAGGAACGGGATATGTAGGATTGGTAACAGGCACTTGTTTTGCAGAAACAGGTAACAAGGTTACTTGTGTAGATATTAATACTGCAATAATAGACAAATTAAATAATGGACAAATCACCATTTACGAACCCGGGTTAGAAAAATTATTTTTACGTAACCAAAAAGAAGGCAGACTAACGTTTACAACTTCGTTAGAAGATGGAATAAAAGATGCACAAATTATATTTTTAGCATTACCAACACCTCCAGGGGAAGATGGTAGTGCCGATTTAAAATATATTTTGGGTGTTGCCAACAATTTAGGCAGCCTAGTACGTAAAGATGATTTTAAAGTAATTATTGATAAAAGTACAGTACCTGTTGGCACTGCAGATAAAGTTAAAGCTGCAATTTTAGCTAATGGAGGTAATGAAAATTCTTTTAGTGTAGTAAGTAACCCAGAGTTCTTGCGTGAAGGTGTAGCCGTAGATGATTTTATGAAACCTGATAGAGTTGTAATTGGTACAAGCAATGACAGAGCAAAAAAAATAATGAACGATTTGTATGCACCATTTGTACGCCAAGGCAACCCAATAATATTTATGGATGAAAAAAGTGCTGAACTAACTAAGTATGCTGCAAATTCTTTTTTAGCAACCAAAATAACGTTCATGAATGAGATTGCAATCTTGTGTGAATTGTTAGGTGCCGATGTTGATATGGTAAGAAAAGGAATTGGAAGTGATGAACGTATTGGAAAACGTTTTTTATTCCCGGGCATTGGCTATGGAGGCAGCTGTTTTCCAAAAGATGTACAAGCGTTAGCAAAATCATCTACCGAAGTAAATTATACGTTTAAATTATTGGATGCAGTGATGGATGTAAATGAAATACAAAGATTACATCTTCTTCCTAAAATAAATAAATATTTTAAAGGCGATTTAACCGGCAAACATTTTGCCTTATGGGGCTTGGCTTTTAAACCAAATACGGATGATATTAGAGAAGCACCTGCTTTGTATTTGATAGATGCTTTAATTGCTGCAGGAGCTTCAATTACTGCATTTGACCCTGAAGCAATGAATAATTTAAAAGAAACGGAGCAGGGCAAAAAAGTAACATTTTCCGAAAATCAGTATGATGCATTACAAAATGCTGACGCATTAATTATTGCAACTGAATGGAGTGTTTTTAGAACTCCCGATTTTGATAAAATAAATTCACTATTAAAAACTAAAATAATTTTTGATGGCAGAAATGTTTTTGATTTAACTCAAATGGAAGAAATGGGGTATCATTACGAAAGTGTTGGAAGAAAGGTAATTAAGCGTAAATAAAGTGTAGGAACTAGTTTATATAATAAAAAAATAATAGTGGCAAAAAAAGTATTAATAACAGGTGCAGCAGGTTTTTTAGGTAGTCATCTTTGCGATAGGTTTGTCAAAGAGGATTTTGATGTAATTGGTATGGATAATCTAATTACGGGTGATATGAAAAACATTGAGCATTTATTACCTTTGCCAAATTTTTCGTTTTATCATCATGATGTTTCTAAATATATTTATGTATCTGGAGAGTTAGATTATATTTTACATTTTGCATCACCCGCTAGCCCAATTGATTATTTAAAAATTCCAATACAAACCTTAAAAGTAGGATCATTAGGTACACATAATTGTTTGGGCTTAGCACTTGCCAAAAAAGCAAGAATATTAGTTGCAAGTACTAGTGAAGTTTATGGAGACCCATTAGTTCATCCTCAAACTGAAGAGTATTGGGGTAATGTAAACCCAGTTGGGCCAAGAGGTGTGTACGATGAAGCAAAGCGTTTTCAAGAAGCTATTACCATGGCCTACCACACCTTTCATAATGTAGAAACCAGGATTGTTAGAATATTTAATACCTATGGCCCACGCATGCGGTTGAATGATGGCAGAGCTTTACCAGCATTTATTGGGCAGGCTTTACGTGGCGAAGATTTAACAGTGTTTGGGGATGGTAGCCAAACCAGAAGTTTTTGTTATGTAGAGGATTTAGTTGAAGGTATTTACAAACTTTTAATGAGCAACTATTCAGAGCCAGTAAATATTGGCAACCCAGATGAAATTAGTTTAAAAGATTTTGCAGAAGAAATTATTAAACTAACAGGTACAACCCAAAAGATTATTTATAAAGAATTACCAAAAGATGATCCAAAACAACGGCAACCAGATATTAGTAAAGCAAAAGAATTATTAAACTGGCAGCCAAAAGTGAATAGAACCACAGGTTTAAAAATTACTTACGACTATTTTAAAAACTTATCCAAAGAAGAATTATATAAACTGCCTAAAGAATTTGAAAGTAAAAAATAATTTTAAGTACCCATTAATAATTTTTAACAACCAGCATGTATCAATCGCTTATAATTAAAGAAAAAAAATTAGCCGTAATAGGATTAGGGTATGTGGGTTTACCTATTGCCCTTGAATTTGCAAAAAAAATTAACGTTATTGGTTTTGATATTAACGCAAAACGGATAAATATGATGCGTAATAAAATAGACCCAAGCCAAGAATTAGAAAGCAGCGCATTTGATGGTTGTGCCATAGAATTTACCGATGAATTAGACGTATTAAAACTAGCTAATTTTTTTATTGTAGCAGTACCTACTCCTGTTGATGAACATAATGTACCAGATTTAGTTCCTATACAAAAGGCTAGTGAAACAATAGGTAAAGTAATTAAAAAAGGAGATTATGTGGTGTTTGAAAGTACGGTTTATCCTGGTTGTACAGAGGAAGATTGTTTGCCCATTATTGAAAAATTAAGTGGTTTAAAAAATAGAATCGATTTTAAATTAGGCTATTCTCCTGAAAGAATTAACCCAGGAGATAAAGAACATACACTTGCAAAAATTGTAAAAGTAGTAAGCGGTTGCGATACAGAAAGTTTAGATGAAATTGCAAAAGTTTATGAACTTGTGGTAACAGCAGGTGTTCATAAAGCATCTAGTATAAAAGTAGCAGAAGCTGCAAAAATTATAGAAAATACTCAACGAGATTTGAATATTGCTTTAATGAATGAATTGTCTATCATTTTTGATAAAATGAATATTAACACATTTGAAGTGTTAGAAGCCGCCGGAACAAAATGGAATTTTTTAAAATTTCAACCCGGTTTAGTTGGTGGGCATTGTATTGGTGTTGACCCTTATTATCTTACCTACAAATCGAATCAATTAGGATATGATAGCCAAATAATATTAGCAGGGCGAAATATTAACGACGGAATGGCTGGCTATGTTGCAAAAAAGATATTGCAACATATTATTCAAAATAACGGAAATGTAAAAGATGCTAAAGTGTTGATAATGGGTGCTACGTTTAAAGAAAACGTAAGCGACATTCGCAATAGTAAAGTTGCAGATGTAGTAAAAGAATTAAAATCTTTTTCGTTGAATGTAGATATTGCAGACCCCTACGCCGAAAGTGCCGAATTAAAACGTGAATATGGTTTTGAATTAGCAACTATTGGAAATAATTACGATGCAGTTATTATTACTTTACCGCACAACGATTATAAAGTGTTAGATGACACTTATTTTGTTTCTATCACAAAGGAGCATGCATTGGTTGCTGATTTAAAAGGCATTTATAGAAATAAAATTAGCAGTAGAAAATATTGGAGCCTTTAATAATGAATAATTGAATAATTAATAATGGATAATTTTCATATACAGGATTTAAGTAATAGCAGGTTTTTAGTAACTGGTGGGGCAGGTTTTATTGGTGGGCATATTGCTGAGTATCTTTTAAAGAGTGGGGCAAAAAAAGTTAGAGTTTTAGATAATTTAGTAAATGGTTTCGAAAGCAATTTATCTATATTAAAACAATACCCAGCGTTTGAATTTATTGAAGCCGATATACGCAATACTGAAACTTGTTTGCAAGCTTGTGAAGGAATAGATTTTATTAGCCATCAAGCTGCATTAGGCAGTGTACCACGAAGTATGAAAGAGCCTGTGTATTTTAGCGAAGTAAATATTTCGGGTACCGTAAATATTTTTAAAGCTGCCGTTGATAAAGGAGTAAAACAAGTGGTGTACGCTTCGTCTTCATCTGTATATGGCGATGAACAAACGTTACCAAAACAAGAAGATAAAATTGGTAATGCATTATCACCTTACGCCGTTACAAAAAGTACGAACGAATTGTATGCAAAAGTTTTTTCTGAAGCTTATGGTTTAAAAATAATGGGTTTTAGATACTTTAATATTTTTGGACCAAGACAAGACCCTGACGGACCATATGCTGCAGTTATTCCATTGTTTGTAAAAGGGATAATAAATAAAACACCTGTTTATATAAATGGAGATGGTGAGCAAACGAGAGATTTTACTTTTGTAGAAAATGCGGTACAAATAAATGTAAGAGGAATGCTTACTACTAATACAGCAGCCTTTGGTAAAACATATAATGTTGCTATTGGAGAACGATTTACCGTTAACCAATTATATAAAATTTGTCAGCAACAATTAAAAAGTGATTTTGCCGCAACCTACAGAGAACCAAGAGCAGGTGATATTAGAGATTCGTTAGCAGATATCTCGTTAGCAAAAGACTTATTAGGCTATAAACCTACTAAAAAATTTGAAGACGGTTTAATTGAAACTATTAAGTATTTTAAAAATTTATATAGTTAATAATGGCATTTATAAAAACGTACATACCCAATTTATTAGTTTACGAGCCTACTGTATTTGAAGATAGTAGAGGCTATTTCTTTGAAGGTTATAACGAACAAACATTCTTAAAAGAAGGTGTTACCTTTAAATTTGCTCAAGACAATCAAGCAAAAAGTAGTTATGGTGTATTACGTGGCCTACATTACCAACTTAACCCTTATGCACAAACAAAGTTAGTACGAGTATTAAGTGGTACTATTTTAGATGTGGTAGTTGATATTCGCAAAGGCTCCCCCACTTTTGGCAATGTATTCACCATTGAATTAAGTGCCGAAAATAAAAAACAATTATTAGTGCCGCAAGGCTTTGCACATGGCTATTCAGTTTTATCCCAAACAGCAGAGGTACTATACAAATGCGATAATTTTTATACCAAACAAAGCGAGGGTGGAATTTTATATAATGATGCTACTTTAAATATTGATTGGCAAATACCCTTAGAAAAAGTTATTGTTTCAGAAAAAGATTTGATACTTCCTACATTTGAAGATTGCGTAACTAATTTTATGTACAACCCATAAAAATGGAAAATAAAAAAACAATTTTAATTACAGGAGCTAATGGACAATTAGGAAAAGAGTTTGGCGCTATAGCCCCTTTATACGAAGATGATTTTACGTTTATTTTTGTGAGCAAACAAGATTTACCTATTAATGATTTTATAGCCCTTGAATGTTTTTTTGACCAAAACAAAATTGATTTTTGTATAAACTGTGCTGCCTACACTGCTGTTGATAAAGCCGAAACTGAAATTGAACTTACGTATTTAATTAATGAAAAGAGCGTTGCAAATTTAGCTACACTTTGTTATAAGTATCATACCAAATTAATACATATAAGTACAGATTATATTTTTGACGGAACGGCAACTTCACCTATTACCGAAGAACAAAAAACAAATCCTTTGGGTGTGTATGGTGCATCAAAATTAAAAGGAGAAGAGGCTGCAATACAAAACAATTCATTTACCCTAGTTATTAGAACATCTTGGGTATACTCGTCGTTTGGTAACAATTTTGTAAAAACAATGGTACGTTTAATGAACGAAAAGGAAAGTATAAATGTAGTAAGTGACCAAATTGGAAGACCCACCTACGCTAGAGATTTAGCAAATACCATACTAGAAATTATTAATAGTTGGCAAGATGAATTTGCAGGTATTTATAATTTTTCGAATACCGGCGATGCTATTAGTTGGCATGATTTTGCTTGTGCTATAAAAGAATCGATAGAAAGTAAATGCATTGTAAACCCTATTCCTTCATTTACCTACCCAACACCAGCAAAGCGACCGAGTTATTCAGTTTTAGATACCACAAAATTAGAAACCCAATTTTGTATTAGCATTCCAAGTTGGAGAGATAGTTTGGAAAGATGCATGCAAGTAATGTCAAACTAATTTTTATACCGATTGTACATCCGTAATAGTCCAATTGCATTAGCCTAAACGGCAGCTACATCGGCATTATACTTGAAGCAGTTGGACTAAAACTTAGGACAAAGAGAAGCCCTATCCAAATTACTTGGATAAAATCCTTTTTTAATTATACTAATTTCGCTTGCACCACGGTAGTTATTAAAATTTCGCAACGAGGATAAAGTAACATCGTAACTAAATGTAAAACGAAGATTATTTGTTTCTAAACCAACCACTGGTATGGCTGCATCTTTATATCTATAGTAAATACCGGCTATTAGCTGCTTTTCGCCAAATTCGCTCAAGTTATAATTTGCATTTAAGCCCAATACAAGGCTACTTGCTTTTGCTTGATTGGTATAATAAATAGTAGGATTAATAATTACTCTATCGGCCACTTTTAAAATTGCATTTACAAAACCAATATGTCGCATTGGTATTCGTCCGTTGTTACTTAAATCATTAAAAAAAGTTTCTTTAGGCCTATTTACATGGTGAATGGAATAGCCTGCATTTATGTATACATTTTCTTGAGGAAAGTATGCATAATTCAATCCTGCTTGAACATCTATATAAACTAAACTGGTATTTGAAAATACAACCGATGATGGAATTGAATTATCAAAAAATTTACCATCAAATTGATCTGGAAAAGTAAGTTTAGAAACATCAATACGTTTACTTGCCCAACCAACATTAAACCCTGCACTTAATAAACTACTATTACCCAACATTTGATGATAGGCTATAGAACCATATACTTTTGTGCTACGTAAACTTCCACTACCAGCAACATCACTCAATATTACGCCACCAACTCCTAGCCAACCGTTTTCTAATTTGTCTCTAAATAACTGTGCATCGCCAAAGGCACTCATTGTTTTGTAGGGCGCCGACATAATATTACTAAACTGGTTTCTATAATTTACGCCTATCCTATAGTCTGCATCGGGGATAAACCCTGTATTAGCAGGGTTTATAGTAAGTGGAGAATTATAAAATTGAGAAAAATGCAAATCTTGTCCTTTAGAAATTGATGAAATTCCTAAAAAAAATATTACCACTAATTGTATCTTTATTTTACTACTCATTATTTCAACTTTCTATCTTAACAAATTAATATCGCCTGTTTTTCGTAATTTTTTTCCATCGCTAAACTCTACATCTAACGTATATACATAAACGTCTGCTGCTTGCAATGCCCCTTTAAATGTTCCATCCCATCCTTGCTTTCTATCTGCAGTTTCAAAAACAATTTGGCCCCATCTATTATAAATTTTCCAACTCATTTTTGCAATACCAAAGCCTGCAACTTTAACAATACTGTTTGTGCCAAATTTCCCCGGTGTAAAAGCATTGGGCACATCCAACAAAGGATTTATTAAGGCAGAGACGGTAAGGGGAAAAGTATCTGTACATCCTGAACTATTATACGCTATTAGTTCTACATCATAATTACCTGTTGCATTATATTGATGTATTGGATTTATGTCTGTAGAGTTTTCTCCATCGCCAAAATTCCATAAATATGTAGTTGCACCCGTAGATAAATTAGTAAAGAAGGTTCGAGTATTTGCTTGTGGAGGTTGCACACCCCAATCAAATCTTGCTATAGGCTTATCTACCACAGTTATTAGCTGAAAAATAGAGGTGTCACTTTTATTACAGGTATTGGCATCATTAGCAATTAAGCGTACATTATAAGTGCCAGCATTTGGGTAGTTGTGCGTAACCGTTGGGCTGCCATCTGTACTTGTTTGTGTATCGCCAAATTCCCATTTAAAATCTGTTCCACCAATTGATTCGTTTTTTAACACAGCATTATATGGCCTGCAACCTACTGCAGGTGTAGTAAATTGTGCTCGTACATTTGCACTTACTCTAATTAGCGAATCTTTAAAAATGGGTGCATTACAAAATGAGGTATCATCTACCAACAACCTTATGGTATATGGGCCAGCCGAAGGAAATGTATGCCGAATATTGGGGGTAAAATTTGAACGAATAGTTGGTGTACCATCTCCAAAATTCCATAAAAAAGTTTGCCCGGTATATTTTGTAGCGTCTGTAGCTGTTGATGTATTTTCAAACTCAAATTCTAAACTATTACAACTACCTACTTTTGTGTATCTAAAACTAGGTTGAACTTGATTATTACCCACCCTAACAGTGATGTAAGCGGTGTCGGCAATGTTACATTTTGTAGGATCAATTGATATTACACTTGCTCTAAAAGTACCAACGGTATTGTATGGATGAGTCACAAAATTTATTGGAGTAAGTGTTGTTTGTGTTGGAGATCCATCTCCAAAATTCCAAACATAGGATTGACCTTTTGCAATTGAATCCGTAAACGTTATTATTACTGGTCTACAAGCAGAGGTATCAGCTACCCCATTAATAGTTGATTGAATACTTGCTGCAATTCCAGTAAAATTCATTTCGACTTTTATAACCGCTTGGTTACAAGAAGTGGAGCCATTATTTGGTCGCCAAGCATTACCAGTTGTTGGAAATGGTCCTCCGCCATCTCTACAACCACACACCGCTTGGTAAATAATTCCATTTGCATCAAACCTGCTGGTACCACCATCTACATGATCACCTATGGTACCAGCATTATGTCCAAAATGTGATCCAAATAATTGAGTTGCTGCATTTTTTTCTAATACAAAGAAGTAAAAATCACTTTCATCTTCGGCAGGAATACCAGGTAGAGGTGAAACCTCAGGCATATTTATGGTGCCAGAAGATGAATAACCTCTACTGACATTTATACCACCACCCCAACCAGATACATAAACATTTTCACACCTATCTACTAAAAAAGCTGTGGGAGATAAATTAGGTAAAGATGATGAACGGCCAAAAATTGTAGAATAAATGTACGCAGACAAATTAGGTTGTAGTTTACCTATAAATTGTTTGCTGCCCGGGTTATTAAATGGTGCCGCAATTATTGGCCAATCACCAGTTGTAGTTCCCATTATATAAGGAAATCCTAATCGATCAAATTGAACTCCATAAACTAAATCGGTACCACTAGTGCCAAAATAACATGTTTTTAAAATGGCTGAACCTGTATTATTAATTTGTGTTACAAAACCATCTGTTGCCCCCCCTTGGTAGGTGGAGTTTATGGTATTTGATTTATCGCCAGGTAAATTTGTACTAGTGGTTGCTCCACCAATATAATAATTCCTTGTTAACGGGTCTTGGGCAACTACAAAACATGCATCATTACCACTTCCGCCAAAAAAAGAGCTAAAAAGAGTAGTTGTTAATGTTGAATTAAATTTAAGAATAACTCCATCTTGTGGCAATTTCATGACACCTGCAACACCGCCTCCAAATGTTGTTTGAAAGGCCCCAACACTTACAGGAAAATTTAATGATTGTGTGCAAGATGCTACTACAATATTTCCATCGGCATCTAAAATAACTTCACTCCTAGCATCATCACCATAATTTCTTCTTGTATCATCATCGCCTGTAGGGTTAAAATATTTCCCTCTAATATTCATACCATCATCATTTGTACCTCCTAAGCTTATCGAGCCTAATAGCGAAGCGCCATTGGCTGATAGTTTTGATACAACAATATCATAATCAGATCTACCTGTTCGAGGAAGTGTTCCTGGATAATTATTAGAGTTAGATCTTCCTGCAAATATTAAATTTCCTGCAGCATCACAAATCATACTATGGGGTTGCTCATCAAACGAGCCACCAACATAGGTTGCAAATAAACGTAATGCCCCATCAGCCGAAAATTTAAAGAAAGCCATATCGTAACCGCCATTAGGATCGGTAGTACCGCCGCCGCCATACGTAGTTTGATATGCTCCAACAGAAACAGGATAACCTGTACCAAAGCTAATTCCACCGGCATAAAACGTTCCACCCGGGCCAGGTGTAGCTGTAAAGCCCCAATTAGATGCTGCACTGCCTGTGTAAGATGCAAAAATTAAGGTAGGATCTATAATTAAGGTTTGGTTAGATGAATAGTTTTTTACTTTGAAGGTAACCACATTGTCTTTTACCACATATTTACAATCAATTATCTCTTTTTTCCCATTAATAAATTGATAGGTATATGGATACAATTCTTTTACCGTATTGATGGTTGTACCAATTAATAGCTCGTTATTTTTTACTTCTAAACTATTTACACCATCATACCGCATAGCAATAACATTTGGATTTCCGCCGGGCTTTATAATAAAATCATATTTTAGTTTATCATTTTCTACATAATATCTAACATCAATATTGGGATAAACATTTTTATATAATACAGCTTGATAAATTTTACAATTGGAGGCCCATTTAGATTTATCTGAACCTATAATATAATTATTTGCTGTGGGTGTAGATTTGTCGGGGATTATAGTATTGGTATTGCCCCCCAAAAATGTAACCGTATATGCATGTGAACGAACAGTTACGCTTGGTAAATTTTGTGGCAACGGAATAGAATTTTTTGAAGCATTGATTGGTGTTGTACTACCTATTGGCAGACCATGATGAAAATCGGATATGGATAATAAATCCGATAGGTTATGCAAATCAACTGTAAATGAATTTTTTTCTAAATAGAAAGAACCAGTTGGAAAATCGCTTCGAAATTTTATTTTACTATTCCATTGTCCTTTATTTTCTATAAACTCTAGTTGGGCAAATAAACTGTTTACCAAAACTAAAGCAAAGGTTGATAATAGTATTTTTGTGAAGGTATCTTTTTTGATCAAACCAATAAAATTATTTATACAATGTACTTAATTAAAACCATTTTTTTACCAAATTGTTCGTCACAGTTTAGTAAGTTTCTTATAAAATAACTTACGAAATTTTACTCCATATTGTTTTCCCTTTTTGAAGGTATAGATAATTCTTTATCCTCAAATTCTCTGCCAGAGTAAAATCGGGGTCAGTATCTAGTATACTATCAACCTGCTCTTTAGCAGCATCTACTATAACCTTATCTTGGACTATATTTGCTAGCCTAAAGTTTAAAAGCCCACTTTGTTGTGTACCTTCAATATCGCCAGGGCCACGTATTTCAAGGTCCTTCTCTGCAATTTTAAAAC
The DNA here is from genome assembly GCA_903837525.1 of uncultured Bacteroidota bacterium. Taxonomy (GTDB): domain Bacteria; phylum Bacteroidota; class Bacteroidia; order Chitinophagales; family Chitinophagaceae; genus Ferruginibacter. The sequence continues at coordinate 24,815 of CAILUU010000026.1, read as the reverse complement.
CATCATTTGTGGCTACCATTATCTTCAAACGTTCGGCAGCATCTTTACTTATTTTGCTACCTGTTAATAATATGCAAAAACTTTGCTCAGCTCCTCTTCCTACCCTTCCACGTAATTGATGTAATTGTGATAAGCCAAATTTTTCGGCACTTTCTATAACCATTACACTTGCATTGGGTACATTTACGCCAACTTCAATTACAGTGGTACTTACCATAATTTGAGTATCGTTTATTACAAACCGTTGCATATTGGTTTCTTTTTGATCGGACTTCATTTTACCATGCACCATGCTTACCCAATAATTGGGTTCAGGAAAAAATGATTTTACCTCCTCATACCCCTTCATTAAATTTTCGTAGTCTAACTTACTACTTTCTTCAATTAATGGATAAATAATATAGGCTTGTCTTCCTTTAGCAATTTCTTCTTTTATAAAATCCATTACGTTAGGTCGGTTATTTTCGAACCGATGAACAGTTTTAATAGCTTTTCTGCCGGGTGGCAATTCATCCATAACACTATAATCTAAATCGCCATAAGCCGTTAGTGCCAATGTACGTGGTATGGGTGTTGCCGTCATTACCAAAACATGCGGCGGTATGTTGTTTTTTTTCCAAAGTAGAGCCCGTTGAGCTACACCAAATTTATGTTGCTCATCTATCACTGCAAAACCCAAATTTTTAAACACTACTTTATCTTCAATTACAGCATGTGTGCCAATTAAAATAGTTACTTTTCCAGTTTCTGTTAATTGCAAAACTTCTCTTCTCTCCTTAGTTTTAGATGATCCTGTAAGCAATTTTACACAAATAGGTAAATCGCCTATTAATTCGGTTATGCTGTTAAAATGTTGTTGCGCTAATATTTCAGTAGGTGCCATTAACACACTTTGAAAATCATTATCTGCTGCTATCAGCATCATAAGTAAGGCCACAATGGTTTTTCCGCTCCCAACATCGCCTTGCAAAAGTCTATTCATTTGTTTACCACTACCTACATCTTTTCGTATTTCTTTTAATACTCTTTTTTGTGCATTGGTTAATGCAAAGGGCAAATGTTTTTCGTAAAATGTAGTAAATAAATTACCTACTTTTTCAAACGATTGTCCTTTACTATAGCGGTGCCTTGTACTTTTTATTAGACCTAAACGCAGTTGTGCAAAAAATAATTCTTCAAATTTTAGCCTACGCAATGCATGCAAAAAATGTTTTTCTGTTGCAGGAAAATGGATATGCCTGTAAGCATCGTATCTACAAATAAACTTGTATTTAGTTAAAATAGATTGGGGTAAATTTTCTGGCACATCTTTTTCGCTTATTAGTTGCAGCAAGTGATAGGTTAATTTGCCAATGGCTCTTCCATTTAAACCTTTTATTTTTAATTTTTCGGTAGATGGATAAATGGGTTCTAAAAAAGATTTTCCTGTGGCATTTTCTTTTGTGTAGGTTTCAATTTCGGGGTGACTGAATTGTGCTTTGTTCATAAAAAAACCCAGTTTACCAAACACTAAATAGTGTTGCCCTACTTGCAATGCTTTTTGTATCCAATTAATTCCTTGAAACCATACCATTTCTATTTCGCCGCTATCATCTTTCAAGTGTGCTACTAAACGTCTTCCTTGTTTTTCGCCTACAATTTCACAATCTATTAATTTACCTGCAACTTGTGCATACTCGGTTTGGTAATTTAACTCCCCAATTTTATCAACTTTAGTTTTATCCACATGCCTAAACGGAAAATAATTAAGCAAATCGTTAAAGGTAAAAATTTTCAACTCTTTACGCAACATATCGCCACGTATTGCACTTACACCGTTAATATATTCAACGGGATTATTTAATATGGTAGATGTGAATGTGATTGAACAAAATTAAGGAAAATTAATACTGATATACTTGCAACACCCTCCTAAACTAAGAGGAAAAAAATAGATAAAATTATAATAATATAAATTTGAAGAAAAACTAAATAAATTAATCCTTTTTACTTGGCCTATTAAATGATTTAGGTTTACTAAAACTACGTTTTCCACCACTTCTATTATCGCTACGTTGTGACGACACATTAAACACAGGCACTTCGCCAAACTCGGCTGGCACTGTACCTTTTGGCACTTCTTTACCAATTAATTTTTCTATGGCTGTCAATTTGTATTGTTCCTTTGGGCCAACTAATGTATAAGCCGTTCCATCGGCTTCTGCCCTAGCTGTACGGCCAATACGATGTACATAATCCTCGCCATCATGCGGCACATCGTAGTTAATTACTAATTCAATATTATCAATATCAATACCACGGCTTAAAATATCGGTTGCAATTAAAATGGGTAGTCTTCTACTTTTAAATTGTATAAGCACCTCTTCTCTTTTCGATTGATCTAAATCGCTGTGTATTTCATCTACATTTAATTTTGCCCGTTGTAATATTTTTGTCAATTCTTTTACACTTTGTTTGCTGCTGCAAAAAACTAATACCGATTTATAGTCTTTATGGGTAAGCAAATATTTTACCAATGGAATTTTTTGTGTATCGTAAACAATGAAGGCTTGTTGTACAATTTTTTCGTTGGGCTTACTTATCGATATATTTATTTCTGCAGGTTGATGTAAAATTCGCCTTGCCATTTCTCTAATTTTTGGTGGCATGGTGGCACTAAATAATAAATTTTGGCGCTTCTTTGGTAAATGATTTATAATAAACATAATATCATCATAAAAACCCATATCCAACATTCTATCTGCCTCATCTAATATTAAATATTTTAACCCATCTAATTTTACATACCCCATTTTTAAGTGAGCCAGCATTTTACCCGGTGTACAAACAACCACATCTGCACCAGCACTCAATGCTTTTTTTTCTTGTACAAAAGCATTTCCATCTCCTCCGCCATAAACAGCAATTGAACTTACACTTGTAAAATAAGATAAGCCTTCCATGTGTTGTGCTATTTGTATGGCAAGCTCTCTAGTAGGTACAATTACTAATGCACTGTTGGTATGGTCATCTAATCCATCGGTTAGCATTTTATGTATTAGGGGTAACAAAAATGCAGCTGTTTTTCCAGTGCCTGTTTGTGCACTTGCAATTACATCTTTTCCTTGCATAACAAGCGGTATTACTTGCTCTTGCACAGGTGTTGCATCTATATAATTACTAGCATCTATACCTTCCATCAAACGATCGTCAAAACCAAATTCTGTAAACTTCAAAATGTATTTTATTTTTTGTGAAGATACGGCTTTTAAGGGGTTTAGAAAGTTTAGGTGTTTAGATGGTATCTTTACAAAATGATAAAAGTAGGCGAATACAATACACTAAACGTAATAAGAGAAGCTGCATTTGGTGTTTATTTAGATGATGGCGCAGAGGGTATTTTGCTACCTAAGCGTTTTGTGCCAGATAATACAAAAATTGACGATGAACTAACGGTGTTTATTTATCATGATGGCGATGAACGATTGATAGCAACTACTCAAAAACCAATTGGCATTTTAGGCGATATTGTAAAATTAAAAGCCGTAACGGTAAACCCTCAAGGTGCTTTTTTAGATAATGGATTAATGAAAGATTTGTTTGTACCCAAAAGCAAACAACAACAAGGTATGATGCCCAATGGGGAGTATTTGGTAAAAATTTACATTGATGAACAAACGGGAAGATTGGCAGCTACAGAACGTATTGAACAATTTTTACGAAATGATAATATAGTATTAAATGTTTTAGACGAAGTAGATTTAACGGTGTATAGAAGAACTGATATTGGGTATGTTGTTATTATAAATAATACACACACTGGCGTTTTACACCACAACGAAATTTATAGAGCTATTACCGTAGGCGATAAATTTAAAGGGTTTATTAAAAAGATTTACAGCGATAATAGAATTGATGTTGCCGCTGGCAAAACAGGTTTTAAACGAGTAGAGGACGAAGGCGAAAAAATTATTCGTTTGTTAAAAGAGAACGATGGCTACTTACCCTATTACGATAAAAGTGAACCTGATGATATTTATAGTTTTTTTAGCATGAGTAAAAAAACATTTAAAATGACGATTGGAAATTTATACAAACAAAAGAAATTGAGTTTGGAAAAAACTGGAATTCGTTTAATAGATTAATAGTTGCAAATGAATGATTTTTGGTTGATAGTATTTGCTACCTTAGCAAGCTTTTTTGCTGGCTTTGTAGATGCTGTAATTGGTGGTGGTGGGCTAATACAAGTTCCTGTGCTATTTATACTTTTCCCCAATACGTTACATAACAATATTATAGCCACTAACCGTTTTGCAAGTATTGCTGGTACTATTGTAGCAGCTAGGCATTATTTAAAAACCATAACAGTTAATTATACATTTATTGCTATTGCTGGGGTTAGCACTGCAATAGCATCCTACGCTGGTACATTTTTAATGAACAAGATACCCGTTACTATTTTTAAACCTATTTTATTTTTTTTAATTGCTGCGTTAACCATTTATACCATTTTTAAAAAAGAAATTGGACAAATAGAAAAAGTACAGCCTAATAAAAACAAACTCTATTTTTTATTTGCTGCTATTGGTATTGTATTAGGGTTATACAACGGTACTATTGGCCCTGGCACAGGAACCTTACTCGTTTTTTCGTTGGTCCAATTTGTAGGTTTTAGTTTTTTAAAAGCTAGTGCTTATGCAAAAGTTATAAATACTATTGCAGATGGTGCATCGTTAATTGCCTTTTTATTACAAGGTGCTGTACTTTTTACTCTAGCCATTCCCATGCTTTTATCTAATATGTTAGGTGCTTATGTGGGTAGTAAAATGGCTATAAAAAAAGGGAATGAATTTATCCGAATATTTTTTATACTAGTAATGATTTTACTATTAGGAAAATTGGGTTGGGATATTTTCAGTACTTCTTTGTAAAATTACTTAACTATACAAACCCTAACACAATAACATGTAAGCGGATTAACGGCAGGTACTTATTATCTATAACTTGCCAGTGATAACAAATTGATGTAAAAAGTAATTGTGCATTTGTCTAACGTTAGTAAAAAGTGGAAATAATGTTTTAAAATCTATCTTTAAAATTATTTATTTACCGATACAAAATTTTCCAAAGATGGTTCCTAATATATCTTTATCATGCTCAACATTACCCGTAAGCGAAGCTATATGGCTTAATGCTTTTTTAATATCAACACTAATTAAATCGCCACTTAAATTATTGGCTAAACCGTTACTTATTTCTTGTAAGGATTGTAAGGCATTATTTAATTCGTTGTAATGCCTTGCATTAGTAATTATGGTGCCTTCATTTGTAATTTTATCAATGCTTGAGGTAGTAATAATTTGCTTTAGCAATTTATTTACATGCAACTTATTTTTTGCAGAAATAGCTAGCGTATTTACCTTGGTAAGTGTTGCAACAGCTTCTTCAATATCGTAGCCATTGCAACTACTTATTGCATCAATTTTATTTAATACAATAATGCAATTTTGATCGGCTCTTAACTCTAACGATTTATATTGTAGTATTATATTTTCTACTTTTTCGGAAATATCAACTACTAATAAAACTATTTGAGCTTCACTAATTTTTTGTTTTGCTTTTTCTACCCCAATTTTTTCAATTTCATCGTTGGTGTGGCGTAAACCTGCAGTATCAATAAATCTAAAATTTACTCCATCTAATTGTATGGTGTCTTCAATGGTATCTCTGGTAGTACCTGCAATAGCGCTTACTATAGCTCTATCTTCATTTAGCAAGGCGTTTAATAAAGTAGATTTTCCTGAGTTTGGTTTACCTACAATAGCAACGGGTATTCCATTTTTTATGGCATTGCCAATTTTAAAAGAATGCAAAAGCGGTTCAACTTCTTTTTGTATGCTTAAAATATTTTGTTGCAAAATTTTCCTATCTACAAATTCAACATCTTCTTCCGAAAAATCTAATTCTAATTCTATTAAAGCTGCAAAATTTATTAATTCTTCTCTTAAATATTGCAACTGATTAGCAAAGCCACCACGTAACTGACTTAATGCAATTTGTTTTGCTTTTTGAGAGTTTGATGCTATTATGTCTGCAACCGCTTCTGCTTGTGTTAAATCTAATTTCCCATTTAAAAAAGCCCGTTGTGTAAACTCACCTGCTTTTGCAATTCTTGCACCGTTTTCTACACAAGCATTAATAATTTGCTGTTGTACAAATGGGCTACCATGGCAGCTAATTTCCACTACATCTTCTCCTGTATAACTTTTAGGGTTTTTAAATAATGAAATTAACACCTCATCTAAAACGACATTGTTATCTTTTAACATACCTACATGTAAGGTGTGTGTTGGTTGTGTCGTTAAATCTTTACTAGGAAATAATTTATTGGTAATTGTTATGGCCTCTGCACCACTTAAACGTATAACGCCTATAGCGCCAACGCCTTGTGCTGTTGCTAACGCTACAATGGTATCATCCCATCCTAATAAATGATTTTGCATGGCACAAAGGTAATGTTTACCGAAGAGTCGCAAAGACGTAAAGAGTTATTTTGTTTTAATTTTTAATACTCACTACTTCACACCCTACTCCTCTCCAAAGGAGAGGGAACTAGAACAAGGTGTATTATAATTTGAAGAACTTATTAAAAATAGACATAAAGCAACTATATTTTTATGCTTTTCTTACTAAACAACTGCAGTATAACTCCAATAAAAATAACCAACAACGCTCCTATTACATTTAACCATAGGAAAGAAACAACTTCTAAATTATAGATGGAAATTACTAAAATTTCGGAAAGAATAGCAGCAATAAAAGTTGCATTAGCCTTTACTTTTTTAGCAAAAAAAGCAATTAAAAAAATACCTAAAATAACACCATAAAATAAGGATCCTAAAATATTTACCGTTTCAATTAAGCTAGTACCAATATTGGTGGCAAACATAGCAACAACTATGCAAAATAAGCCCCAGCCTAATGTGTACCATTTTGCTGTTTTATAACTTTGCTCCTCAGATAAGTTTTTATTAAAGAATTGTTGATGAAAATCAACAACGGTACAAGCCGCTAAAGAGTTTAAGGCTGCTGCTATGCTTCCCCAAGCCGATAAAAATAAAATTGCAATAAATAACCCAATTAGGCCCTTTGGAAAATAGTCCATGGCAAAGCGTAAAAAAACAAAATTAGTATCACTAACATCTTCGTTAGGCAACGCTTTTTTTAATATGGCTTTATACTCCTCTCTGCTTTTATTTGCAGCCTCAATATTATTTTCGTGTAAATAAATGGTATACTTTTTTTCTTTTGCTATTAGTTCATCTTTATAACTAGTGGCAAACGCTTTTTCTTGCTTTACATTATCAAAATAAATAGGTGCTTTGTTATTTATGTAAAATAAAAATGTAAAAACCCCCAACATTAAAATAATATACTGCATTGGAATTTTTACTAAGCCATTTAAGAGTAAACCCCTTTTACTTTCTTTTGTACTTTTGGCTGTAATATATCTACCTACTTGACTATGATCTGTTCCAAAATAACTGAGTGCTAAAAAAAAGCCTCCTATAATTCCACTAAAAATATTATACTTATCGTTCCAATTAAAGCCTTTATCGGTAAAACCTGTAGTTATGGTATTCATTTTTCCATACGTAGCTGCTTGTTTTAGGGCTTGGGCTATGGTTTGCCCATCTGGTAATAATTTTATTACCGAATATATAATTAGTCCTAGCGTTGTAAACACTAATAACATTTGAATTTTTTGGGTATGTGCTACTGCTTTTGCCCCACCAGTTACGGTGTAAATAATTAAAAACCCTCCCATTAATATATTGGTGATGTAAATATTCCAACCAAATAATGTACTTAACACAATAGCGGGTGCATACACACTTATACCCGTACTTAAGCCTCTACTTACTAAAAATAAGAAGGAGGTAAGTGTTCTTGTTTTTACATCAAATCTATTTTGTAAAAATTCGTAGGCTGTTGTAATTTTTAATTTGTTGAAAGCTGGTACAAATACAAAAGCTATAACTAGCATGGCTAAAGGCAAACCAAAATAATATTGTACAAAACGCATCCCATCGCTATAGGCTTGGCCTGGCCCAGTTAAAAAAGTAATTGCACTTGCTTGTGTACCCATTATACCTAGCAAAATGATGTACCAGGGCATTTGCCTATTGCCTAAAAAATAACCATCTAAATTTTTTGTTGTACGGCTTTTGTAAACACCATACGCTATGATGCCAGTTAGGATTGTGATTAATATAAACCAGTCGAGTGAGCTCAATTAGTTGTGAGTTATGAATTATAAGTTATAAATTATACTGCTATTAATTTTTATTTTTAAAAACCACTTTGCTTTTAGTTAATGGTACATTTGGCTTTTTTGTTTTAGGTTTTTCAATTTCGGGTGTTTGTTTTGTGGCTAGTAAATTAGCTAGCAATCTATACGCACCTGGCACACCGGCAGGCAATTGCCTAAATAAAGCTAGGCCAGTGTATACAAATTTTCCTTTACCATAATCGGCTATAATCAAGCTACCATCTTGCTCTTGTGTTTCGCCAAAATCATTAAAGCCTAAAATACGTTTATAATTACTATCAATTTTTTCGGCATTATAAATACTTCGTTCTTGTATCCACTCTTCAAAATCATTTTCAGTTATTTTATTTGGATAATTTAATGCAGGATGATTGGGATGTAAAAAATTTACTTTAGCTTCTTCGTCTGTAACTCTATTTCTACTTATGGTAAATGGATAGGGCGAAATTTTTGCTTTTACTGGTCCAATTTGATTACTAGTATTATATTGAGTAAGCATTACGCCACCATCTTTTACATATTGCATCAATACATCATATACATTATTCATCCACTCGTTAGTATTGTATGTTCTTACACCAGTAACAATGGCATCAAACTGTTTTAGGTTGTTGGCTGTAATATCACTTTCTTTTAATAAGGTTACTTTATATCCCATTTGCTCTAAAGCTTGTGGTACTTTATCGCCTGCACCAACGATGTAGCCTATGTGAGAGCCGATTTTATTATAGCTTAAATCTATAAATGTAAAAGTTGCATTTTTTACATAAAAAATTGAGGGGATATGATCATAATTTATTTCACGAAGATTTTGATATGATTCACCATCTTTATCATATGCAATGTCAGTATAACTTTGAACTTTATTACTAAGATTTCCTAAACTATCAAACATAGGAACCGGAAGCCAACTAAATTCAGTACTCAATTTTATCATTTGATTTTTTGAAAGCAAAGTATCAGTTGTAGTTAGTTTGCACAAATATTTTTTATCACTTGTATAAATGTATTTTGCAAAATTATTTTTGTCTTTAAATGATTTTACTTCCCAGATGGTTGAGGTTTTATTAAAAGAAATTTCAGGAATTGATTTTACAGAAAAAGAAGGCACCACATTCACCGGTTGAAAAATTTCTCCCTTAACTGGATCTGTATATTTATACCGAACAGGTTTTGTAAACGTAAATTCTTTTCCTTCTATCATCATACTAAAATCTACACTCATGGGTTCGTTTTCGGCTTTACCAATAAGTGTTTGATCGGCAATGTTAAAACTACCCTTATCCATAGCATCTACCAACCAATAAGGCTGCGTAAGTTTTGTAGTAGGTTGTATATAATGGCTGTAAGTTTTTACTCTATTTTCGTTTTTCTTTAACTGGTCAAAAATTAAAAACTCTTCATCAATTTTAACATCTGCACTTTGTATACTATCTCCTCTTCTGTTATTTACTACAAAATTTAACTTTAAACTATCGCCTTGTACTGCATAAGGTGTATTGGTTGTAGCTTCCATAAACAACCCTGCACATTGTTCTATACAATTTTTTAGTTCAGAAAGTTTTATTTTTTTCCAATGATCTAATTTTACTTCTTTTTCTATAAAAAAATATAAATTCACTAAATTTTTAATTGACTTTTCTGGATTTGCTGTTGAATAAGTCTGAGCTATTTGGTCAATTTGGTCTTTTATATTTTGAGGCATTGCAGTGGGCATTTGTATTCCAAACGTCTTTACCCAATCCGTTTCTATTCCATCAAATAAATCATTTACAGTAGCTATTCCTTTAATTGTTTTAAAATACTCAATACTTGTTCCTCTTTGGCTTGGCACGCCAAATCCTTGGCTTTTATGTTGGCTTCTGCTTTGTGCAGCCATTTCGCCATAACTTTTCCCAAGCAAAGGATTATAAACCCCAACATCTATTTTAAACTGATCATCTCGTTGTGTATTTATGCTTCCAAAATTAAAGGTATTCCAAAGCAATCTTTTAGCTTGCCATGTGGTTACATATTTTAATTGCTCAGGAAATTTGGTTGGATCGGCAGCTGCGTCAAAGGCTTGTTCTGCTAAAATACCGCTAGCAGTATGGTGTCCATGTCCACCCTCCCCAGTTGTGGGAAAACGAGTTATAATAACGTCTGGTTTAAACGATCGTATAACCCAAACCACATCGCTTAAAATTTTATTCTGCCCCCAGGTTTTAAAGGTTTCTTCTGGGCTTTTGCTATATCCAAAATCATATGCCCTAGTAAAAAATTGCTCTGCACCATCAACTCTTCTTGCAGCTAATAATTCTTGTGTACGAATTAAGCCTAAATCAATTCCTTGCTCATCGCCAATTAAATTTTGACCACCATCACCTCTTGTTAAACTTAAATAACCTGTACGGTATAATTTTTCATTAGCTAAATACCCTAACAGCCTTGTATTTTCATCATCAGGATGTGCAGCAATATATAAAACAGAGCCTAGTACATTTAGCTTTTTTATGTTTTGTAAAATTTCTGATGATGTGTAGTATTTGGGTGTTTGTGAAAACCCTAAAGAAATAAAACAAAAAGATACGATTACACCTACTATTATTATTTTCATTCTAAATTCTAAATTTTAAATTCATAATTCTTTACTGTCCAACTAAAAAAACTGCATTACTAAAAAGTAGTTTACCATTTTCCCAAAAGCTTCTAAAAATCGGGTCATCTGCAAAATAAATAATTGAGCCATTACCCATTGGCTGAACAGCTAATACTGTTCCATCTTTTATTTTATTTTTTAATTTACTCCCCACAAAACCTGCAACTTGGTTTTCCTTTTTTACTATACCTACATTCCAACCATCTTTCATAAACTCGTACACATTATCGTTTTGCTTCAATGTAAAATAATTTTTGTTGTACCCAAATGCAAGAGGGTGTGTATCATCCATTTCTACTTTATAAATAGCTCCAGGGATAGTTCCAGCAACACCATCTCTTTTTCTGTTTTCATATTTTTTTACATCGGCATAAATGTTTTTATCCTCTTTCTTTTCTTCTTCAGTCTTTTTTATTTTAATTCCCCAATCGCCATTTGCCATTTGTGCAACAGCATTATCAATAGCAACTATTTTACCACCTTGCCTTACCCAAGTTTTTAAATCGGCACTTACATCTTTATCACTTAAAAATTTATACCTACCATTAGGTAAAATAAGCACATCAATATTTTTTAAACTAACATCACTTATTTCATCAGCATTAATTAACGTAATAGGATAATTTAATTGTTGCTCAAAAAAGTGCCACACCTCGCCTGCAGCATTAGCATCAACCCCTTTACCAGTAAGTAATACCACGTTTTTCTTTTTAAGTAAATGGTTTTTTTCTGACCCAAAATCAAACCCCTTATTTACCATGCCGCCATTTAAATCATACAATTGAATACTGTTTGCACTAGCTAGTTGCATAATGTCATTCATATTATTTTTAGTAGATGGCAATACCAATATAGTGCCTCTTTCAAAATTTTCATTCCCCATTAAAAAAGGTTGCTCGGCAAATTTTAGCACACAGTTTTTTTGTAAAAGTTTACCCAAAAAACTTGCTGCATTTACACCACTCCATTTAAAAGCATAGCCATAGCTTGTTGGCCTATTACTAATTTTTGTAATTGTAATTTCTTCCCCATTTGGTATTTCGTTTTTACAAGCAAACGCATTTAACCCATATACATAAGGTAAACTCCAAGCCGTAATATCGTACGTAGCACTATCTGGCAATTTAGTTTGCGGCTCTAGCAAAACCTTTACCATTGAAGAATGTGACTGTTTACTTTGGATAATTATATCGCCTTTAGTTATATTAAAAGCATTTTCTTTACCTGTATTGTATTCAAATCCATTGGCAGACACATTTCTATCTGCGCCCACACTTGTATATACAATTCCATTTTTTTCTAGGGTATTTAAAAAAGCATTTCTTCGTACCGTATCATCCCCTTTTATAACAAAACTTTTATAACTACTGTACCCAACATTTTTTGCTATAGTAAAATAATTTTGAAACTCACTTATTAATTTAGTTTGATAGACACTTGCCATTTCAATAGTACTCATACTTGTAGTAAAATGATGAGCAATTCTATCTTTTAACGTAAGGGTATCTCCATCATTATTTATAACTGTTAATCCGCCGCTGCTATGCCCAGCTTGTTCGTACGTCATACCAATTGCTCCATTGTACATTGGATAGGTATCACCGTATGATGGGTAAAATAAATCAAAAATTTCTTTGGTAAAATAAAACCAACCATTAGCATCAAAGTACTTTGCATGATTTTTACCAATCGTTGTTTGAAAATCTCTTTGCCATGGTGTAATCACTTCATGAAAAGGCTCTGCCGCTGGAGCAAAATAATAGGTATTATTAATACCTTGTTCATGAAAATCGCAATGAATTTGTGGCATCCATTCGTTATATTTTTTTAATCGCTGTTGCGTTTCAACTTGTGTTTGCCAAGCCCAATCTCTATTTAAATCAAAATTGTAATGATTAGTTCTCCCTCCAGGCCAAGGCTCACTATGCTCTCTACTATCAACGTTGGCATTAGGTGTTTTACCAACTTGGCTATTATACCAGTTAACATATCTATCTCTACCATCCGGATTAAGGCAAGGATCAATAATTACTATTATATTCTCTAACCATTTTTGAGTAGCCAAATTTTTTGTATTTGTTAATTCATATAAAACCTTCATGGCCACCTCGCTGCTGCTTGTTTCGTTGCCATGTACATTATAACTTAACCAAACAATTGTTGGTGCATTTGTGGTAAATACATTTCCTTTTTCAATACCTGCTAAGCGTAAATTATTTTTTCTTATCTCCTCAATCCTACTCATATTTTGTGGCGATGAGATGATGGCTAACAATAAATCTTTACCCTCGTTTGTTTCACCATATTTTTCTAACCTCATATTAAAAGGCGAATTACTAGCGGTATAATTAAAGTAATTAACAATTTTAAAATGGGGAGTCCATTTTATTCCTAATTGGTAGCCTAAAAATTCGTCTGGGCTTTTTAATTGGGCAAAACATAGTATAATACAAGTTTGTAAAAAAGCAGTTAAAAATAGTTTTTTCATTTGTTTAAATATATCAAACGAAAATAACTAAAAAAGGGCAAAGGCTACGTTAAACAAAAGTGTTTTATCGTTATATTTGATAATTATTTTATGATTCCCTAATAACACTTATTATGCAAAGAGGATTTCGTTTTAAAGAAACAAGCTGCTCAGTATTTTTTTATCAAGTCTTTTTATTGAATTTCTGCTTCCTTTTTGTTTCTACAAATCTATATAGTCAAACTAAAATAAATGCATTCCAATACACATCTACCAAACAAATCGAATGTAAAAACGGTGCAGTTGTATCGGCACATCCATTGGCAAGCAAAGTAGGTTTATCTATTTTACAACAAGGGGGCAATGCAATAGATGCTGCTATTGCAACCCAGTTAGCACTTGCAGTTGTATACCCAGGTGCAGGTAATATTGGTGGTGGTGGTTTTATGGTTGCACATTTAACTAACGGTAAAAACATTGCGATAGATTACCGAGAAAAAGCACCAGAAAAAGCTACAAGAGATATGTATTTGGATGCTAACGGTAACCCACAAATGAACTTATCGCAAGATGGGCATTTGGCTGCAGGTGTGCCAGGTACCGTTGCAGGCTTGTTTGCATCGCATAAATACGGCAAACTACCATTTGATAAATTAATACAACCAGCCATTGATTTAGCCGAAAATGGTTTTGCCCTTACAAAAAGAGAAGCGGCATCTTTAAATGATAATAAAAATGAATTTATAAAATTAAACACTAGCCCAGTTGCCTTTGTAAAAGATGTTGCCTGGAAACTTGGAGATACCCTGATACAAAAAGAGTTAGCCAACACCTTAAAACGCATAAGAGATAACGGACAAAAAGGGTTTTATGCAGGCGAAACAGCACGTTTTATTGTAGAAGAAATGCAAAAAAATGGAGGCCTAATTAATTTTGAAGATTTAGAAAAATATACAGCTAAGGAAAGGCCTGTAGATAATTTTATGTACAAGGGATATCGTATTATAACTATGCCTTTACCAAGTAGTGGCGGCATTATTATGCAACAAATGCTTAAAATGATTGAACAAAGAAATATTAGTAAATTAAAATTTCAAACACAACAAAGTGTACAGCTAATTATAGAAGTTGAACGTAGAGCCTTTGCAGATAGAGGTGAATTTTTAGGCGACCCCGATTTTGTAAAAGTGCCTGTAAAAACCTTAGTAAGCCATCAATATCTTACCAAAAGAATGAAAGATTATGACCCTTCCATTGCAGGAAAAAGTAGCATTACAAAAGCAGGTCTAGTAAAAGAAAGCGAAGAAACTACTCATTTAAGTATTGTAGATGTTTATGGAAATGCAGTGTCGGTTACTACTACACTAAATGGTGGCTATGGTAGTAGAACGGTAGTTAGTGGTGCTGGTTTTATCTTAAATAATGAAATGGACGATTTTAGTGTAAAGCCCGGTGTGCCTAATATGTATGGAGCAATTGGTAACGAAAAAAATGCTATTGCACCAGGCAAAAGAATGCTAAGTAGTATGACGCCAACTATAGTTTTAAAAAATAATAAACCTTATTTAGTTGTTGGTACTCCTGGTGGCACTACTATACCTACAAGTGTTTTTCAAACTATTGTTAATGTTATTGATTTTGGTATGAATGCAAATGATGCGGTAAACAAACCAAAGTTTCATCATCAATGGTTACCTGATGAAGTTTTTGTAGAACGAGATTTTGATGCAGCAACAAAAAAACAATTAGAAAAAATGGGCTATAAAATTACAAACCGTGGAAATATTGGCAGAACTGAATTGATAATGATAAAGAATAAAAAAATAATTGCAGTTGGTGATAAAAGAGGGGAAGATGCTGCAGAGGGATACTGATCAATGATAAATTATGATGGAGAAATGAGGACTTAAGCCTTAACCTTTTAACTAAATCTAATTTCCTTTTTGGAAAAGTACCACTCATTACTATATAATACTTTAATATTTAGTAACACAATTTTAAAAACTCCTTTTAAATAATGTCCCTCTACTCCCACTTCATTCAATCAACAATCACAAGGGTTAAGTATTACAAAAACCTTGCCGATAAAACATTTGAACAACTTGATGAGAAAGATTTTCATTTTATGTCCAATTCCGAAAGCAATAGCATAGCCTTTATTATACAACATATGGCGGGTAATATGATTAGCCGATGGACTAGTTTTTTAACTACAGATGGCGAAAAAAATTGGCGTAATAGAGATGCAGAATTTGAAGATCAACAGCTATCCAAAGAAAAATTAATTGCCCTTTGGGAAAAAGGATGGCTGTGTTATTTGGCTGCACTTGAAAGCCTAACAGAAGATGATTTACTTAAAACTATAACTATACGTAACGAAGGTTTGTTGGTGGTAGATGCTATTCAACGCCAACAAGCACACTACCCATACCACGTAGGGCAAATTGTATATTTAGGCAGATTAATTAAAAAACAGGATTGGAAAAATCTATCTATACCTAAAGGCACATCGCAACATTTTAATGATGAAATGAAAAAATAATTTTACTATTTATTTACTTATTTGCCTTAGCTAATCTAAAATAGTACTTTTACCTACAATAGAAATTATCAAACATATTTTTGCTATTTTCTTTTTTACAATTAGCATTCAAGGTATTTTTGCAAAAACGAATAAATTTGGCATTAAAGTAGGTTATAATTATGCAATCTCTAAGGCTTCTTATGCTGGAATAAAGCAACTTGTTACTTCAAAAAGTGATTTTAGTTTAGCTCTTACTACAAAATTAGATTTTGAAGGTATACTTAGTTTAAATATTGGTTATTATTTTAAGTAATATTTAGTGCTATTTATAACACTTTGGTATCCTATTTGCCTATAACGGGTAAATAGTTAATTTTACACCAAATAGTATCATAATTCTGCATAGGCTTGGTAATATATTAAAATGGATAATGCTTATACTGCTTTTTTGGGCAGCATTTATGGCATTATGCTATTTTGTTTATGGGCAAAATAAATGGTTATTCTATTTTTTGCTTTGCCTTTTAGCCCTGTCATTTGCTTACACCTTTACTAAAATTAAACACAAAATTGCTTTTTTTGCTTGCATCATTTTACTGTTGGCCTCCCTTTGGCTGGGTATAAACTACACCCCCTTTCAAAATTTTTTAGTTAAAAAAGTTGCTGCAAAACTCTCTAAAAGTTTAAAAACAAAAGTAGAAATAAAGCATATTGACTTTAGCTTTTTTAATAAAATGAATATAGAAGGGATATTGGTAGAGGATAGGAAACAAGATACCTTGTTGTATACAGGCCTTGCTAAAGTAAATATTACCGATTGGTTTTTTTTTAAGGATAGCGCTGTTTTAAAGTATACAAATTTAACTAACACCGTTGTTAATTTAAAAAGAACAGATAGCATTTGGAATTATCAATTTTTAATAGACTACTTCAATAGCCCTAATACAGGTAAAAAAAAGAAACAGGGTTTACAGTTAGAATTAAAAGATATAGAAATTGAAAACCTTATATTTAATAGAGTAGATGAATGGGTTGGCCAAAACCTTGTAGCCTCTATAAAAAAATTCTACTTAAACGCTAATAGTGTAAATTTAAATAAAAAAATAATTGATATTAATTCTATTGATTTAGTAGAGCCTATTTTTACACAAAGAGATTATCAAGGCAATAAATCAAAACTAGGTATTTCTTCTCCTCCCCAAAATAAGTTTACCCTACCTACAAAATACAAATGGAATAATGATGAGTGGAGTATACTTGTAAATACCATAACCTTAAAAAACGGAATATTTGCCCTAGACAAAGAAACAGAGCGTTTAGCCTTTACCGATAAATTTGATGGACAACACATGTTGTTTAATCAACTAAACGGAAGCTTAAAAAATGTACAATTTTTACAAGATACGTTGAGCACTAACATAAGTTTATCTGCAAAAGAAAAGAATGGGTTGGATGTACAAAAAATAAATGCCTTTTTTAAACTTACACCTGCAATGATGGAGTTTAATCAATTAGAATTAATTACACCAAAAAGTAAATTGAGTAATTATTATGTAATGCGTTATGAAAACTTTAATGCAGATATGAATAAGTTTATTAATAACGTAAAATTAGAAGGTAAATTTATTAATAGTAAACTACATAGTGATGATATTGCTCTTTTTGCACCAACCTTAAAAACGTGGAATAGGCTTTTTGAGCTTAGCGGAAATGCTAGAGGCACAATAGATAATTTAGTTACCAAAAACATGTTAATTAAAAGTGGCAATACTATTGTAGATGGAGATATTACGTTAAGTGGACTACCAGATATTACAACAACATTTATTGATTTTAAGTCGAGAGATTTGAGAACTACCCACACAGACTTGTTAACCCTTATTCCCTCTTTAAAAAAAGTAACACAACCACAGCTTAGCAAATTAGGTACTATAACCTTTAAAGGAAATTATACTGGCTTTATAAATGACTTTGTTGCTTATGGCAGTATTGGCACAAACCTTGGCACTATAAATGTAGATATTAATATGAAGTTACCTGCAAAAGGAACTCCAATTTATTCTGGTAAAATTAGTACAACTTCATTCAACCTTAGTAGTTTTTTAAATACCAAAACACTAGGTAATATTAGCGTTAATGGAAAAATAAAGGGTAAAGGGTTTACAGCAAAAGATGTACTGTTAAATTTTGATGGAACTATTAACCAAGTACAATTACTAAATTATAATTATCAAAATTTAATTGTAAAAGGCACATTGGATAAAAAATTATTTAAAGGCAATTTTTCTATTAACGATCCTAATTTAATTGTAGAAGATGCTGTGGGTATAATTGATTTTAATGAAAATAATTCAAAATTAAATTTAGATGGTTTTATACGAAAAGCAGACTTAAAGAAATTAAATATAATTAATGATGAATTTATTGTAAAAGGAAAATTAAATTTAAATTTTAAGGGTAAAAACATTGATACTTTTTTAGGCGGTGCAGCTATTGATGATGCTTTAATTACCCATAACGGACAAAAATTATCGTTAAATAATTTTACTATTTCTTCAACAGTACAAGATGGGCTAAAAGCATTATCTTTTAGCAGTAACGACGTGGAGGGCTCTATAAAAGGTGAATTTACTATAGAGCAACTACCCGATGCTTTTACGTTATTATTAAATAAATACTATCCTGGTTATTTTAAAAAGCCTTTACGTAAACTAGATAATCAAAATTTTAGTTTTGATATAAAAACAAAAGAGGTTGATGAATATGTACAAATTATTGATAGGCGTTTAAAAGGTTTTAACAACACCACATTTGTAGGTAACTTAAAAATACCCGGTAATGAGTTAAATTTTACAGCCGATATACCCGAATTTAGTTACGATGGAAAAACATTTGTAAATACACATCTACAATCTGTAGGCACAGGTGATACATTAGCTACAATAATAACGGTTGATGATATTAGCCTCAACGATAGTTTGCATTTACCACAAAGCAAATTAATATTACTTTCGGCAAAAGATATGACTACCTTAAATTTAACTACGAGTGCATCAAAAACCCTCAGCGATGCTCAGTTAAATGCTAGTATTGAAACATTGAGCGATGGCGTTAAAATACATTTCTTCCCCTCGTCTTTTATTTTAAATGATAAAAAATGGAATTTAGAAGATGATGGTGAATTAACGATTAGCAAATCAACCATTGATGCTAACCAAATTAAATTTAGCCAAGGTAATCAATCTATAATTATTGGTACAAAAGAAAACGATGTTACAGGCAAAGCTGATATTGTAGCGGAATTAAAAAATGTAAACATAACCGATTTTACGCCTTTTATAAAAGAATTACCTAGATTAGAAGGGATTTTAACCGGCTCACTAACCTTACAAAACCCTTTTGGTAACCCTTTTATTGAGTTTGAAGGCAACGCCGAAAACTTTACTTTTGAAGATAAAAAAATTGGAAAACTAAACCTTAGTGCCACAGCAAATACCTCTACAGGCAAGGTTAGGTATAAAGCAAATGCTGATGAGCCTGTCTATAAATTCAACCTAGAAGGCGATGCAAATTATAAAGACAGTTTAGAAAATGTGTTAGACTTAAACTTTATATCCGAACGCTTTAATTTAGAAATATTAGGCCCTTACTTGGAAGGCATTTTTAGTAATATGCAAGGCAATGCGGTAAATGATTTAAAGGTAACTATAGGTAAAAATGGTAAAACAATTACGGGTACAACTACCATAACAGATGGCTCGTTTAAAGTAAACTATACACAGTGTACCTATAAATTTACTAACGAAACAATTGTATTTAACCCCAACGAAATTAATTTGGGAGAAATGGAATTAAAAGATACGTTAAACAATACGGCTAAGGCAAGCGGAAAAATGTATCATAACTTATTTGATAATTTTGAATTTGATAATGTAAGATTGAATTCGCAAAAATTATTAGTATTAAACACCACTAAAAAAGATAATAGTCAGTTTTATGGTAAAGTAATTGGCAATGCAACTTTAAAAATAGATGGCCCAGTAACCGATATGAGAATGGATATTAGTGGTGAGCCAAGCAGAAATGAAATTGATAGTAACCATATTTATATACCAAGTAGTACCAGCAAAGAAAACGGAACGTTGAACTATATTGAGTTTATACAATTTGGTACAAAAATGGATGACTTTGGTAAAGGTAAAAAGGGTACGAATATTTTAGTTAACATGGATTTAAAAACAAATCCTACTACAAAAATTGATGTTATTTTAGATGAAGAAACTGGCGATATTATTAAAGGTAGAGGAAACGGTGATTTAAAAATTACTGTGGGTACTAAAGAACCATTGAGCATACGTGGCACATACACTATCACTGGTGGAGAATACACGTTTAATTTTCAAACGGTATTAAAAAAATACTTTACCATTAATAATGGAACTATTGTTTGGAATGGTGATCCTTACAAAGCTGCAATAAATATAAAAGCAAATTATTTAGCTGCAAATGTAGATGTAGGTAATATTCCCACAACTTCTACAACAGGGTTTAAGCAAAAAGCAGATGTAAATATTATATCTACATTAACAGGTGAATTACAAAAACCTATTATTAATTTTGAATTTGTTGCGGATGGAGAAATAAAAAATGATTTTGTTTCAAAAAAATGGTTAGATGATTTAAAAAATAATCCTAACGAAATGAATAAACAAATAGTAAGTGTACTCTTATTTAATTCATTTATTAATAGCCAACAAAACTTTTTAAGCGGTGGCAATGTTGCTGGGTTAGCAACAAATACAATTGGTGGTATTGTATCAAGTTTACTCACTAATTTATTCAATAAAGAATTAGAAAAAGCAACAAAAGGTGTATTATCTACCTATATAGATTTAAGTACTACAGTTAGTTTACAGCAACGAATAGCTTCATTACAAGCAAGCGTTAGCGCAGGTTTTAAAATTTTATTAAGTAATCGTTTACAAGTTTTATTTGGGGGTAATTTAGATTATAATAACCCTTATGCCCAACTTGCCCGACGTGGTTTGCTTACGCCAGATATTTCGGTACAGTGGTTATTGAATAAAGATGGAAGTATACGAGTAGTTGGTTTTAATAGAACGAATACAGATTTAAATTTAGGCCAACGTAACCGAAGTGGTGTAAGCCTTTCGTTCCGTAAAGATTATGACAAATTTGGAGATTTGTTTAAAAAGAAAAAAAAATAGGGGCAGAAAAATAATACCCTATTCTTCATTCCAAATACGCCAGTTTTCTTCTGCCTGTAGTAATAGCATTTGGTAGCCGTTTTTTATAGTAGCCCCTTGCTCCTCTCCTTTTTGCAAAAACATTGTTTTTGTTGGATTATAAATTAAATCGTATAGCAAATGTTTATGAGTAAGATGCTGATAGGGCAAATTTGGGCATTCATCAATATGGGGAAATGTACCAACTGGTGTAGTATTTATAATTACTAAATGTTGCAGTAAAATTTTTTTTGTTAGGTTTTCATACAGTACATCAATTTCATCTGTCATCCTTCTCCCCACAACTAAAAAGGTAATACCTAAATTTTTCAAACAATACTTCACCGCATCGGCTGCACCGCCATTGCCCAATACCAAAGCTTTTGTATGGTGTTGTTGTAACAGGGGCAAAAGCGATTTTTCAAACCCAATAACATCTGTATTATAACCAATTAAACATTCGCCATCTATTTTAATACAATTACAAGCAGTTAACCCTAATGGTAAATTAGCAGTGTTGGTTAAAAAAGGAAGTATATTTTTTTTGTGCGGTATAGTAACATTCAATCCTTTTAACATAGGATTTTGTTGTAAAATATTTTTTATTCCCTCGGCTCTTTCAATTGGATAAATTGAGTAGGATGCATTCACAATACCCTCATCCAAAAATTTTTTTGTGAAATAATTTTGTGAAAAAGAAAATCTTAATGGATAACCTATAATGCCGTAGTGCTGCATTAGACTTGTTTTTTATCCAAATATAAATGGAACGTATCACCACGTAATCCAATACGCATAGCTTCTAACGGAATAACTTCGTTAGGGGCAATATTACCAAGGTTTACATTACAACCAATTAATTCTAAAAAGTATAATTGTTGTGCTTTTTGGGGAGCTTCCCAAATAATTTTCCCTTCGGGTATTTGTGTTAAAATTTCTTGTACCAATCCTTCTCTTACTTCTCCACTACCTCTATATATACCTACGTTACCAGCTTCTCTTGCCTCTGCAATTACGTAGGTTGACCCGCTTTCTAATTCGGCTTTCATTAATTCAATCCATTTATACGGCGCCATAATATGTGCGGCATCTTTACTACCTACTTCACTTAATACAGTACAGTGTTTAGTTAATTTTTCTATATAGCCGCATTTTTCCGCATGTGGTATTTCAATAGAGCCATCGCTAACTTCTACATAACTTACGCCAAACTCTTTGCATACATTTATATAATCTTCAAACTGATTTCTAATCACAAATGCCTCAAACAACGTACCCCCAAAATAAACAGGCATATCATGCGCTCTATAAACAGCTAATTTTTCTTTAAGATTTGGTGTTACAAAGGATGTTCCAAAACCTAACTTTACCATATCAACATGTGGTTTAGCTACACTCATAAAATTTTTAGCTTCGTCTACACTAAGTCCTTTATCCATAACCATTGTTATGCCATGGTCACGAGGTTTTGTATTACGTTCTGGTATTTGAGAAAGATTAAAATTCATGCTAGGTTATTTATTTTAATAAGGTGCAAAGATAAAAAAAAATGAGCAGTTGACAATGGGTGGATGTAATCAATAAAGTTAATAATTTTCCTAAAAAAATTAAAAAGACTATTACCCTGTAGGTGTAGTTTCTTTTTACTTAAATAGATTTTTTCTTTTTATACCTAGCAATTACATCAACCACTTGCTGATTTTGTAAAATAGATGGATTTAGCTCTATAAATTTTTTAATTAATTTAGGGTTTTTTGTCATGGCAATATCTAATTGCAGAAGGCCTTCTTTTGATTTGCCTAGTGCAAATTGTGTGGCGCTTTTGTAATACAAAAAAATAGGTTTAGCTTCTGTTTGTTCGTAAGCAAAGTCTACATAGACTAACGCATCATTAAACAACGTTGCTTTATACAAACACTTTAATAACTCTAACCAACCATTTACATTCTTAGGCTTTAGGCGTACAACATTCCCAAAATAAATAATGGCTTCATCAAGCTTATTTAACTCCATATAGCACTGACCCATAGCTAAATTAAAATCGGGTTGTTGCTTATACATACGCATAGCCGTTTCCAAAAACTTTATAGCACTAGTCCATTGTGCTTCGTTCATGTAGGTACAGGCTATTTTAAAAATAAGCTGACTATCTGAAGTATTTAAGTGGCTTGCTTTTTTATAGTAAAATCTTGCATTTGCATAATCATTCAACCTATCGTAGCAATGGCCAATAGCCTCGTAAATAACATCTTCGGGCCTTGCTAGCTCTAATACTTTTTCTAACACTTCAATAGCTTCTTTATACTTTCGTAAACGTATGTACGCATCTCCCATATTACGTAAAGCATAGTCAAACTTTTCTTCTATAGCTATTGCGTATTGATAGGCATCTATTGCTTTTTCATATAATTTTATGCCTTGATAGGCTGCACCCAAATTAAACCAAGCCAATTCGTTAAAAGGAAATCCTTCAATGATTTTTTGATGGAGTTTTATACCCTCTTCATTACGCCCAGTAAAATCTGTCCAAAAACAAATTTTATACAAGGCTTCTTCATTGTTAGGCTCAATATCTAAAACCATTACTAAACAATCAAATACTTTTTCAAAATTTTCATAGTCGTCGTAAACATCTGCTAATTCAAAAAGTAAATCTAATTTTTCATCGCCAGTAAAATCATCAATTGCAGCTTCTAAAACAGCAGCTGCTTTTTCTTGCATATCTAAGGCTAAATATGCATCGGTTTTTAAAATGTACAAATTAGTATCTCTCCTATCTAAAAGTTCGGCTTTATCTAAAATAGGTAATGCTTCGGCATATTTTTTTAATGCTATTAAAATATCTGCTTTTCTAAGTAAGAGTGCGGCGGAGTAAACATATTGTTCTATTCCATATTCTGCAGCTTGAAGTGCTAAGGCTAGTTGTTCTTTTTCGTCGTAGTAGTCAATAATGCGTTCGAAAGATTCTTCTTCAATAAAAGAAAAATTTTTTCCTTTTTTAAGGTTGTCGTACTGTTGAAGTAGCTCCTTTAATTCATCTCTATCTTGTCGATAAGGATTGTAACTCATATGCTATAGGTTATTGTAAATTAAGCAGTTTTACTGAAATAAACAATTTTTGAGGGTTATTTATATGTATAAAAGTTAAAATATTACTAAAACAAGATATGAGTGGTAATAGAATTACGAATATTTTTTAATATATTTGTGCTATAAAATTAAATACCAATGATAAAGATTATCAAAACTTCAATTTTAGTTGTTGTACTTATTTGTACTACACATACAGTTTTGGCTGATAAGGGTATTGGAAAAAAAGCTAAAAATAAAGTAACCGTTAATATTTCGAGTAATTTTAATTCAATTAAA
This sequence comes from uncultured Bacteroidota bacterium, assembly GCA_903837525.1. Taxonomy (GTDB): domain Bacteria; phylum Bacteroidota; class Bacteroidia; order Chitinophagales; family Chitinophagaceae; genus Ferruginibacter. The sequence goes on along the minus strand of CAILUU010000026.1, from coordinate 260 downwards.
AACTCCTTATATAGCAATTTAAAAAATGGCTTATTCTACCGTGGAAGCATTTTAGTTAAAAAGCAGTACTCAACAAGTAGTGTTTATAATACTTCTTTAATTACTTTTCAAAAAGGCAACACCATTTATGTTGTTCCGTACAAAAATAGAATTGTAATGCCCGATATTAAACAAGGTTATACTGGTGTAAAAATTAGAATCCCCGTTAATTAATAAAAAAATTATTATAAATAAAAATGTAAATATTGCATTTGATTTTG
>CAILUU010000025.1 GCA_903837525.1 uncultured Bacteroidota bacterium | reverse complement strand
GATGTACATTTTACTACAGTGGAGCAAATTGATGAAAAAAAAATAAAACAAGGTATAAAAAGTTTAGGCTATTGCGTAAATGATACAAATGACACCAACAATACTAAACATGAGCAAAACAACCGTGGATTTTTAAAAACAAACAAAAGTCGCTTTTTATTTTGTTTGCCCTTTACCGCCATTTTAATGCTACACATGTTTGATAAATGGTGGCATATTCATTGGCTAATGAATCCGTACATACAGCTTGGCTTATGCTTACCCCCTTTTATAGTTGGAATACTTTATTTTGGTAAGAGTGCTATTAAAAGTATTGCTAATGGTATGCCTAATATGGATGTATTGGTAACGCTAGGCTCTTTAGCTGCATTTGTTTACAGCTTTTACGGCATGTTTTTTTTACAGAGCATGGATTATATGTTTTTTGAAACGGTCGCCTCTATAGTAACCTTAGTTTTTTTAGGAAATTATTTGGAAGATGCGGCTATTCAATCTACACAAAAAGCAGTAAACCAATTAGCCAAATCGCAAAGAGTAATGGCTAATATGATTGCGTTTGACGATAAACATCAAGAGCAAATTTTTCTTATTGAAAATACAAAACTAAAAGTTGGGGATTTAATCTTACTAAAAAATGGAGAACAAGTTCCTATTGATTGTAAAATTTTATGGGGAGAATGTAGTGTAAGCGAAGCAATAATTAGTGGCGAAAGTGTACCCATTTATAAAACTAAAAAAGATAGTTTAATTGGTGGTAGTTTTTTAGAAAGTGGCACAGTAAAAGCACAAGTAACTGCGGTAGGTAATGATACGGTTTTGGCAGGCATTGTAAATATGGTAAAACAAGCACAGGGCGAAAAACCACCCATGCAAAAAATGGCAGATAAAATTAGTGCCATTTTTGTGCCTGCTGTAATTGGCATTGCGATACTTACTTTTTTAATAAATTATTTTGCCTTTGACATTAGTAACGGCAATGCTTTAATGAGGGCTATTGCAGTATTGGTTATTAGCTGCCCATGTGCAATGGGTTTAGCAACACCTGCAGCAATTGCAGTTGGGCTGGGTAGAGGGGCAAAAAATGGTATTTTGTATAAAAATGCAAGTGCGTTGGAAACATTTAAAAATATTAAGCAAGTAGTATTTGACAAAACAGGTACACTAACCACAGGGCATTTTACCATTACAAATTTTAGCACAACAATAGATGAAAGTGAATTTAAAAAAATAGTTTACTCATTAGAAAAATTTAGTAACCACCCTGTTGCAACTGCAATACTTAATCAATGGAAAACGAATGATGTATTTATATGGAAAACGATCGAAGAAATAAAAGGCCTAGGAATTAAAGCAACTGATATAGAGGGAAATATTTTTGGGGCTGGGAGTTACAAAATTTTAACAGACAAGTCTATCGATTTTAACCACAATATTTTTATAACTAAAAATGATACATTAATTGGTTGGATAGATGTTGCAGATGAAATAAGAGATGAAGCAAAATTGGTAATGAATTGGTTAAAAGTAAAAAATATAAAATCTATTTTATTAAGTGGTGATAGATATGAAAATTGTGCAATTGTTGCAAAAGAATTAAACATTAGTGAAGTAATTGCCGAGCAAACCCCAGAGCAAAAATTAGAAAAAATTTCTCAACTTTCGGCAAGTACGCCTACTGCTATGATTGGAGATGGTATTAACGATGCGCCAGCCTTGGCAAAAGCTACGTTAGGTATTTCTTTAAGTAGTGCTTCGCAAATTGCTATGCAAAGTGCCGATGTTATTTTGTTACATCATGGATTAAAAAATTTACCACAAGCATTGGGCTTAGGTAAGCATACCTATATTACCATAAAACAAAATTTATTTTGGGCATTTTTTTATAATACTGTTGCCATCCCTGTTGCAGCTTTTGGTTTTTTAACACCAACGTTTAGTGCATTAACAATGGCATTGAGTGATGTGGTATTAGCGTTAAATTCTATCCGACTGTTTGTGAAAAAGGTTTATTAACTTCATTACAAATAAATCAATTGTCATCAATTCATTCCATAGTAAAAGAATATTGGGGGTATGATACTTTTCGTCCTCTTCAGGCCGAAATTATTACAGCGGTGTTGGAAGGAAAGGATGTATTAGCACTTTTACCTACTGGTGGTGGAAAATCTATTTGTTTTCAAGTACCTGCATTAGCTAAAGATGGCATTTGTTTAGTTATTAGTCCCTTAATTGCTTTAATAAAAGACCAAGTAGAAAATTTAAAAAATAAAGGAATAAATACGTTAGCCATTTATAGTGGGATGCCTTTTTTAGAAATAAAAAAAACATTGCAAAATGCTGCATATGGTAATTATAAATTTTTATACGTAAGTCCTGAGCGGTTAGAAACAGCCTTATTTTTAGACTATTTACCTGCATTAAATATTAATTTAATTGCAGTAGATGAAGCTCATTGCATATCGCAATGGGGTTATGATTTTAGGCCAGCTTATTTAAACATAGCAAAAATTAGAGAGCAAATACCCACAGTACCTGTATTAGCACTAACAGCATCTGCTACAAAAAATGTTCAAGAAGATATTTGCGAAAAGTTATTATTTACTAACGCTGCTCAAAGCTTTCAACAATCTTTTGCCCGACCAAATTTATCGTATAGCGTTTTTAATGTGACTAGTAAACAAACAAAATTATTAACCATTTTAAAAAATGTATCGGGTAGTGGAATAGTATATTGTAAAAGCCGTAAGCATACTAAAGAAATTGCCGATTTATTAAAACTACATGCCCTTAATGCTGATTTTTATCATGCTGGCTTAAGTAATGATGAAAGAAATACAAAGCAAGAAAACTGGATAAAAAATAAAACAAGAATTATTTGTTGTACCAATGCTTTTGGCATGGGTATAGATAAGCCAGATGTAAGAGTAGTTGTACATTATGATGTACCTGATTGTTTAGAAAATTATTATCAAGAAGCTGGTAGGTGTGGTAGAGATGGTAAAAGAGCTTATGCAGTTTTATTATACAACGACAAAGAAATAACTACTTTACTAGAGCAACCCACTATTAAATTTCCTGATGAGGATACGGTAAAAAATGTATACATACATTTAATGAACCATTTGCAAGTACCCTCGGGCATTGGCGAGGGGCAAAGTTTTGATTTTGATTTATCCACTTTTTCAGCCTCCTTTAAAATAGATATACTTACTGCTACCTATTGCATAAAAATTTTAGAGCAAGAAAATGTATTAAGCTGTCCAGAAACATTTTTTAAACCATCTACCCTAGTTTTTGCTACAGATAAAAACTCGCTAGAAAATTTTGAAAAAACCAACCCAGTTTTTGAACCACTTATTAAAGGGCTATTACGTTCGTATGAAGGTATTTTTGATTTTCCTTCAACTATTTACGAAACTCAATTAGCTAAGTTTATTAAGATGGATGTAAGTACGGTTAAAAAACAATTAGTACATCTACACCAAAACAGACTTATTGTTTACACCCCACAAAAAGATAAACCACAAATTTATTTAGTACAAAATAGAATGTACAATGATAGTTTTAAATTAAACTTAGTTGATTATTTTATCCGGAAAACAAACTATGAAAATAGAATTGCAGCAACTCTTAATTACATCGAAAATACTATTGACTGCCGTAGTAAATTAATTGGACGATATTTTAATGATACTTTAATAACGAATTGCCAAATCTGCGATAATTGTATTAATACAACTGCTGACGAACTTTCCCCTGAAGATGTTGAAAAAATTACTAGGGAGTTATTGAGCTTAGCCAAAACAACATCGGTAACTATAAAAAATATACGAATGCTTCTACCTATATATAAAAAAAATCAGCTATGGAAAGTACTGCGATTTTTACAGAAAGAAGAAGAACTAATAATTAGTAACCAAGGCGATATTTCAGTTCCTTAAAATAAAAAAGGGACCAAGATAAAAATCTAGTCCCGCTTTAAAATCCAATATCCTATGAAAAACCATAGTAAATATAGTGCGGAATTTACTATTCAACAAGAGTTTTTCGAAATAATTTTAAAAATAAAAAAAGCAGTGTAGTAGGAAGTCATTAAAGTTTAATAACATTCTAATGCATTGGTATTTATGAAAATCTTATCTATTTATTTATTTTTATATTTTTTTTCTTTATATAAAAAGGATGCCCCTTGATACCATGAAATTGCCTCATTTACGAGGCTTTTGTCTAACGGAATTGGAGTATTTAAGCATGAAAAATAATCAAAGCTATACATTTCTACCCTTGCCCTAGGCGATAAAATAACTAATTTATTATTGCGGATATACCCCATATCTTGGTAGGTGCTTATAAAAATTCGATCATTTAATGTATCTCTTTTAAAAACGTCGGAGCCTAAAAAACGGCTTGTATAACTTTGATTTAAGAAACCCAAAACAGTTGGTGCTAAATCTATTTGACTTACTAATCTCTTTTCGATGGATGGCTTTATTAATTGTGGGGCATAAATTAAGCAAGGTATATGATAACGATTAACAGGCAAATCGGTTTTACCAGCACTCCGGCTGCAATGGTCCGAAACGATTACAAATATGGTGTTGTTAAACCAAGGTTTTTTTTGTGCTTTTTTTATAAAATCATTGATAGCAAAATCAGTATATTTTACACCCCCAGTAAAATCTTGTTTTGACGATGGTATATCAATACGCCCATCTGGATAAGTATATGGCCTATGGTTACTTACCGTCATTATATGATTAAAAAACAAGTTACCCTCGTTATAGCTTTTATCGCATTGTTGTAAGGTAAAATTAAAACTAGCCTCATCATCTACCCCCCAAGCAGTAGTATGATTAACTAAATTTTCTGGAATATCTCTTTTATCCAATACTTGATAACCATTGCCTCCAAAGTATTTTCCCATGTTATCAAAAAAAGCATTGCCGCCATAAATATAGCGTACATCGTACCCTTTGGGTTTTAACACATTACCAATGGTAAACATATCGCCATTATCTTTTCTTCGCACTATTGATTGGCCTGGTGTTGGAGGAATAGCTAGGGATAAGGCTTCTAAGCCTCTAACCGTACGTGTACCCGATGCATAAAAATTTTCAAAAAATAGACTAAAGGGTATTAAAGAATCTAAAAAAGGAGTAATATTTTGAGTACTACCAAAATGTTTTAAGTATTCCCCACTTAGGCTTTCTACACTAATATAAACAACATTCCATTTTTTTGCAGGGCTATCATTTTTAATTTCTCTATCTACGCTTAACAAATCATTTCCTAACGTACTATTTGTTGTTTGTGTCATTTTACGCAGAATAGTAAAATTTGCTGTATCGTTTCTGGTGGCATAAAAACGATTGAAATCAATTTCATTATTCCAAAATGCACTGCCAAATTCGTAAATACCATTTCCGGCTAATTCATTTACATAATTATTTTGGCTGAAGTTTTTGTACCAATTGTTTACCAAAAAATAGCCTGCCGTTGGTAAAAGCATAAATATAAAAAAAGCTATCGTTCTTTTTTTAAATCGATACGATTGTTGTTGAGAAAGGACAATTTTTTCCCTTATTAAAAAAAGGACAAAAAATACAACCAGCAAAACTGAGCCAATAATCAACGGGATATTGTACGATTCAATAATATTATTGATAACTTCAGTTGTATAAATTAAATAATCAACTGCTATAAAATTGTACCGCACATTAAACTCATCCCAAAAAACAATTTCGCCGCCGGCACTAAAAACTAATATAAGTATAAGAATAGAAAAGAGGATGAATAAAGGAATCAGGCCCCATTTTTTTTTATACCAACTATCTTTCATTAGCCAGCAATAGAAAGCAACGGGAATAGCAAAAAAACTCCATACCACTAAATCGTAAAATAACCCAACAATAAAAATCCCTAAAAAAGATAAAAGACTAAGCTCAACATCTGCCCAGCTTTTAATTAGCAAAGTAAGTCGTATAATAAAATTTAAAGCGCAAACAATGATAGCCAACACTACCAAAGGACCAAAGCGATGAGTCAATATTTTTTGCATTTTGTTCATAGTACAAAAATACAACGTACCAATGGGTAACGGTCACTTTACTATAATCTTTATGTTTTAGCTAAAGCCAACTCTTGCTCTTTCTACTTGTAGTTCTTCCACCCAAGCCTAAGGCACCCAATACAACCAGCTTTTTATCAGTATCAGTAAAACAAACTAAAGGTCTTTTCTCTAACATTTCTGGAAAATCTTTTAACGATCGGACTATAAAGAAAATAAAAAGTTTGTTGGTATTCAAGAGGTTCTTTAGTTGAAACAAAAACTGCCTGTATAAAAGCTAAAATAAGAAAATTAATGACTGAAGAAGAGTTTAATTTACTTTTCTCAAAATTAGTTTTATGTCACAAATTGTTAAATGCTTACATCAAAAGTATTGGTATAAAAAATGAAACATTTCCCCCTTCTGTTAAACCAATGAAAAATTGACCAATGACTTTATTTATCTTTAACAAAAAATTAGGCACTATATTCGCTATAACTAATATGAATTAATTTTATTTGTATAAAACCAGTAAAACAATGGAAGCAACAAAACCACAAATACTACTTTGCGAAGATGATACTAATCTTGGTATGGTACTTAAAAACTATTTAGAGCTAAACGATTATGAAGTCGTTTTAGAAAGAGACGGCCGCCTTGGCTTAGCCGCTTTTCAACGAGAGAAGTTTGATATTTGTTTGTTAGATGTAATGATGCCCAATATGGATGGATTTACTTTAGCTGAAGAAATAAGAGATATTAACCCTGATGTGCCCTTGTTTTTCCTGAGTGCAAAAACAATGAAAGACGATATAATACAAGGCTACAAATTAGGTGCCGATGATTATATTACAAAACCCTTTGACAGCGAAGTTTTGTTGCTTAAAATAAAAGCAATATTAAAACGCAACGAAGAAATGCATAGGGAAGAAGTAAATGCAGAATTTGATTTAGGTAACTATCATTTTAACCCAAGGTTAAGAGAATTAACTATTGATGGTAAAGTAGAAGTACTCTCTCCAAAAGAAAATGAGTTACTTAAAATGCTTAGCGAATACAAAAACGATTTGCTTAGCAGAGAAATAGCCTTAAAGAAAATTTGGGGTAGCGATACGTATTTTAATGGCAGAAGTATGGATGTGTACATTGCCAAGCTACGCAAATATTTAAAAGAAGATAGCAATATAGAAATTGTGAATATTCATGGTAACGGATTTAGGTTGGTATCGCCCTAACAAAAAATTTAATTTATAAATAAAAGGCTGTTCAACATTGAGCAGCCTTTTTATTTTATAAGAACGTTTTAATTATCTAACTAAACAATGTATTGCCAGCACCACCTTTGTGTGGCATTTTTCCTAAATGCTTGTAAGCCTTTTCAGTTACTTCTCTTCCTCTTGGTGTACGCATTATAAAACCTTCTTGTATTAAAAAGGGTTCATACACTTCTTCCAATGTCCCCGTTTCCTCGCCTACCGCTGTAGCAATAGTTGTAATACCAACCGGGCCACCTTTAAACTTATCTATAATTGCAGTTAAGATTCGGTTATCCATTTCGTCTAACCCGTAAGCATCTACATTTAGTGCATTTAAAGAGTGTTGGGTAATGCCCATATCAATAACGCCATTGCCAATTACTTGTGCAAAATCTCTTACCCTACGCAATAAGCCATTGGCAATACGTGGCGTACCTCGGCTACGGCCAGCAATTTCGGCAGCAGCATCGCTAGTAATTTTTGTGCCTAATATTTTTGCACTACGCAATAAAATATTCTTAAGGGTTACAGCATCGTAATATTCTAAACGACTTTTTATACCAAACCTGCTAAGTAAGGGTGAAGTTAATAAACCACTACGAGTAGTTGCACCAATTAAGGTAAACGGATTTAAATTTAATTGTACACTTCTTGCATTGGGTCCACTATCAATCATTATATCAATACGGTAATCTTCCATGGCAGCGTATAAATATTCTTCTACCACTGTACTTAACCTATGTATTTCATCAATAAACAATACATCGTTAGCTTCTAAGTTAGTAAGCAGGCCTGCAAGGTCGCCGGGCTTTTCAATTACTGGGCCACTCGTTTCTTTTATGTTTACACCAAGTTCGTTGGCTACAATTCTGCTTAATGTAGTTTTACCCAAACCCGGTGGGCCGTGAAATAAAATATGATCAAGTGCCTCTCCTCGTAGTTTAGCCGCTTTTATAAAAATGGTAATGTTTTCAATAATTTGTAGCTGACCGCTAAAATCATCGATAGCAGCAGGGCGTATATTATTTTCAAAAGCAGCATCGGCTGCAGTTAAATTTTCTTTATCGTTATTTAGATTGGGGTTAGCCATGTTGTAAAATTAGTTGTTTTTTTTACAAGGGTCACAAACCTTTAAACAGTTTGCCGGTTTACAGTTACTAAAAACAAAATTCCCCGAAAAATTTCGGGGCATTTTCAATTTAAAAAATTGTATTTAAATTTATTGCATCGATACTTTATAAGCTACTTTTCTATCTCTTGGCATACCTACTTTATCAGTAGTTGCAGCTTTTGCAAATGCTGAACCGTAACCTACAGCCTCAATAATTTGATCTGCTTTAGCACCATTAACAATAATATCTGCTTTTACTTTATTTGCTCTACTTTGAGATAATACTTTCGCCTAAAAAAGCACTTACTTTTCCTACTAAGTCGCTCGTGAAAAGGCCTTTTGCTACATCTAAAATATTGAATGATATGTTAATTTTTTTAATTTAAAAAGTATTATCAAGGTAGTATATTGTAAAAATTAGTTGCAAGACTATAAAAATAAGTAATAAAGTGTTAGTATACAACGATATAGAAATGGTTTAGACAAAAAAAGATTTTTGGTAAGTACCTTTTAAATTAGCTTTATGCCACTAATCAAAAGAAAAAATAAAGCCTTAAAATTGTACTGTACATTTGATAAATATGAATTATAAGGTAAATATTAGGTATTGGCTATGTCAGTTTTTAGGATGGGGAGTGTTTGGTTTAATAAACCTGTATTTTATGTTTGTTCTTTTTGGAGAACGATTTACCGAACAAGGTGGCAAAAAAGAATATTTAATAAGCTTGGCCATACGTTTAAGTACGGCAATTTTATCTACACATATATTAAGAAAGTTAATAAAAAAAACAAACTGGCTAAAATTTGCGTTTAATAAAATTTTAGTTTTATTTATAGTAGGGGTAACGGTTACTAGTTTATTTTTATTTTATGGTGCTAATGCAATTGAACATGTTACCAAATTTTCTTATGATAATTTTATACGGCAACAACGATTAGAAAAAGCAAAAATAGCAGAAAAAAAAGCTGGTTTAGAAAGTGTAGCTTATTATAAAAGCAGTCCTTTAAAAGACTCGTTAACGATTAAAACAATAACAGAAATTAAAAAAAGTACCAATTGGTATAAAAATAATAAAGGGGAGTGGCAGTATGAAGACCGATCTGACTTAGCAGGGGTTTACCAAGTTTTTATTTTAATAGGTTTATGGCTACTTATTTATATTGTTTACCACTATGTGGAAAAAGTAAGAAAAGATCAAATAGATAGATTAAACCTTGAAAAAAATATTAAAGATTTAGAATTAAAAACAATCAAATCTCACATAAATCCGCATTTTATTTTTAACTCGTTAAATAGTATACGAGCATTAGTAGATGAAAACCCTACCCGAGCAAGAAGTGCTATAACAGAGCTTAGCAATATATTACGAAGCAGCATGCAGGCCGAAAAAGCCGAAACAGTTACCTTAGAAAAAGAATTAAATATTGTAAAAGATTACTTAGCCCTAGAGCAAATGCGGTTTGAAGAACGATTAAAAATAGAACTAGATATTGATGAAGATACCCTTGACCAACAAGTACCCCCAATGATGCTACAAACCCTTGTAGAAAATGCCATAAAACATGGCATAAGCCAACAAGTAAATGGTGGAATGGTAAAGGTTATTTCGGATTTTAAAGATAATAATTTAGAATTATTAGTACAAAATACTGGACAACTCTTGTTAAAATCAGTAAATAGTGAGGGTGGGTTTGGAATAAAAAGTACAGAAGACAGATTAAATTTAATATACCAGGGCAAGGCAAGTTTTTCGATAAAGAACTTAACAGATAATATAGTAGAATCTAAAATAACAATGCCTGTAATTGTATAGAAATTAAAACAATAAATTGATGCAAAAAAAAGTATTACTTATTGATGATGAACGATTAGCTCGAAATGAGTTAAAAAAATTATTACAAGATTTTCCAGAAATTGAAGTTATTGGCGAGGCCGCCAATGCCGATGAAGGTATTGAAAAAATTGAAAGCTTAAACCCCGATTTAATTTTTTTAGACATCCAAATGCCAGGCAAAACCGGCTTTGATATGTTGGCTCAATTAAATAGTGCGCCAGATGTAATTTTTACAACTGCATATGATGAATATGCCTTAAAAGCCTTTGAAGTAAATGCATTAGATTACTTGATGAAGCCAATAGAACCCAATCGCTTGGCAGATGCTATTCAAAAATTGCAACTTGCCGAAGAAAAGGAAATAGCTGCATCGCTTGGTGGTATAAATAGAGGTACGTTAACCGAAGCTGATCAAGTTTTTGTAAAAGATGGCGAACGTTGTTGGTTTGTAAAATTAGGCGAAGTTCGTTTATTTGAAAGCGTAGGTAATTATGCTAAAGTATTTTTTGGTAATAACAAACCCTTAATCTTAAAATCGTTAAATGCATTAGAAGAACGATTAGATGAAAAAGTTTTTTTTAGAGCCAACAGAAAACATATTGTAAACCTTCGCATGATTGAAAAGATAGAGCCATACTTTAATGGGGGCTTATTATTAGATTTACATGCTGGAGAGAAAGTTGAAGTAAGTCGTAGGCAAGCTGTTAAGTTTAAAGAAATGATGAGTCTTTAACACTTGGTAAATAACTTTTGGAATTAAGTAATAAAAAATAAATAATGAAAAAGATATCTTTAATTTTTGTGGCTGCTTTATTTAGCCTATTTGGTTTTGCACAAAAAATAGATAAAATAATAAATGCTACAGAAGTAGAGCGTATAGAAAAAATATTAAGTGCCGACGATATGCTTGGTCGTAAACCGTTTACACCGGGTATTGATAAAGCTGCAGATTTTATAGCTGCCGAATTTACTAAAAGTAATTTAGGCTTCTTTGGTACAGCCCCCACTTATTTTCAAGAGTTTAGTATGGTAAAACCTAAACTAGCAAGTTTGGAAGGTGCTATAGATGGAGACACATTAAAGGAAACTAATTTTTTTGCTAATACAACACAAGATGCACTCCATTTAGATGGAATTAGCGATTATGAAATAGTTGAGATAAAAAAAGAAGAAGATTTTTTTAAAAAAGTATTTGCCATTATGGAGGAAAATAAAAATATTTTTGTTTTAGTCGATAAAGTACACACCGATAAATTTAAACGTCTTAAAAATTTTGGTTACCGTCAAAAGTTCTCATCGCCAACTACTCAATTTTTTTATTTAACTGAACGTAAAGAAGTAAGTAATGTTCATGTAAATGTAGCTTACAACAATACACCACAAAAATTAAAAAATGTTGTTGCAATAATACCAGGCAAAAGTAAAAAAGATGAATACGTAGTTTTTGGTGGACATTACGATCATTTAGGCACCACAAAACCCAACGCAAATGGTGATAGTATTTACAATGGTGCAAACGATGATGCTGCTGGTACAACTGCAGTAATGATGTTAGCCAAATATTTTGCAGCCAAAAAAAATAACGAACGTACCTTAATTTTTGTTGCCTTTACTGCCGAGGAAATTGGTGGCTATGGTAGCCAATATTTTAGTAAGCAACTTAACCCCGATAAAGTAGTGGCCATGTTTAATATTGAAATGATTGGTACCGAAAGTAAATGGGGTACCAATAGTGCTTTCATTACTGGCTTCGAAAAAAGCGATTTGGGTAAAATAGTACAAGCAAATTTAGTAGGCAGTAAATTTAAGTTTGAGCCAGACCCTTACCCAAAACAAAATTTATTTTACCGAAGCGATAATGCAACCCTTGCAGCACTAGGTGTACCTGCACATACTATAAGTACAGCTAAAATGGATGAAGTACCAAACAACGAACCTAATTACCATAAAGTAAGTGATGAAATTGGCACATTAGATATGAAAAATATGGCTGAAATTATTAAAGCCATTGCCCTTAGTAGTGCTTCTATTATTAGCGGAAAGGATACACCAACAAGAGTTGAAAAACCTAAAGAATAAATTTTTTTATACCATAAGTATTTTATGTTTTTATTAAAAGAACCAAACGTTGTATGGTTGCAAATAAAAAAGTTATCCTTCTTTAAATAATAAAATACTACAATGCTCCTCTTATAGTTAACTTTAATTATAAAATATATTTATTATGAGTGAACATAAAAAATTTGGTGGATGGATAGTATTCATGGAACTGTTGTAGGAAATAATGATGCAGATGAACTAGTAATTGTAGCTCATATAAAAAGTGAAAAAGCTACACATAATTCTAGCGAAAAAATGAGTGCCGAGAGTTTGTTGAAATATTTTAGTGATAAAATATAGTCAATTTATTTATTGAAGTAGTTCCCTTCTTTTTTCTTCGCTAATTTTCTTTTCAAACTTATTGAATATAATTAAAATTAACAGTCCAAAAACAATGGCTGATAAAATGAGCAATGTATTTAAAAGTCCGCTGGTAGAAAAAGATAACCGAATTAAAATGGTTGAAATAATAAAACCTGAATTTCTGATAACCTTATGAAATTGATCGGTATGAAAAAAAGAGAACAGCAACAAAATAACATCGGCAACAATTAGAATAGTAAAAAACTGCTCAAAGAAAATATTATTAATATTTTTAAAAGATATATTTCCATCAGTACTTGAGTTAATTGTACCCAAAAACCATTGTAAAAATGAATAGATGGCAACAAAGATTAGAACAGGCACTAATAATGTAGCCAAAATCTTTTTTACTTTAATAAATCGCCCTATTTCTTTCAGTTCATTTTCTTCAGTAACCCCATCAATATATTTCTTTTTACTTTGTACGTAAAATTGATAAATAAGAAAAAATAACAATAAAGAAGCGATAAGATCGTACGTAAATTGCATATCATTTTTTAATTCAAACCAATCTTGTGAAAAAGATAAATTTGAAAGATCTTTAAATAATCTACGGATAATGATTAACGTAATAATTTCGTATTGTTTACCAATGTAAGTTGTAAACGATTTTGGAAGATAATAAATTAGTAAATAAACTTCATATACTAGTATAAATGAGAAAGGGGTATAAATTGCTGCAATTGGGTTTTTTAATAAATCGGGAGTAGAATTTTGTGAGATAATACCAAAATCTACACAGTAGATAACTATTAAGTGAATAAGGAAACTAACAATAGCTATAATCAGGATAGTTTGTTCACTTGTTTTTTTAACTTTATCTGAAAGTAGTTTTTGGTAAACAATTTCAAATTTTTTATTTAGCCCCATTATAGTTTATTGATTTTGTATAATAAATAAAATTTTAACAAATATTAAAGTACTTATTAACTTTATTAAATATATAACAATTTATTGGTAAAATTGTTTGGTTTCTAAATATTGCTAACTATAAAATATGTTACTGCTTAATAAATAAACACAAGTGATTTTTTAAAGAATTTAGTATTGTAATTATACACCCACAGGCACACTATGCACCGCTGCTGCCATTTCTTTAATTAGGTTAGTATCTTTTTCTATGGCGTTGCCTACAACAATAACATCGGCACCTGCTTTGCAGTTTAGGTAGGCTTTTTCGGGGTGGGTAATACCACCACCAATTATAAGGGGTACATCAATACAACTGCTTACTTTTTGTATCATACTCTCGGTAATAGGGCGTTTTGCTCCGCTACCAGCATCCATATAAATCAGCTTCATGCCTAGCATTTCACCAGCCATAGCAGTACATATGGCTATTTCGTTTTTATCGGCTGGCAATGGGGTTGCATTGCTAATGTAACTTACTGTTGTTGGTGCGCCACCATCTATTACCATATAGCCAGTGGGCATAATTTCTAAACCACTTTGTTTTACAACTGAAGCACTTATTACATGCTGCCCAATTAATAAATCGGCATTACGGCCGCTTATTAAACTTAGGTATAAAAGTGCATCGGCATACTTACTTACTTGGTTGGGGCTGCCAGGAAAAAGTATAACGGGTATGTTGCAATTGCGTTTTATAAACTTTACACATTCATCTAAATAATTACTTATTACAAGGCTACCTCCTACAAAAAAATAATCAACTTTGGCGCCTACTGCAAGGGTAATTAATTGCTCAATACTAGTATCGTTAACCTTATCGGGGTCAATTAATACTGCAAACGATTTTTTCCCTTGTCGTTTTCCTTCTGTTAATGAATGATATATGCCGTTGTTCATTTATTTGATAGATTAGTGCAAAAATGTAACAAAAAAAGTTATTAGTAAAATATTAGACGGTATTTGTGAGTTTTACGTGGCAAATTGAGTTTTTAACCACAGATAACTCTGATTTTTGCCACAGATTCCCTTTTCTGTAGGTTTAATGTGTAAATTTGAGCAATGGATTTTAGTGGCGAAATATCGTTTAAAACTGCCCGTAGTGGTGGTAAAGGCGGGCAAAATGTAAACAAGGTAGAAACCATGGTAGAAGGTTATTGGCTTGTTGCCAATAGTAAATTGGTAAATAATGATCAAAAAAACATTTTAGCCGAAAAACTTGTAAATAAAATAAACTCTGAGGGGTTTTTGCTTGTAAAAAGCCAAACAGAAAGAACTCAGTTAGGGAATAAGCAGCAGGTAGTGCTTAAAATGAATCTATTAATAAATAAAGCTTTAATAGCTCCTAAAAAACGTAAGCCAACTAAAGTACCTAAGGGGGTTATTGAAAAAAGATTGGAGGGTAAAAAAAATAAATCGTCTATTAAAGAAAATAGAAAAAAAGTAAAACTATAAAATGAGAAAGCTTGGTATCATACTATTATTTTGTATTGTTATTGTTGTTTTTTTTCAATGCAACACAAAAAACGATACACCTAGTCCTTTGCAAGGCACCGTAAAAATTAATTTTAAAAATGTAGTAAAGGGCTCTCCATTAACTTTAAATACGGCTAGCTATACAAATCAAAACAATCAAACCTATACAATAAGTAAGCTTAAATATTACATAAGTAATGTTTTTGTAAATAATATAGATAAATCGAGCGGTAATAACGAAGGTTATTATTTAATAGACCAAGCAGATGCGTTATCGCAAAGCTTTAGTTTTAATGCAAAGGTGGAGCAGTACAGCCATTTAAATTTTACGATTGGTGTGGACAGTTTGCGCAATGTAAGTGGTGCACAAACAGGTGCATTAGACCCCTTGAATGATATGTTTTGGACATGGAGTACTGGTTACATTATGGCTAAATTAGAGGGTAATTCTCCAGCATCTACACAAGTAAATAATAAACTACAATACCATATTGGTGGTTTTAGTGGAGTTAATAGTGCTGTTAAAAAAATATCCATAACACTACCCATATCTGCCCAATTATTAAATGTACGAGCGAATAGAACAAGCGAAATATTTATTGAAGCCGATATTGATAAATGGTTTAGCAATAACATAGATATTGTAACAGAAGCTGCTATAATGACACCTGGGCCATTATCTAACAAAATAGCAACAAACTATATGGGTATGTTTACTGTAACACAAGTAGTAAATAATTGAAAATAAGAATCACCATATCGCTTTTAGTAGTTGTTGTAGTTAGCATACTATTGTTAGAGGCTTGTAAAAAAACGGATGTCTTAGTTTACAAGCCAACGTATTTAACCTTTATAGTGCCTATCGGCTGGCCTCAGCCTACTAAAAATATTTTTGAAAATAACCCATTAACAGAAGAAGGTTTTCAACTTGGTAAAAAATTATTTTATGATGGAAAGTTAAGTAAAGATGGGAATTTCCCTTGTGCTAGTTGCCACCAACAGTTTGCGGCTTTTGCCACATTTGATCATGATTTTAGCCATGGCTTTAATAACAGTTTTACTACTCGCAATGCCCCTGCAACCTTTAATTTAGCCTGGATGCCTTTATTGCATTTAGATGGTGGTATAAATCATTTAGAAGTACAACCTTTAGCACCAATTACTGCACCCAACGAAATGGCAGAAACGTTAGAAAATGTTTTAACTAAATTAAAAAATGATTCCGCCTACCCTGCATTATTTAGAAAAGCTTTTGGTAGTAGCGAAATTAATAGCCAAAAAATGCTTAAAGCTATTGCACAATTTATGGGTAGCATGGTTAGCAGTAATAGTAAATACGATAAAGTACAACGAGGAGAAACTACTTTTACAACGGCTGAACAAAATGGGTATACTTTTTTTAAAGCCAAGTGCGATGCTTGCCATAAAGAGCCTTTATTTACAGATAATAGTTTTAGAAATAATGGACTTGCCATAAATACTTTTATAAACGATTTTGGTCGACTAAAAATTACCAATCAACGAAGCGATTCATTAAAATTTAAAGTGCCTACATTACGTAATGTAGAGCTTACATTTCCGTATATGCATGATGGCCGTTTGTATGCACTAAGAGATGTTTTAGACCATTACAGCAGTAACTTAATCACTACACAACCTACACTTGACCCCTTGTTGGTTAATAGAATTGCAATGAGTAATATTGATAAAAATAATTTAATTTCTTTTTTAAGAACGTTGAATGATACTACGTTTACAAAGAATGTACGCTTTAGTCAGCCTTAACGTTTACCGGAGTTTTCACTGATTAATTTAAAAAGTTAAAAGACTATTTTGTTTAGCGTTATAGTACCTAGAAATCCAAAAAAGGCGCAAAGAGTATAAAGTAAAAACTTAGAGACCGTAGCAACTTTTTGGGAAGTTATATAAAAAGATAATTAGCTTTTACGCATAGAAATTAACGTAGTTAAAATTTGCTTTTGTATTTCTATTTCTGCTTTTTGCGTAACTTGATCTTGTTCGTTATCCGAAATTTTCTTTTCTAATTTCGCTTTTTCTTTTTGCAAACTAACGCTATCTTCAATTAGGCTACTCGATTTTTTTTCATTCTTTTCTACTACTTCTTGTTGTTCTTTTATTTGCACTTCTAAATCGTATGCAACAATTACCGGCCCAAAATTAGTTAAGTAGTTTTTGCCATTATTAAAAACGGTAGCATCTAAGGTATCGCTTACAAATTGCTCTAATCCTTTTGATATTAACAGGGTTATTTTTGAATTGTCTTTATCTTTTCTACTTTTTTTATCTACCATAAAATATAAATCGTACATATCGCTACCTATTTCTGCCATTCGAACCCCTTTGTACACCATAAAGCCTTTTGTTTCTTTGCTTTTATACCCCAATTTTGTAAATTTATCATAAATAGCTGCTTGTGTTGTTTTTGTAGAAAAAGGGTATTCCATTACTGCAGCTTGGCGTGGAATTTTTTGAAACTCAACAGGCTCGACTCTGCTTTGTGCTAATGATACAAAGCAATTTATTATGGCTATTGCAACTGTTACTAATTTTTTCATTTTAAAACTGTTTAATTGGTTCAATACAAAGATAGTTTTAATACATTTTACGTTGCATGCATATTTTAAAAGATTATTAAAAAATAACAAAGTAAATTTGAAAAATTTTAAACAACTTGAGTAGTGTTAAAAAATTAGCGGGGCAAACACTTTGGTATGGTGTAAGCAGCATATTTGGTCGTTTTTTAAACTACCTGCTAACCCCTATTTTAGCAACAATTTTTGCTGCAACAGACTATGGAAAAATAACTACCTTATTTGCAATTGCAGCTTTTTTAAATATTTTTTTTACCTATGGTTTAGAAACCGCCTATTTTAGGTTTTCTGCCAAAGACGATGAAAAGAAAGTATATAACACAAGTGTTAGTTCAATTGTACTTACAACAGCTATACTTACCACTATTTTATTATTCCTTAGCAATAGCATTGCTCAATTTTTAGAAATACCAGATCATCCTGAATATGTAAGGTGGGTAATAATAATTGTTGCAATAGATACCTTATGCCTTATGCCTTTTTGCAAACTACGTTTTGAAGGTAGACCAAGAAAATTTGCAACCATAAAAGTGCTAAATATTTTAACGAATGTAGGTTTAGTATTATTTTTTTTAGTGCTTTGCAAAAATGCAATACCGGGTAGTTTTTTGGGTAAATTTTATTCGCCGTCTATAGGTTTAGGCTATGTAATTATTGCTAACTTAATTGCTAGTGTTGTTACTTTATTACTACTAGCTAAAGAGCTTTTTAAATTTAAATTTAGGATTGATAAAAAGTTTTGGAAAGAATTAATGACCTACAGCTTGCCATTAATTATTGTAGGATTTGGAGGTATGATAAATGAGTTGATTGATCGGTTTATGATACTTAAAATGTACCCTGGCACTACAGATGAGGCTTATTCCATATCTGGGATTTATGGTGCTAATTACAAACTAGCGGTACTTATAGTTTTATTCATTCAAGCATTTAGGTTAGGTGCAGAGCCCTTCTTTTTTAAACAATCAACTTCTGAAAATGCACAACGAACGTATGCAAGGGTTATGAAATTTTTTTTACTAGCTTGTTGTTTTTGCTTTTTAGGGGTTGTCCTTTTCTTAGACGTATGGAAATATTTTATGGGCAAAAGCCACCCAGAATATTGGACAGGTTTAAAGGTAGTACCCATTTTAATGTTGGCTAAATTATTTTTGGGTGTTTATTATAATTTATCTGTTTGGTATAAGCTTACAGGAAAAAATTTAATTGGTGCTTGGATAACATTGGGCGGTGCCGCTATTACAATTATTATCAATTTTATTTTTATACCTACTTTAGGCTACATGGCTTGTGCCATTGCTACACTTTGCTGTTATGCATTTATGATGATAGCCTCCTACAAACTAGGGCAAAAATATTACCCTATACCTTATGCCTGGAAAAAACTTACCGCTTACGTAGTAATTTGTGTAGCATTGTTTGGCCTGCATCAACTTACCCTTTACTTTACAGAAAACAATTACATAAAGCATAGTGTAGGTATATTGTTATTTGGAGCTTTTACTTTTTTTATTTTAAAAGTAGAGAAAAAAGAATTTCAAAAAATACCTTACCTCAATAAAATTATTTAGCCTTACTTAAATGTGAAAGATTTTACACTATCTTTTTAAAAAACCACTTACGTGGTCTACTAATAAATTTTCCGGAGCCCCCAATAAAGAAGTTGTTTTTACCTAATTAGATAAATTGTATAAAGGAAGGAGAGAAAGTTGGAAGAAGTTTTAAAAGACTTGGATTAGTTTTTTATACCTATTCTGGCTGGGAAAAGACTGTGTAGATATTTACGGAACAGGATCATACCCATGTCCACCCCAAGGATGGCATTTACTAACTCGTTTTAACGTAAGCCAAAAACCTTTTACTGGACCGTGCTTTTTAAAGGCTTTAATACCATAGTGGGAGCATGTAGGTTGATAGCGGCACTTATTACCTAACCAAGGAGAAATTATCCATTGATATAATTTTATTAAAACTATAAACGGAAAACTAGCTATCTGCTTTAGTTTGCTCATTACAATTTTTTTGTACTCGTTTTAAAACGGCAGCCGTTTTGTCAAAAATGGTTGTATAATCTGGTAATTCGTTTCCAGTATAAACAAAAAAAATGGCTAAGTGTATATTTTTTTCAACCACTATTTTTTGTAGCTCATTTTTTTGTAACCGATAAGCCTCTCGCATGAACCGTTTTATCCTATTTCTATCTACTGCCTTTTTAAAATATTTTGTACTAACTGTAAAGCCAGTTTGTAGATGGTCGCTTGTATTTCTTATTGATTGGTTGGTAATTGGTAACACCGCATTCGTATCAAGTACTTTTAACAAATAAATTACTCGAAAGGGGAAAATAGAAAACGCCTTGCCTTGCTTAAAAACTTGCTCAATTAATTTGCGACTTTTTAAACGTTCTGTTTTACCTAATGTGTATCGTTGAGATGTATTCAATATAGCAAAATTAAAAAAGTCCTGCTATAAAAGCAGGACTGAATATTTTTACAGGAGTAAATTCTATTTTTTATCGCCATGTTCGCTACTAACCGACAATTTATGACGACCTTTTGCTCTACGACTTGCTAATACTTTACGACCATTTGCAGTTTGCATACGCTTACGAAAACCGTGTACCGTTTTTCTACGGCGTTTATGGGGTTGATAGGTTCTTTTTTTACCTGGCATTGTTTAAATTTTTTCCTTTTACAAATATTATTTCTAAAACTTACCTCGAGGCACCATCCCCGTTGGTTTTGAAAGGATGGCAAAGGTAATGGTTTTAATGAATACTTAAGACTGAAAATTGAATAATTTTATAATTAAAGGCTTAAATGGCTTGATTTTACATTTTTGCCAAAGAAATTAATAGCATGATTATCAAAATCATGGGTACTATCGGTCGTATAAAACTGCATTTGTTGATTTTTGCTACAATTATTATCAATTTCTGGGTGTCTCCCTAAATAATCCTTTAAACTGTTAGCTACTATTTTACCTTGAGACAAAATAGTTATATTTTTTGCAACCAATTGCTGTATACTTTCTGTTAATAATGGGTAGTGGGTACAGGCTAACAAAATAGTGTCGATGGTTGCGTTTTGTTGTAATAAATTCTGTACATCTTTTTTAATAAAATAGTTTGCCCCTTCGGTATGTTGTTCATTATTTTCGATTAAAGGTACCCACATGGGGCATGCTTGTTGATATACTTGGATAGAGGGATAGAATTTTTCTATTTCAATGGGATACGATTGAGACTGAACTGTGCCGTTTGTTGCTAAAATTCCAATATGCTTTGTAGTTGAGTAATTTCCTAATACTTCTGCCGTTGGCCGTATTACCCCTAACACTCGTTTTGATGCATCGATTGTTGGCAAATAAGTTTGTTGTATGGTACGTAACGCCTTTGCCGAGGCTGTATTACAAGCCAAAATTACTAAAGAACAACCTTGGCTAAATAACCATTGTACGCACTCCAACGTATATTCATAAACGGTTTCAAAGCTTCTAGTGCCATAGGGAGCTCTGGCATTATCGCCTAAATACAAATAATCGTATTGGGGGAGTGTATGTACAATTTCTTTTAAAACGGTTAAGCCTCCGTAACCACTATCAAAAACGCCTATGGGTTGTTTCATTTGGTAAAAATAGTTTTTTATACTTCCTTACTTATCATAAGCCTCATTTTTTTATAAAAGTAAAGCCTTTCAACTAATTGAAAGGCTTTACAGAATTATTTTATACAAAAATTAGTTTGCTTTTACAGCTGGCTTTGCAGTTGCAGCAGCTGGGTCTTTAATAGCTAACTTCTTTTTTACTAATGCTATAACATCATCTCCTGGAGGTGCAACAATTATTGTGCTTACATCTAATATATATGCATACCCAGCTTCTTTTGCTACAGCTTTAATAGCATCCATTGCTTTTGCACGTATTGGAGTTAACAATTGTTGTTGACGTTGTTGTAATTGCTCTTGTGCTTTTTGACTGAAGCCTTGTACCTCTTGATACAACTTAATCAATGTATTTCTCTTAAACGTTTTTTGGTTATCGGTAAGCTTTGCAGAATCTTTGATAAACAAACTATCTTGCTCGTTTAATTCCTTAATCAAGTCATTATTTTGCTCTTGCAATAAGCGTTGATATTCTTCTAAATCTTTTGATGCTTTTTCAGACTCGGGCATTGAACCCATTAATTCTTCTGTATTAACATACCCAATTTTTTGTTGTGCTGATGCGGTAAAAAAACCGAAGGCCATTACACTTGCTACAATTAATTTTTTCATTTTTTTAAGTTTACTTTTTTTTTATTAAGTAGATTTTATTATCAAAAAGGCTGCTTACGTACAGCTTATTATGATTTATTTAACACCTAAATTTCTGAGCACATCATCGCTCCTATCCAATTTAGGATCAGCAAAGATAACGGTAATTCCTTCACTTTTGTCTAAAATAAAGTCATATTGTTTATCTACCGCTAATTTTTGTACTGCGTTGTATACTCTATCCTGTATTGGTTTTATAAGCTCTTGTCTTTTTTTAAACAAGTCGCCTTCAAAACCAAAGCGTTTTTTTTGTAAATCTCTTAATTCTTTTTCTTTGTTAAAAATTTCGTCTTCTCTTTTCTTTTTTAATTCATCGCTAAGCATAATAGCTTCTGCATCAAAATCTTTTAGCATTTTATCTACTGCTGTTTGTTTTTGATCAATTTCTTGCTGCCATTGTATGCTAAATTGATCTAATCTTTCTTGTGACTCTTTATATTGCGGTACTTTTTCTAAAATATATTTAGAATCAATAACGGCATAACGTTGTGCTTGTGCGGTAGTTAACACAAAGTAGCAAGTTGCTAGTAAAAAAAGTTTTTTCATTTTTAATTATTAATTTTTAATTATTAATTCCTATTGTGGCTCTTGACCTAGCATAAAGGTAAATTTAGCTGCGCCTTTTAAGCCACTTGTTGGTGTATACCTGTCAAACCCTATGCCATAATCGAAACCTAACAAACCAAACATTGGTAAAAAGAAACGCATACCTACCCCTGCTGATCTACGAAGTTTAAACGGATTGTAGGTCTTAAAATCGTACCAACCATTTGCAGCCTCAAAAAAAGCTAACCCATAAATTGTACTTGTAGGGCTAGTACTAAATGGATACCGAAGCTCCATTGTATATTTATTAAAAATAGAAAAATACTGCTGAACATTGCTGCCATTATCTGGATTTACTTTTGGGTCAGATGAGGTATACACTGGATAACCTCTATGTGCAATAATATCATAACCTAATAGAGCAAACTGATTATTTAACCCTGCATCTCCCACCTGAAAGCGCTCGAAAGGAGATACTTGTAATTTGCTATTATATTTACCAATAAAGCCATATTTAGCGGCGGCTTTAAAAATAAATTGTTTATTTTTTTCAGCTCCTCTTGCCCTTCCTATTGGTACATACCATTCACCATCAAAACGCCATTTGTGAAACTCTGGCAATTTAAACTCGTTTTCGTCGCCAATTTTTATACCCATTAATGAATAGGGTAATGTAAGCTGGCCACTAAACATAAAGTTAGAACCTGAAGTTGGGAAAATAGGGTTTGGCCCAGCAGAGTTACGAAGTAAGGCTATTTTTAAGCTTATATTGGTTGATGTACCGTTTGATAAATTACCAAACCCACCAATCAAATAATTTTTAAGTTCGTAGGTTTGCACATTTAAAGCATAGATTAAGTTAAAAAAGTCATCTGGCCATTTTAATTGCTTACCTAACGATATGCTGAAGTTGTTTATTTTTACATACGATGTATCGCCACATTTTCTACAAAAAGTTCCTGTTCTGCTATCAAAAGTATTAGCTTGTTTTGTATTGGAGTAGCCAATAGTAAAAGAGTTTCTTTTTTTACCTCCTAGCCATGGCTCGGTAAATGAAAAGTTGTAGCTACGAAATGCTTTACCATTCGATTGTATTCTTGCACTTAGTCTTTGCCCATCGCCACTGGGCAAAGGATCCCAAGTTGATTTTTTACGAATATTTTTTAGGGAGAAGTTGCTAAAGGTAATACCTAAAGTACCTGTTAAACCTATACCTCCGCCAAAACCAGCAGAAAGCTCTAATTGATCTGCAGATTTTTCTTCAATTTCCCAATTAATATCTACTGTACCATTTTCGGCATTAGGCACAACGTTTGGATTAATTTTTTCGGCGTTAATAAAACCTAACTGACCTAATTCTCTTTGTGTTCTAATAATATCTTGACGGCTAAATTTTTCGCCAGGTATGGTACGTAACTCTCTTCTAATTACATAGTCTTTTGTTTTATCGTTACCGCTTACCGTTATGTTACCATAAACAGCTTGAGGGCCTTCAGTCATTCGTACTTCAAAGTCTATGGTATCATTATATACAGCAGTTTCTACAGGATCTACCCTATAAAATAAATAACCATCATCCATATAAATACTACTAATATCTCCACCCTCAGCAGATAGTTGTTTACCTAATCGCTTATTTAATAATTCTAAATTGTACACATCGCCTCGTTTAATACCTAGCAATACATTTAATATAGAATCTTTATACTTTGTATTTCCTCTCCAAGCAATATTTCCAAAATAATATTTATTGCCTTCGTTTACTTTTATATCAACATTAAGATTTCCTTTGGTATCGTAAAACTGAGTATCGGCGACTATTGTAGCATCTCTAAAGCCTTGAGAGTAATAATAATCTAATACTTTTTCTTTATCCTCTAAATATTTTTTTTCGCTGAATTTAGCTCCACTAAATAATTTAAAACGTATGTAGGGATCTAATATTTCTTTGGTTTTACTAAGCGATAAAAAACCAAAATCGTTTATGTATTCTATAAACGTTAATTGTTTAGATGAATCGCCATAAGGGCTTTCTACTTTTGCAGGGAATAAGGTAACCCTACTCATTTCCTTGGTACCCTTCATTTGCTTTTTAAGCTTTGCTTCAGCAACCTCCTCGTTGTTGGTAAAGTTTAATGAGCTTACTCTTACTTTTTTCCCCTTTGCTATAAAAAAAGTCAGTATTATCCCGTTATTAATAGCGTTGGATTTTTCTTCTTTCATCTCCACACTTACATTACGGTAGCCTTTATCTGTATAAAATTTTTGAATAACTTCTACAGCGCTTATTTTCATATTATCTGTTACAACTCTATCTCTTGCTAAACCTACTTTTTCCTTAAGGTCATCTTTCTCCCCTTTTTTTACACCTTCAAAAATAAATTCAGCTAATCTTGGTCGTTCTGTAACATCTAATAAAATGTATATATCTCTATCTACAACTTTTGTTATATAAACTTTTACATCGGCTATTAAATTTTGTTTCCAAAGTTTATTTATTGCTTTTCCAAACGCATCACTGCCCGGCAGTTGCACTTTATCGCCAATGGCTAAACCCGATATTGATACAAGTAAATTTTCATCAAATGCTTTTGTTCCTTTTACCTCAATACCTGCTATTGTATATTCTTTTGGAAATTTAGATTTATATATTTCTAGTAATGCTGGATCTATAGAGGTGGGAATGGTATCAAGCTGAGCAATAGCCATTTGGCTACTAAATACAAATGTTACACTAAATAAAAATATTTTGTAAAATAGCTGCATGTATAGTTAATTTTCGATGAGCAAATTAAGCTCTTTAATTAAAAGTATTTGTTAAGATTAATGCACTTAAACCCTAAATAGGAATTTAAAACCATTTTTATAAAGTATTTAACCTTTAAGCTGCCAAATTACCACTTGGCAATTAAACGGTTAGCTGTCAACTTTTTTTACTTGTTCGCTTGTTTTTCCAAATCGTCGTTCTCTGCTTTGATAATCTATTATTGCTTTATATAAATCTTCTTTTCTAAAATCGGGCCAAAGGGTATCGGTAAAATACAACTCGGCATATGCTAATTGATACAACAAAAAATTACTAATTCTATATTCGCCACTTGTACGTATCATTAACTCCGGATCGGGGTAGCCTTTTGTGGTTAAATAGTTTTTTATAGTATCTTGATTAATATCATTTACCTGTAATTTTCCTTGTTTAACTTCTGTAGCAATAGCTTTTACCGCTTCTGTTATTTCCCATCTGCTACTGTAACTTAAAGCCATTATTAGGTTTAAACCAGTATTGCTACTAGTTTCTTGCAAGGCTTCGTTAAGCTCTGCTTTAGCTGCATCGGGCAGCATACTAACATTGCCAATTACATGTAGCTTAATGTTATTTTTATTAAGCGTGGGTACTTCTTTTCTAATTGTTTCTATCAACAATTCCATTAAACCATTTACTTCGTAAGCTGGTCTGTCCCAGTTTTCGGTACTAAAAGCATATAAAGTAATATATTTAATACCCAACTCGGCAGCACCAGTGGCTATATCCCTTACACTCTCTACTCCATGCCAGTGGCCATACAACCTATCTTCGCCCTTACTTGTGGCCCATCTACCATTACCATCCATTATAATGGCAATGTGACGTGGTAAACGCTGTATGTTTATGGAATGTTTTATACTCATTAAAGACGCAAAAAGGCTTACAGCCTTTGTTTGGGCTGCAAAAGTAGGTAAAATTTAGGATAGATTTATGAGTTTTTGTGAGATTGTTTGGGAATAGATAAATTTTACAAATACAAGCATTAATATTTTATAATTGAATGATTTTCAGTTTTTTATTTTATAGGTTGTATTCATTATATCTCCTCTACGCCCAGTAAATCCATATTCGGCAATCATTCCATTTCTACGTTGTTACAGCGACCAATTATGCCCATTTTCGCTAAAGTAAGTATCCCAGTCATAGTTGGCATAGTTATCCATAACCCATCTATTACAACCTTAACCTATAACCAGATTTTATAGTTATAGGTATTGGTAAATACCAAAAACTAATCCATTATCTTCTGCGGCTTTAAACCTAATACTAGTACGTTACTTTTTACTGCACAGGTTTGATTACCATTTAATGTAGCATTGTAAATTAATATAATTCCAGTAGTTGGTAAAGTTTTGTATTGCTCAATTGCAATAGTGCTATCCGTAATGGCTTTTTGTAAAAGTTGAGCTACATCGTTAGCAGTAGCTTTAAGGAGTTGAGATGACCCAACAGGATAATAGACTTTTTTTTGCATTTGTACAAAGCATACAAAATACCCAACCCACAGTAAGCATGAAGCAGAGAATGAGCGCCATAGTTTAATTGTTTGTGTTTTGAATAACTATGGTTTCACACAGAAAAAAAGGGTTTACAATAGTTTATATATGGTATGGAATGCAAGAGATATGCTTATTTATTTGGGCAATTTTGAAGATATTGAATTTGATGAAAATACCAAATTAATTTGCACTAGGGCATCTGTAGGTGCTAATATTAAACGATAAACCAATTTCTGCAATTATATATTGGTCTCTTTGTTTGCTAAAGCCTCTTTGCCTACCTTCTCTTCCTAAAAGATTTGCTGGGTCAATTTCGTAAGAACGATCTTGTAATAAAGCAGCTGTTGATCCTGTAGTAAAATTTGTACTGCCAGCATAGGTAGTGCTAACATCATCTAAATAATCGGTATTTGTTAAGCGTTGAGTAACTTCCATTGTAAAGTTTATTTTTTCGCTTAAACTAAATTTTAATCCCACGCCAATGGGTATACAAATACCTGTTGGGCTATATTGTTTTCTTGCTTTGTAACCAACCAATTGCCCCTCGGTACCCAAAGGGCGTAAAAATATTTTTTCGTTATTTAAATAGGTGTAGGGGTCGTAGGAAAAAGCGCCAATACCTACTGTTACATAAGGGGTAAAGCTAAATTCTTTTGTACCGGGTATAAATTTAAAAAAATTAAAATCGCCCTGTGCGGTTAACTCCCAAATATTACTATTAAAACTAAGGTTACGTGTTTTTTGATAGTCATTTTTGCTGTACGTATCACTATACCCAACTTGAGCATAGTGTGCGTTTAGCCTTGCCGCTATATAATTGCCAAATTGTTTTCTAAAAAAAAGTCCTACAGATGGTTTAGGCCTGTTTAACCCTGCTCTTGTATTTAAATCCCCAAAATAGTGTGCAGCACCCACTGTAATACCAACCTCCCCTTTTTGTACATACTCAAGGTATTGATATTGTGCTTTTGTAGTATTTAACGAAAATATTAAAACAATTATAGCTAAAAATCTAATTTTCATATATGTTGCAAAATAAAGAATTGTTTTTGTAAAAACGTGGTATAACTACATTTATGTTTTGATAGATTGTTAAATCTTTTAAAAACTTACTTTCTCTATACGTATACCTGCGCTAAGAACATTCAACAACGGATTATCTCTCATTAATTGTGTAAGCGAATACTGGTAACTATCTTTTTTACTAAATTTAAATGGGGCGGCAGTAATTTTTTTTCTTATTTCCCAAATATCATTCATTGCTATCCCTTCCCATCCTGTTGCATCGGTGGCTAAACCAATGTCTAATTTTTGGTTTACAATAGTGTCTGTTTTAGAGTGAACTTTTACATTAAGCCAAATATTATTGTACTTATAGGCATCAGTATGTCTAAGCACAATGTATACATTATAAAAAGAGGAGGTGTCTGCAATAGATAACTGCCCTGTGGCATTAAAATTATTCTGCCATTTATAATTTGGGATAGATGTATTATTTTCAAACACATCTAATTGCTTGCAAGAAAAATTAATAATAAGCGGTAAGCTAAAAAGTATGGGTAATCGTTTAAAAAGCAATTTCATTTTTATAAAGCATTTAAAACTTGTTCTTTGGCTTTTTCTAATTCGTCTTTCATTTTTACCACACATTTTTGAATATCGGCATCATACGCTTTACTGCCTGTAGTATTTATTTCTCTGCCAATTTCTTGCAAAATAAACGATAATTTTTTGCCTTTCCCTTCCTCTGACTCATTTAATATAGTTTTAAAGTACTCACAATGTTGTCGTAAACGAATTTGCTCTTCATGAATATCAATTTTTTCCATATAGTAAATCAGCTCTTGCTCCATTCTGTTGTTATCAATATTTTCTTTGCCTACATTTTTTTCTAATAAATTATTTATTTCGTCTTTAATTCTTTTTTTACGGTTGGGCTCTAGCACTAAAATAGCTTCCTCTTGTTGGTTAATATTATCTATTCTTTGTATTAAATCTTTTTCTAAGCTAGCTCCTTCATCCATTCTATGTTGGTTTAAGTTACCAAGTGCAGCAAGTAAAACTTTGTTAAATTCAATAAAATCGAGTTCGCTAATTACATCATTTGTTGGAGTAACCACCTCTGGCAAACGTAGTAAAGCACTTAAAACAGCACTAGTATCCATATTACATTCTGTAGCTACTTCTGTAATTTGTTTGTAATATGCTTTTATTAAATCGGTATTAATATTTACGGGCTTGGATGTACCATTTTGCTTAACTACAACCATACAATCTATAGTTCCTCTTACTAAATGCTCTTGCAAAATGTTGCGTATTTCAAACTCATAAGGTCGTAAAAGTGGGGGTAATCTTAATTGCAACTCAAACTGTTTACCATTAAGTGCTTTTATTTCTACCAAAAAGGTTTTATCATTTGTTGTTTGCTCTGACCTTCCAAAACCCGTCATCGATTTTAACATACATTGTATTTATTGCAAGATAAGAATTAGTAATGAGTACACCGTATTCACTAGATAGATATTTACAATTTAGGTGCCGTAGTTTTCTACAACAGTTAATCGCATATATCTTTCGGGATTAGTAATTGGTAAAAACCCAAACTGCTGATATAAGCCTTGTGCATCAAGTGTTGCTAATAACCAGCGTCTAAAATTTTGTAAGTGTGGATGTGCTAAGATTATTTCCATTAACCATTTGCTTAATCCCTTTCCTCTATATTTCTCTACAATAAATACATCGGCCAAGTAACCAAAGGTTGCACAATCTGTTATTACTCTTGCAAAACCAATTTGTTGTTTTATACTTTTTGTTTGCTCATCAATTTTATATAAACCAAAACAAATAGAATGTTGGATACTTGTTTCTACAACTTGTAGTGGAATATTTGTTGCCCAATAACTTTCATTACATAAATAATTATGTACAACGTTACTATCAATCTTTAATTTATCATCGCTAATTAAAAAATTATTTCTACCTACTTCGTAGTGTTGCATACCTTAAAATGATGAGGTGTTAAAAAAAATAAAGTCTAACATTTTTGTGTTAGACTTTAATATATAGATGGGTTAGTAAGTACGGGAACCAAATTCCCTTCACAATATTAAAAAATTATTTCTCTATAATAAAATATATTCCACTATTTTTTATTCACATTTTATTTTGCGCTGTGGATAAGCGTTGTTAGAAAACACAAATTTTTACAAAATTATTTTATGATTTTCCTATACTTTTTGTTAGCTCATTTTTATAAATAAAAATAAGTAGCGCTAAAACTATTGATTCTATTGATTTACAAGAGATTTTTTTTTCAATTATAAATTTTTAATGCCTTTTTATTATTAAAGTAAACAAAAAAATGGACTATCAAATAAAATTTTTGAGCAAAAAAAAGAAAGAAAAAAAAGCTGAATTTTATTAAAATAAATTTAGGTTTCGTACAATAATGGGTCATTTTAAGTGTATGGGGTATAAATTAAAGCATAGTACCTTTGTAAAAATAAAAAAATATGCAGTTCCCTTCTCCTGTTTCTATACAATGGTTAGCCGAATTTGTTGAAGCAAAATTAATTGGTAATACTCAAAGCAATGCCTCGGGCATTAACGAAATACATAAGGTAGAAAAAGGCGATATCGTTTTTGTTGATCATCCAAAGTATTATGATAAGTGTATTAATAGCCTTGCAGATTTTATACTAATAAATAAAGAAGTTGATTGCCCAACAGGTAAAGCATTATTAATTGTTGCCAATCCATTTGAAGCGTATTGTAAAATTGTAAATCATTTTCGTCCCTTTACTCCATCAACAACTACCATAAGTAATAGTGCAAAAATTGGTGAGGGAAGTTTTATTTATCCAAATAGTTTTATAGGAAACAATGTAGTTATTGGAAAAAATTGTATCATTTATCCAAATGTTTCTATACTTGATTATTGTGTACTTGGTGATAATGTAATTATACAAAGTAGCACAGTAATTGGTAGTGATGCATTTTATTACAATACTAAAAAAGATAGGAGCTTTTGGTATAAAAGAATGCCTAGTTGCGGTATTGTACTTATAGAAGATAATGTAGAAATTGGTAGTGGTTGTACTATTGATAGAGGAGTAAGCCATAATACGATTATTGGTGCAGGAACAAAATTTGATAACCAAATACATATTGGGCATGATACCGTTGTTGGTAAAAATTGTTTGTTTGCTACAGGGGTAATCGTTGCTGGCGTGGTTACTATTGAAGATGGTGTAACTATATGGGGAGGTGTAATTGTAAATAAAACATTAACCATTGGTGAAAATGCGGTGTTACTAGGCCGTACAGGAGTAAGTAGCAGTATTATGGGTAATAAAACCTATTGGGGTACACCTGCACAAGAGGCGAGTATTGTAAAAAGAGAACTTATTTGGATAAAACGAATACCACAAATTTGGGAGAAGGTGATGGGGAAGTAAATTAATTAAGAATTAAAAATTAGGAATTTACTACTTGAATTTTCACTAATTAGTTTTTAACTCTTTACAAACTCTTTGTATAGTGTCTTCTATTTTTGTGTAGGTAAAATTAGGAAGATGTTTTAATAGTTTACTATTATCAAACGTAACTTTTGCTAAGGCCGTTTTCGTTGTTTCTTTTGTTAGTAAAGGATGATTTTTTGTAAACCAACTTTTTATAGCCTCTACCCGCCAAGCCAATGCAGCAAAAAATGGAGTTACTTTTTTGGCAGGTTGTTTTTTACCAAATCCCTTTGCTATTAGATTAAATACTTGTTGATAGGTTTTATTTTCGGCACTTACAATAAAACGTTGTGCAGTAATATTGCTTTGCATTAAGTCAATCATAATTTTAGCAACATCTTTTACATCCACAAAGCCAGTGCTACCTGTTGTGTACCAGGGAAACTCGTTGTACACATTTTTAAAAATTTTTGTACTACTATCTTCCCAATTTCCATTACCCAAAATTATTGTTGGGTTTACCATTACTGCATTTAACCCTTCGGCAATACCCCGCCAAACTTCCATTTCGCCAAGGTATTTACTTTGTCCGTAAGCACTGTTACTAGTTTCTGGCGTCCAATTCATTGTTTCGTCAATAGGTTTATCTTCTCTTATTCTTCCTAAAGCTGCTACACTGCTTACATACACCATTTTTTTTACCCCAGCACTTAACGCAGCATTTACAACATTAGCCGTACCCTCAATATTTATTTTAAATAGTTGTTGCTTTTGTTTTGGACTAAATGAAACAATTGCTGCACAATGATACACTTCCTCAATACCTTCCATGGCTTCTTCTAATCCAACAATATCCAAAATATTGCATTGAATTTGTTGTACTAAACTATTATTGAAAATGGCTAACGGCGTTTTATTGTACAACGCTTTTATGGGTTTGCCTTGTTGTAGTAATTGTGTAATTAATTCGTTGCCTAATAAACCTGCACCGCCTGTTACTAAAATCATGCCTCCAGCCCCTGAAGGGGAGTTATTAATGTTTTGCAAAATGTATTATTTAGGTATAGTTGTAAAAGCCTTTGCCCGTTTTCTTCCCTAGTTCGTTAGCGGCTACTTTATTTATTTGTAATGATGATGGTTTAAAACGCTCTTCGCCATTAAAGGCATGGTACAACGATTGTGTTACGGCTAAATTAATATCCATACCAATTAAATCCATCAGTTTAAATGGGCCCATTTTAAAACCCGTAGCTTCCATAAGTTCATCTACATTTTCAATGGTTGCATTACCTTGCTCAACCAAATTCATAGCTTCTAAATAATAATGCCTGGCTACTCGGTTTACAATAAAACCCGGAGCATCTTTACAAATTACTGGCGTTTTATTTAACTGTTTACATAAGTCATAAACAGTTTGTGCTGCTTCATCACTTGTTTGCTCCCCTTTTACAACCTCTACCAATTTCATTAATGGGGCTGGGTTAAAAAAGTGCATACCTACCACCCTTACCGGGTTTTGTATGCCCGATTGTATTGCAGAAATAGATAAAGATGAGGTGTTGGTTGCAAAGATTGCTTCACTATGGTTAACCTCTGCTAATTGATTAAATATAGAAACTTTAGCTTCTACTTTTTCTACAATAGCTTCTATAAAAACATCGGCAATACAGTCGTTGGTATCGGTAACAAATTTTATTCGGTTAAAAATAGTTGACTTTTCTTCTACCGAAATTTTTTGTTTATCTACCAAGTAGTTTAAATTTTTTTGAATAGCCGTTTTTGCTTTTTCTATCCCTTCGGTATTAATATCATACAACAAGGTATAAAAGCCGTTTTGTGCACATACTTGCACTATACCGCTACCCATGGTACCAGCTCCTATTATGCAAATGGTGTTAATATTTTCCACTATTTTTTTTGATTTAACAGTTAGCTTACCAACAGCAATTTTTGTTTTGCCAAAAGAATTACACTGCACCAGTAAACTGCTTCAAAAATCTAACATCGTTTTCGCTAAACAAGCGTAAATCTTTTATTTGATATTTGAGCATCGCAATCCTTTCTATCCCCATACCAAAAGCAAAACCATTGTATTTGTTACTATCAATACCACAATTATCTAACACATTAGGGTGTACCATACCGCAGCCCAAAATTTCTACCCAGCCTGTTTTTTTACAAACGCTACAACCCTCTCCTCCACATATCAAACAACTGATATCCATTTCTGCACTTGGTTCGGTAAAGGGGAAATAGCTTGGTCTAAAACGTACCTTAACATCTTTACCAAACATTTCTTGTACAAAAAAGTAAAGTGTTTGTTTCAAGTCGGCAAAGCTTACATTTTCGGCAATGTATAAACCCTCTACTTGATGAAAAAAGCAGTGAGCCCTTGCACTAATTGTTTCATTACGGTATACTCTGCCAGGGCAAATAATACGAATGGGTAATTTACCTTGCCCATTCTTCATACCGGCTTTTTGCATTTCTCTTACTTGTACACTGCTTGTGTGTGTACGTAGCAACCAATCGGGGTTTTGAGCTATGTAAAAAGTATCTTGCATATCTCTTGCAGGATGATTTTCGGGTAAGTTTAATGCGGTAAAATTATGAAAGTCATCTTCTACCTCTGGCCCTTCTGCCACTGCAAAACCAAGGCGTTGAAAAATAGAAATAATTTTATTTTTTACCAAGCTTATGGGATGGCGACTACCAAGCGGCAAATCATCTGCCGGAAGAGTAAGGTCCTGTGAATGGTGAGTGGTGAGTGGTGAGTTATTGCCACTACTTAATTTTAGCTGCTCGTATTTTTCCTCAACAAATAGTTTAAATTCATTTAACCGTTGACCAGCTTCTTTTTTATTTTCGGTAGCAACATTTTTCATTTCCCCCATTATAGCTTTTACAAAACCTTTTGTACCCAAGTATTTAATTCTAAAAGCCTCAGCATCGTTTTCAACGTTGGTAATAATTTTTTCTTTTAATTCTTTTATTTGATTTAATAACTGTTCCATAGCTGCAAAGATAAGAATTGTAATGCAGTTGAGAGTTGAGAGCGGATTGCACAAGCAAAAACTAAAACCCCCAATCATTTAGTAGTATTGGCACATAACTAAGCTTTTGCAAACACAACAGACTCTGCTTTTTTACATCAATTTAGTATAAAGCTAAAAGCAAAAGATGAGTATAATATTGAGCAAATTAGCCTATACCCGTTTTTTAAAAAATAAACGATAATTATTAAATAAAAGATTTAATTTTAGGTATTAAATTTATAAAAAAATGTCATTATTCAAATCGGGCAACCCAGCCCTTGCAGAAAAAAGATTTAGAGATACTGTTTTAGATGATGTAGTAACCTATGAAAATGCCATGACGGTAAGAGGCACTTTACAAAAGTTTGGCTTTTTAATGATTATGGTATTAGGCACTGCCTTGTATAGTTGGAAAGAATTTGCAAGTGGTGGTAATACAATGCCTTTAATTTTAGTAGGTGCATTTGGGGGGCTAATTATCGCAATTATACTTACGTTTAAAAAAGAATGGAGCCCTTTTTTAGCACCAGCCTACGCCTTATTAGAAGGTTTGTTTATAGGTGCAATTAGTGCTTACTATAATTATGTTTTTGCTGCTAAAGCTCCTTTTATTATAATGAATGCAGTGGGGTTAACATTAGCTTGTGCGGTTGCTATGTATTTATTGTATAGTTTTAAAATTATACAGGCTACTCAAAAATTTAAAGCTATTGTGATGACTGCTACTGCAGGCATAGGTATATTTTATTTACTTACTTGGGTATTAAGTTTTTTTGGAGTTAGCCTTCCCTTTTTACACGAGGGAAGCCTTATGGGTATTGGTTTTTCGCTGTTTATTGTTGCTATTGCTGCCCTTAATTTAATTTTAGATTTTGATATGATAGAGCAAGGCGCAGCCCTCGGTGCCCCAAAGTATATGGAATGGTATGGTGCTTTTGGTTTGTTGGTTACTATTGTATGGTTGTATTTAGAAATTTTACGTTTACTAAGCAAATTGAGTAGTAGGGATTAATTTTTATTAATTGAGCAATATTTTACCTCCTTATAAAAAAATAAAAATGCCCCTAATGGGGCATTTTTATTTAAGAGCATTTAGTAATTCCTCAACTTTAGTTTTTATAAAATCTCTTACTTCATTAAACTCTTTGGGTTCCATGTGCTTAGGGTCGGGTATTTGCCAATCCATAAATTGCTTTGCAGGCATCCAAGGGCATGCATCTCCACAGCCCATAGTTACTACAGCATCAAAAGGTGCAAAAGCTTTTACTTCATCTAAATTTTTGCTATCGTGTTTACTTAAATCGTAGCCCAATTCTGCCATTGCTGCAATTGCTTTTGGGTTTACAATACCACTAGATTTACTCCCAGCACTATAGGCTTCAATAATATCGCCACCTAGTATTTTAGCAAAGGCTTGGCTCATTTGGCTGCGGTTGCTATTTTCAATACAAACAAATAGTATTTTTTTCTTTCCCATATTTTACTTCAGTATTAAACACATCATGTACTCATCTACAAAACGGTTTTCACTTTTTAAGTGTGTAAATTTTTTTAATGTACCTTCTAATTCAAATCCACATTTCTTATACAATGCAATTGCTTTTCCATTTTCTACAGATACGGTTAACTCAACTCTGCTTCTATTATTTTCTTTTGCAAATAGAATAATTTCTTGCATCATTGTATAGCCATAATTTTTACCTGCTTGTTTTGTATCAATAGCAAATCCCCCAATATATAATTTATGTGCATCCCTATATTTATGTAAAAGAAGTTTGCACATTCCAAAATCATCAATACCGTTTGTAAACTTAAATAAAACTTTTTCCTGTAATAAATTTTTGAAAATAGGTTTAAAAGAAGTTTCATCCATTACTTCATACAACAAATAAGGGTTTATATGTGGATGCATATAAAGGGAATAGAAAAAATTGAAATCGTTTATTGAGGCTTGTTGTAGCATGGTAAATAAAAAGTCAGCCGAAAATTGCTGACTAACATTTTATCAAAATTAAATTTTATTCTCGTCCATCCAATAGATTACCTAGCCCTCCTAAAATACCCCCTTCTTCTTTTCTATTATAACTTCCGTATTGCATAATACGACCTGCTAAACGGCTTATTGGTAAACTTTGTAACCACACATGCCCAGGGCCAGTAAGTTTTGCAAAAAATAAACCTTCGCCACCAAACATAAAATTTTTAATACCCTTTACCATTTCAATATCAAAATCAACATTTGGCGTATAGGCAACTACACAACCCGTATCTACTTTTAAAATTTCGCCCGGTTGCAATTGCTTTTCTACAATAAAACCTCCAGCATGGGCAAAGGCTAAACCATCGCCTTCTATTTTTTGCATAATAAACCCTTCGCCACCAAAAATACCCGTTCCTAATTTGCGTTGAAATTCTATACCTATACTAACACCTTTAGCTGCACATAAAAAAGCATCTTTTTGTGCAATTATTTTGCCGCCATGTTTTTGTAAATCCAATACAATTATTTTACCAGTGTAAGGCGATGCAAAACTTACTTTTTTCTTCCCTTGCCCTGTATTCGTAAAGGCTGTCATAAACAAACTTTCTCCTGTTATTAAACGTTTGCCTGCACTCATTAATTTACCTAAAAAGCCGCTGCCTTGTTGTTGGCTACCATCGCCAAAAATAGTTTGCATTTCTACCCCATTGTCCATCATCATAAATGCTCCGCTTTCTGCAATGGCAGTTTCGTTAGAGTCTAATTCTATCTCTACAAATTGAAGCTCTTCGCCATAAATTTTGTACTCAATTTCGTGTGCTGTTGCCATAATTTTTTAAGTTGTTTATACAAAGTAAAAATAATAATAAAGAAAGAAAATATCTATTTCTTGACTTGCCCTACCCACACTTTTTTACCTTGGAGCCTTTTTGCCAAATACATTAAACCCACAAAAATAAAAAAGAAAGGGCCTAAAAAACCGAAAATGGCTATCCATTTACCACCATAAAATTTTTCCATTGGGCGGCGTAAGCGTTCGGCTATAAGGTACATACTTGGTACCATTATTAGCGTAAGGAAGAAGGAAAATATTAATCCAAAAATAATCGTCCAGCTAAGTGGCCCCCAAAACACTACACTATCTCCACCAAAGAAAATATGTGGGTTTAGATGTTGAAACAACGACACAAAATTTATATTAAAACCAATAGCCAAAGGCAATAAACCCATAATGGTAGCTACTGCTGTAAGTAAAACAGGTATAATTCTTATTCGTCCGGCTTGTATGGCGGCTTCTCTTGTTTTTATACCTCTACCCCTTAACTCATCGGTAAATTCTATTAATAAAATACCATTTTTTATTACAATGCCTGCTAAACCAACTATACCTACGCCTAACATAATGGTAGCAATCGTCATGCCTGTAAGTGCATACCCTAGTAATACCCCAATAATTGAAAAGAAAATTTCGCTCATTACAATAAAAGATTTACTCATACTATTAAACTGCAATACCAATATTAAAAAGATTAATAACATGGCAATTAGCATGGCCTTTCCTAAAAAGGAAGAGGTTTCTTTTTCTTGCTCACTTTGCCCACTTAGTTTAATAGTTACATCAGCAGGTATTTTGGTTTTTGATTTAAAGTCGTCAATTTTTGTTTGCAACTCTTTATTTACTATACCTACCATTGTAGGGTTTAACACATTACTTTGCAATTGTATGGTACGCTTTACATTTTTGCGTTTAACCCCACCTGTTGTATTGGTATAATCTATTTTAGCAACTGTGCCAAGTGGAATAGATTTAATACGCATGGTATTCATATCCAAAAACGTAATCCGCATGTTCATTAAATCGGTAATGTTATTACGAATTAAATCGCTACTGCGTACTTGAATTTTATATTCCTCTTCGCCTTCTTTTAATTTACTTACCTCTTTACCAAATACTGCGGTACGAATTTCCA
Organism: uncultured Bacteroidota bacterium; assembly: GCA_903837525.1. Classification (GTDB taxonomy): domain Bacteria; phylum Bacteroidota; class Bacteroidia; order Chitinophagales; family Chitinophagaceae; genus Ferruginibacter. The sequence continues at coordinate 22,681 of CAILUU010000025.1, read as the reverse complement.
TACCAATTTGCCCTGTACTTAAGCCTTCCATCATCGCCTTTTCTCTATCTACATTAATGGTAATTTCTGGATTGTTTAAATCAATATTACTTTGCAAATTTTCTACACCCTCAACTGGGTTAACATCTAAATAAGCAAATAACTGAGAAGATACTTTTGCAATTTCTTCAAAATTATCGCCACTTACTTCAATGTTTACTGGAGGGTCGGTTGGTGGGCCACCATCTTCTTGAGTTACCTCTATACTAGCGCCTGGTATACCTTGTACCACTTTACGAATTTCTTCTTTAAACGGCATTGTTTGTTTACCATGCCTTTTTTCGTACTCAATGAAGCTTATTTGTATTCTTCCTAAATTACTTTGTACACTTCTGTTGTTATCTCTAGGATTATTAGCACTTACCGCTACATTTGTAATAATACTTTCTACAATTCCGTTTGGTTTTGTTGGTAGTTCATTGGCTAAAACTTTAGTTACTCTTTTTTCTAAAATACGAGTTACACTATCGGTATACTCTGCAGTTGTACCTACCGGCATTTTTAAATACACATAAATAAAATTAGGGTCTCCACTTGGGAAAAAGGTTGATTTATTACCTCTAGCCAATAATAACACTAACGACACCACGAAAAGTAAAAATAAGGAAGCAAACATATAAACCGGTCTCCATCCTTTTAACACCCAACGTAATAATTTTTCGTAGCGGTTCATTAACTTGGGTAATGCCTTATGTTGAAAACGATAAATAAGCCCGTTTAAAAGATAGGCATTAAGCACAACCAAACCAGCCATGATTAGTAGGAAATTACCAAAGCCATGTAAGGTAAATTTTTGGGCTGTAATAGCAGCAACATCTGTACCTAAGTTACCTATTTGTGTACCTGCTATAAATCCAAAAATGTTTAACAAAACGCCCATAATAATCATACCCCAAAACCACCATTTTTTAAAGATGCTATTTTTAGGTTTTTCATGCTCCTTGCCTTCTGGCTTCATAAAACTTACGGCAAATACTGGGTTAAAAATAAAGGCTACAATTAGTGATGCTGCTAATGTTAAAATTAACATAGTAGGCAAGTAAATCATAAACTTACCTATTAAACCTTTCCAAAAAAGTAAGGGAAAAAATGGCGCTAGTGTTGTTGCCGTACCAGCCAATACAGGAATAAAAACCTCTCCTGCAGCCTCTTTGGCGCTTTTTACGATAGGCACTTTTCCATTAGCATAAATACGATGCGTATTTTCAATTACCACAATGGCATCATCTACAATAATACCCAAGCCAAATAGTAATGCAAAAAGTACAATAAAATTTAAGGTAACATTTGTGCCAATAATTGCGGTGGCTATAGGCAAAAACATAAAAGCAACAAATACACTTAAGGGCACACTTAATGCCACAAAAAATGCATTGGTAACGCCCATAAAAAACATAAGAATAATTAATACCAACACAAATCCAATAATAATAGTATTTACTAAGTCGTTAAAAGATGTTATGGTTTGTTTACTTTGGTCGCCAGTAATTACCACTTTTAAATCTTTAGGCAATTCATCTTTTGCCTGCATATCTGCAACAGCCTCTTTTACTTTATCGGCACAATTAATTAAATTTTCGCCAGCTCTTTTTACAATATTTAGTGTAACTACATTTTTACCATCTAACCTAGCATAACTTTCTTTTTCTTTTACGGTATCTTTTAATTGAGCTATATCTTTTAAATAAACTGTTGCTCCTTGAGCACCACTTCGCACAACAATATCTTGTAAGCTTAAGGCACTTGTAAATTGTCCTTTAACCATAATGGTGCGTTTCATATTCCCCACTTCTATCAAGCCCCCGGTAATATCTCTATTCTCTCTACTAATAGCATTTTCAATATCCATAAAAGATATTCTTGCTAAACTCATTTTATATGGATCAACATTTACCTGAATTTCTCTTTCGGGTGCACCAACAATTTCTGCCCTCGTAACTTCGGTTAACTCTTCAAACTTATCTTGCATTTTATCAGCATAGTACTTAAGTTTTAAACCATCGTAATCGCCACTTACGTTTACAAACATTATAGGCAATTCGCTAAATGCAAATTCTTGCACACTGGGTTGCTGGGTTAAATCGTTGGGTAAATCTGTTTTAGCTTTATCAATAGCATCTTTAACTTTTTGTTTAGCTATTTCTGTTTTTACATCGGTATCAAACTCCACCACAATAAGGCTATAGTCGGTTTGTGAGGTACTTTGTATTTTATTAACCTTAGCACCACTTATCCCTTTTAATTGTTTTTCAATTGGCCTAGTTACTAAGTTTTCAATATCTTTTGGAGAGTTGCCAATATGTACTGTTACTACAGAAATAGTTGGCACTACAATATCTGGAAATTGCTCCTTTGGCATTGTATTAAACTTGTATAAGCCAAACAATGAAATAAGCACTGCAATAATATACACTGCAGTTTTATTATCAACAGCCCAACTTGTGGGTTTGTACTCTTTAATTTTTTTTGATATTCCGTCTAAAACTTTCATCCTTGTTTTTTTGTAATCAAGATTTTTTTGTTTTCCTACTCGTCATGTTATTTTTCTTCTTCAATATTAGCTTTGAAGAATAATGTTTCAATACTTATTTAGCATCTGTTGCTATTGCCTGTCCTTCGTACAAGCTTTGATACCCCTCTGTAATCAACTGCTCCCCGGCATTTAAGCCGCTTTTAATTTCAACATTATCCCCATAAACTTCGCCGATTATTACGGGCACTTTGTGTGCAGTGGTTTTTCCATTACTACTTTTTAGCATAGTAAAAACATACTTACCATTTTCATCTGTTTGTACCATATTAATAGGTATTACAATTGCATTGGTGGCACTATAATCTTTTATACGCATAATGGCAGTTTGGTTAGGCTTTAACAAGCCATCGCTTGGTATTTTTGCTTCTGCCATAAAGCCTCGTAAATTAGCATCAATACTTTGGCTTATTAATGAAATTGATGAGGGGATATTAACTTTTTGAGCATCGGGAATATTAATTAAAACGGGTGTACCTGTACGCAAACGAATTAAATAATTTTCAGGAACATTTACTTTTACTTTTAATGTGTTTTTATTAATAATAACAATTTGCCCTCCTATTTGGGTAGCCCCAACAAATGTTTCCCCAATACGAATATTTACTCGATCGGCTATACCACTTACATCGCTATATACATTAGCTGTGTTTAATTGCTCAATCGCAACTTTTACTTGTTCGTTTGCAGCCACTAGTTGATTTTCTAAACTTTCAACATTTGTTTTTGCCGTTATCAATTGTACTTCGGTACCAATGCCTTGATCCCATAAATTCTTTTGGCGTTGATAAATATTTTTTGCAAAATTTAGTTGCGTTTTAATACCATCCATTGCTTTACGAGCAGCTAATATTTGTTGGCGTACAATAGCATCATCTAATTTTAAAACGAGCTGTCCTCTTTTTACAAATTGGCCTTCTTTAATATAAATTGCTTTTACTTGTCCTCCCATTCCTCTTGGAGAAATGTAGGAAACATTATCAGCATCTACTCTGCCTAGCAAGTCAATAAAGTGCTCAAAAGCTTGTGTAGTAACAGACATGGTACTTACTAATTTTACCTTAGCAGCCATTGCAGTATTACTATCCATTCTTAGCAAATCGGCTTCTAACTTTTTTAACTCTGCGTCGTTAGTGGCTTTTTCTTTTTTTTCTTTTTCTATTTTAGCTTTTAAATCATTAATAGTTGCTGCACCATCTTTTTTGCTATTACTGCAAGATGTTACGGTTACTACACTTAAAAATAAAATTGCTATTGTTATGCTATTTCTCATTAGAGTTATTTTAAATTTTTGATTAGCTTATAATTTTCCGGTAGCTTTTAAATAATCAATTTTTGCATTTATTGCATCGTATAATGCATTGTAGTAGTTGGTTTGGGCTACTTTAAGCTCAGCTTGTGCAGTATAAATTTCTTGATTACTTCCTAGGCCTTGTTCAAATTTCTTTTTTGTAGTGTTGTACACTTTTTCTGCCAAAAGCATATTTTGATTTTGTACATCAATAGTTAAAATAGCACTCTTTACATTTACTCTAGCGGTATTTACATCGTAATCAATGGCTTGTTGTAATTGGGCAATATTATTTTTTGTTTTTTGTAATTCGTATTTGCTTTGTTGTATTAAAGCGTTTTTTTTATTGCCCTCAAAAATAGGTACCGATATTTTTAGACCTGCTAGCGATGTACTAAACCAATTGCCTTTATTAAAAAAGTTAAACGAGCTACGTTGTGCATTTTTACTAAAACTAGCAAAAACAGCAACTGTAGGTAATTTACTTAGTTTGTATCGTTTAATATTATACTCTCCCAATTGTTGGGCTATACTTAGTAACTGAAATTCTTTTCGGTTTTTGTAATCGTAGCTTTCGTCTAAAATATTGTCTTTAATAAACGTTTCGCTAAGTGTATCGGACAATGCCAAGGTTTCTTTTTGTGGCATATTTATTAAAAATTTTAAACCAGCATTTCCTATGGCTAACAAATTTTCTATTTTTTGTTTTTCGGTAGTAAGGTTATTTAATTGCACTTGCACTTTATCAATATCTAACCGCTCTGCAAAACCATTTTTATAAATTTCTTTTACATCGTACAATAGTTTTTCGAAACGTATTATATTAGCGTCTACTGCACCCAATTGTTTTTTTCCTACCACTAATTGATAATAAATTTTATGAATATTTGTTTTTATTTGCTCTTGCGTTACTTCTACATTTTTTTTTGCAAACTTTAAAACGGCATCTCTTGCCTGCAAGCCCACAAATACTTGTCCATCAAATAAGAGTTGGCTTACATCTATACCTGCATTTGCTATCCATGGCACACCAAACTGTGCAGCTATGTTACCAAAGTTTCCTCCATTAGGAAAAGTAATCGGACTACCATTTCCATTTTTTACGCCCTCATCAACCAATACTTGATAGGCAGCAGGACTAATGAAATTAGGTAACGACTGTACGGGTATATCAAAATATCGGGTTAGCCCTGCACTTGCATTAACTTGTGGCATTGCTACAGCAGTAATTTGTTTATTTACTTGTTGCTGAATTTGAATATCTAACAATGCATTTTTTACTTGCACTGCATTTTTTAACCCATATTCTACCGCTTGCTTTACCGAAAACGAGTTACTGTTTTGTGCATTAGAAATTATTGAAGTAAAAACCAAACTACTTATGAACCCTAATTTTAAAAAAGATTTTTTTATTTGTGTCATCGTTTATTTTTTTGATCTATCTAACTGATGTTTTTGAATAAGTTTATATCCTTTATTAGTGGAAATGCCAAACAAAAAGTGCTCTCCAATTATCATCATTAAATCCATTAATGGATAGGATTTTGAAAATGGAAAAATTTCTGGGTTAAAAATTAGCATCATACTTTCTAGCCTAAATTTTGCTAACACTTCTATATTAATATCCTCTCTATATAAACCTTCTGCAATACCTCTTAGTAAATTTTGATGAATCATTTTTAAAATAAACTCATCTTTATGTTGTTGAAAACGTTTAAATGCTTTGGGGTGAAACTTTTGCATTTCGAATAAAACCATTGGGTTCATATCTCGTAACTGCTCTGCCACTACACTAATAATATCATACACTTCTGCAATTGCATTATTCGATGTATTGGTACAGCGTACACAATCTTTTTGATTATTTTCAATATCAAACTCTAATGCAGCTGCAACTAATTCTTCTTTTTCGGTAAAGTGTTGGTAAAGGGTTTTTTTACTCATGCCTAGGTTGCTGGCAATATCATCCATGCTTACATTTCTAAAACCGTATTGCATAAATTGCTTTAAACTACCCTGTACTATTCTATCTTTTGCGTCCATTTTTAAGATTTGGAGCACAAAACTAGGGAAACTATTCCTATACCCAAAGTTTTCTTAGTTTTTATTTATTTTTTAACTTAAACATAATATAGAGCTAAAAAGTATTTATAAAGCAGCCAAAAAGTAGTGACTATGGTGATATTTGCCTATTTACCCTTTGGAATTAAAGTATATTTGTAAAAAATAGTGGATGAAAAATGTATTTATTTTTAAAAAACTTTTACAATATTTTTTGCAGGGCTTACTAATACTTGCCCCAATTGCTATTACAGCCTATTCAATATTTTGGTTAGTTACTTCTATTGATAATCTTATCCCCATTTTTACGTATAAAGATTTGCAAGGAAATGTACGAGTACAGAATTACGGTATTGGAATTTTGATAATTATTGCGGCGCTTATCTTTATCGGGTATTTTAGCTCCTTTTTTATAACGGGTAGGGTAGTTAGTTTTGTAGATAAAATTTTAGAAAAAACACCAGGTATAAAATATATTTACAGCACCACCAGAGATTTTTTTGAAGCTTTTGCTGGTGAAAAAAAGAAATTTACAAAAAATGTTTTAGCCAATGTTGATGATAATGATGTTTGGCGTTTTGGTTTTGTTACTAGGGAAGATATGGATGATTTTGGATTAAAAGATTATGTAACCGTTTATATTCCTATGGCCTATTCGGTTGCTGGCAATGTATATGTAATACCTAAGGCAAGAGTAAAGCCCATTACCAATATAAGTGCAGCACAAACAATGAAATTTACGGTAAGTGGTGGAGTAACAGACTTAGAAGAAACCACCGCGTAATTATTGATATAACAAGTAAGGCTTTAAAGCACTCTTTATGTATATTTTAATGTTGTACTTTTAATTTGGTTATTTATAATCTTGCACATTTATTTTATGATGAAATTTTTAAAATATTACTTACTCATAGCCTTATTAATTATTGCTTACCTGCCAACCTACTGTTGGGGATTTTATGCTCATAAAAAAATAAATAATTATGCAGTTTTTTTATTACCGCCAGAAATGATGGTGTTGTATAAACCCAATGCAGATTTTATTACTGAGCATTCGATTGACCCAGATAAACGTCGTTATGCTGTTAAAGATGAAGGACCAAGACATTATATAGATATTGACCATTATGGTACTTACCCCTATATAAACTTACCTCGAAAATGGGATAGTGCAGTGGTTAAGTTTGGGCAAGATAGTTTAATGCAATACGGCATTGTACCTTGGCATGTACAATTTATGTTGTACCGCTTAACTAATGCGTTTAAAGACAAAAACTTTAGTAGCATTATGAAAAACAGTGCCGAAATTGGGCACTATATTGCCGACGCACATGTACCGCTACACGCCAATAGCAATCATAACGGACAATTTACCAATCAAAAAGGTATACATGGTTTTTGGGAGAGTAGAGCCCCTGAGTTGTTAGCTGAAAAAGAATGGGATTTTTTTATTGGCAAAGCCCAATACATTAAAGACCCCGGCAATTTTATATGGGCAAGGGTATTGGAAAGTGCTAAAGCCTCGGATAGTGTATTACTTTTTGAAAAACAATTAACGCAACAATTTGCTGCCGATAAAAAATATAGTTTTGAAGAAAGAAACGGCGTAGTTATAAAACAATATTCTACGGCCTTTACTAAGGCATTTAATAAAAAATTAGATGGGATGATTGAACGCCGTATGCGGCAGAGTATACAAAGTATTGCCAGTTTTTGGTACACTGCTTGGGTAAATGCTGGTCAGCCCAATTTAAAAAGTTTAGTTGCCAAAAAGTTTACTGCAGATGATGTTAAAGAATTTGAAGAGCTAAATAGTAAATGGAATAGTGGTAGTAAAATGATTGGCAGAGAGGAGTAATTTATTTTAAAGAAATAATTTTTCTGCAATTGCTACACTTTCTGGTTTACCAACATCTACTAAATTATCGCCGCTATGGTCGTAACCTAAAATTGTATGATCTGCAGCTAAATCTAAATAGCTATCCATAATAGAAAATTTACCTGTTTGTTTTATTAACGAAAAAATTTGTGGCTCATAAATTACCACACAGCTGTATGCTTTTTCGCTAAGGTTTGGCTTATCAATAGATATTTTTGTTTCGCCAGTTTGTAAATTTTTCCAACCACACAATCTATTGTCCTCATCAAACAATAATACTCTACTTGATTTACGAGTGGTTACTCCAAACGTAACTAACGGTTTATGTTGTTGATGAAAAGTAATTAATTTATTCAAATCTAAATTGGTGAGTATATCTACATTTAAAGAAATAAATGGTTTATTGCCATTTAAAAAATGCCTAACCTTCATTAAACCTCCCCCAGTTTCTAGCACCACATCACTTTCATCGCTTACCACTACATTACTTCCCCAGCCTTTATTTGCAGCAATAGCATCAATTATTTGTTGTGAAAAATGATGAATGTTTACAACCACATCTGTAACCCCATATTGCTGCAAGTATTCAATATTTCGTTGCAATAAAGATTTGCCATTAACTAGGGCAAGTGCTTTAGGATGGCGATCTGTCCAGGGTTTAAAACGAGTGCCTAGGCCAGCGGAAAAAATTATTGCTTTAGAAATGTTCATTGTTGATGGTTGATTGTTAATAGTTATTGGATAGAGTCTCTAAGTTTTGTAATCATTTTGCATAAAATATCATACTCATCATAATATTTTTTAAAATCATCTTCATTAATATATTTACGAGTATGAGAAATAAACAAACACGCTACACTCATACTCAACCTAAATGCCATATTCTAACTTTAATACCATGAACAATGAACCATCAACTATGAACCCAAGCGTTTCCAATTTTCTTTATTCGTATGATTTAAATTTATGTTAACCTTAAACTTATTTTTTAAATGCCTAGCCACAGCCTCGGCTGCAAATACACTTCGGTGTTGACCACCAGTACATCCAAAATTAATACACAAATTTTCGAAACCCCGTTTAATATAATCCTCAACAGAAACATCAATAATACTATATACACCATTTAAAAAATCGGGCATTTTAGTTTGTTGTTCTAAAAAATCTTTAACGGGTTTATCTAACCCACTTAAATGTTTATACTCATCAAAACGGCCAGGATTTAAAATCCCCCTCATATCAAAAACAAAACCTCCTCCATTTTTTGTTTCATCTTTTGGGTAACCTTGTTGTATAAACGAAAAGCTGCAAACATCAACAACCAAAGGGGTTTCGCTTGTAGCTTGTACTGGTGTAAACTCTTGAATTACTTCATTGCTAATACAAAGTTCCAATACTTTTTTAAACTCTGGCACAGCAATACCAATACTTTGGTTACTTACAAACCATTTTAAATTTTGTAATGCTAACGGAATACTTGTTAAAAAATGTGCTTTTCGTTCAAACAAGCCTCTAAAACCATACGCTCCTAGTACTTGCAATAATCTAATTAAAACATACCCATTGTACTGACTTTTAAAAACGTCTCTATCTACCGTTTCTTCAACAATACTTTCAAAAGAATTTATATAATCTTCCAATAAATAATTTTTCCAATCTTCTGGTAAGTTTGCTTTTGCTTGCCACAACAAACTGGCTACATCATATTGTGGAGCACCTTTCATTCCACCTTGATAATCTATAAAACCAACATCCCCATTGCCTTTAACCATTATATTTCTACTCTGAAAATCTCTAAACATAAAAAACTTATACTCGGTATGAGATAAATAATTACTTAAAGCTTCAAAATCATCAATCAATTTTTGTTTATCGTAAGGGCGACGTAACGCATCTAAAAAATAATATTTAAAATAAAGCAAATCTGCCATTATTGCTTGTTTACCGAATGATGTATTGGTTAAACATTTTTCATAGTTTAATCCTTCATCACCTTTTATTTGTAGTAAGGCTAATTGATGCAAGCTAGTTTTATACAAATTGTATACTTCTGGTACATAACCTAATTCTTCTAACTTATTTAATAAAGACGCATCACCAAAATCTTCTTGTATATAACTATCTTTTTCGGCGTTTACGCAAAATAATTGTGGCGTAGCTAAATTTTTCTTTTTAAAGTGTTCGGTAAAATAAATAAAGCTTTCGTTTTCTTTAATGTTAGTGCCATAGGTTGCTACAAAGTTTTTAGTTGCAGTATATATTCTATAATAATGCCTTTCGCTACCTGCTTGTGGCAATTTATCAATGCCTGTAATTTCATCTTTTGAGAACGATGCAAATAATTCTTTTATTTTATCGATAGTTGTCATGCAGAATTTTAATGGAGTAAAAATAGTTTAAAATAAACAGCCTTCAAAATGTTGAGGGCTTGTTGTGTAATTATTTTAATACCAGTTTATATTTTCATAGCATCATCGTTGCGAACTTGTTCTGTTAACTTTTTTTTGGGGCAGAAATGAATATTTAATCAATCCTTTCATCTGCATACCATTGGGTCTCTTTTATTATAGCGCATTAGGTTCGTCTTTTCACGATTCTTGCAGGAATTACTAAATTATTTAGCTAAATATATTAGTAAATATATACTAAATTATTTAGCTTTACAAGAGTATTACCTCCCCCTTTTAAAAAATAGAAAGAAAAGTTAAACTTATATATATGGAAGTAGAAAAATTTTTAGGCAGCAGCTACACCGGTAGCAAGGATTTTACACAACATAATGTAGCTACCGCCAATGCTAGTGGCTTTGGTGCCGCTACAGATGATTATGCCGAACGTGGTATTGATTTAAACGAGCAATTAATTAAAAATAAACCTGCTAGTTTTTTTATGAGGGTTAGTGGCAGCAGTATGATTAATGCTGGCATTTATAATGGCGATATTGTTATTGTAGATAGAAGTGTAAAGCCTGCAAACAACAAAATTGTAATTGCTGTTATTGATGGCGAAATGCTAATACGCCGCTACCAAAAAACAATTAATAAACTTAGACTAGTGCCAGAAACGCCTAAGCTGTCGCCTATTGAAGTAAGTGAGTTTAGCGATTGTATTATTTGGGGAGTGGTGGTTTGTGTAATAAGAACTACCCCCTAGCCACCTAAAGGGGAATTTAGTTCTTTTAGAAGTAGTGATACCTTCTTGTTTCATAATTATTTTTTTGCAAGCTATGAATACTAAAAAAAATTTTGAAAATACTCAGGCTCAAAATTACCCCTTTACGGGGCGAAGGGGGTTTAAAGCCATTGTAGACTGTAACAGTTTTTATTGCAGTTGCGAAAGATTATTTAGGCCAGAGCTAGATAATAAACCTGTTGTTGTATTGAGCAACAACGATGGTTGCATTATATCTAGAACGGATGAAGCAAAAAAATTAGGGGTAGAAATGGCGGGGCCCTACTTTAAGGCAAAGCCACTAATTGAAAAATATGGTGTAGCTACCTTTTCATCTAACTATAATTTGTATGGCGACTTAAGTTGGAGAGTAATGGAAACCTTACGAATACTTTTGGGTAAAGAAAACGTAGAAGTATATTCTGTTGATGAAGCGTTTTTAAACTTAGATGAGTTTGCCGAAAAAGATTTGCAACAAGTAGCCTTAACGATTAGAGAAACGGTGGAGATGTGGACAGGCATAAAAGTATCTGTTGGTGTAGCGACTACAAAAGTGCTGAGCAAAGTAGCTAATCATTTGGCTAAAAAAAATAAAGTAGCTACACAGTGTTGCGTTGTGTTAGATACTAAAGAAAAAATTGCCAAAGCATTACAAGACACTCCTATTGGCGAGGTGTGGGGCATAGGCAGTCAGTATGCACAAAAATTAATAGAAATGAATGCAGTATTTACCGCTTACGACTTAACAAAAAAAACGGCAGAGTGGGCTCATAAAAACTTAGGCGGTGTAGTTGGCTTGCGTTTATTAAAAGAATTAAAAGGTGAACCATCTAACCAAATGAAAGAAGAACTAGTAGTAAAAAAAATGATTGCCACTACTAGAATGTTTGGCAGCTCCGTAAAAACCCTTGGCGAAATTAAAGAGGCTGTTGCTACGTACGTATCAAGAGCTGCAGAAAAGCTACGCCGACAAAAAAGTGCTGCTAGTATTATAAGTGTATTTATTGTACCAAAAGAGCAAAATAATGCTACCTATTTTAAACATGGCCCTACAGTAAGCAGCTATACCACATTACCCATTGCAACTAGTGCTACCAACGAATTAATAAAACCTGCAGCACTATTAGTAGATAAATTGTATGAGCAAGGACGCATTTATAAAAAGGCTGGCGTAATACTGAGTGGTATTGTACCAGATGCTACTATACAAGCTAATTTATTTTTACCACACACAAAAAATTGCAACCGAAAATTGATGGATATGATTGATAATATAAATTTTAGTCAACGAGATGATATCGTAAAATTTGCAACTAGTGGTACAGCAAGAAATTGGAAAATGCGGCAAGAGTTGCGTAGCCCAAGATATACTACTAGATGGAATGAATTATTTTTAGTGAAGTAAAATAAAGGTGTAGCTACAAATATTTTTTATACAAATTGTATAGTATTTTTTCTGCCGATGGTGTTATACCTTTTGTAGTGTCTTGCATAAAATGGCGTTTAAAGCCAAGTATAGCAGCACTTGTATCTTTTATATCGTACCCAATAATTCGTAGTGCTGTTAAATAATCAACGTTTTTAGACTGATTAATTTTAGCAGTATCGCTCCACCATAAGCCAAACCCTTTATCACTTAATTGCTTCCAAGGGAAACGCCAGTTGGGATCGTTTTTACGTGTGGGTGCAATATCGCCATGGCCAATAAAGTTTGATGTGGGAATGGAGAACGATTTTTTTAACCGCTCTAATAAAGTGAGTAAACTATTTATTTGTCGCTCATCAAAATATTGAAAACCGTTATTATCTAATTCAATGCCAATGCTACTGGAATTAATATCGGTAGCGTTACCCCATTTTGCAGCTCCTGCATGGTGAGCTCGTAAATAATCGTTAAGCATATGATATACTGTTCCATCTTTGCAAATTACATAATGAGCACTTACTTGTGTACGTGGCAATGTAAATGTTCGTAAGGTTTGTTCACAACTATCTTGTGCTGTATGATGTATGATTACATAGTTAGGCTTACGCATGGTAAAATTTGTAGTGCCTACAAAATTTTGTGGGTAATTTAAACCTGTTGAGTCGTTAAGGGGATATTGCTGTAGTAATTTGGAAAAAGATTTTACTTGTTTTTTATGGGCCTTATTTGTGGTAGCATATTTATTTGTACTACAAGCACAAATAAGAAATAAACAAATTATGGATATGTAAATTTTCATTTAGTTTTTGTTGATTGTAACTTTTCGTAAATTACTACATTTACTAAAATTAGTAACATGCCATAAAAAATATCCTCAACCGGTATTGTATAAATACGGAAGTTAAAATTTTCGGTATGGTTATATTCTATTACAGGCAGTGCAGTTAAGAAACCATTTACAAGTAAAAAAGGAATTAAGCAAATGGCATAACTAACTAAAAAAGAAAGTGCATCAAACGACATAAATTTTTTTCGAAAAACATAGAGGCCCGTTATAAAAATAAAATTTAAAATAAATGTCCAGGAAGTGTATTGCTGTTCTTTAAACAAAATACCTACTACTAAAAAACCAATAGCCATAGATAATAAAATTAAATCGGCTACCGAATTGTTTTTTAAGGTTGGGAAATAACATCGTACACATGCGTATATAAATAGACAACAGTAGGGTACCACCATAAAAAAAAGTATCTCTTCTATGGGCAAATTGTAGAGGTAAATACCCATATTATAAACTGGATTAAAACTCCAAATGCCTTTGTAGGTAAAATAACTATCCCAAATAATGTAGAAAAGTGCAGGTAGCAGCATCGCTTTAAACAAATATTTCCATTTGGTATAGAAAGCTACTTTTTTATCGAAGCTTAGTGCTAATGGCACAGCTATGGAGCAGGCTAGTATTAAAAAATATGTATAATGGCTATTCACAAAAATAAAGGTAGGTATTTAAAGCGATGTATAGTAGCATGGATACAAGAGTACCAACACGACATAATAGCTATACAAAAGCTAAACACAAAAATTACTTTGCTTGCAATTTTTTATCAGCTTTTACTTTTTCTGCATACTTTTTTGCAACCCACAACATTCCGAAACTTTCGCCATATTCCTTCTGTAAATGTTTATGGTGCATTTTATGTGCCCAGCGTATGGTTTTAATATAAGTATTATTACTACGGCTAAACCATTTTATACGTTGATGTATGATTACCTCATGTACAATAAAATAAGCAAAGCCATACAAGGCTATACCAAAACCAATTGCTGCTACCCAATACAATTTATTTTGTAACCCTAGCATTATACAAAGCCAACTTGGTATAGCAAATATTAAAAAAAAGGCATCATTTTTTTCCCATTTGTGGCCTGAAGGTTTATGATGATCTTCATGCAAATACCATAAAAACCCATGCATAACAAAACGGTGGGTGCACCAAGTAATACCTTCCATTAAAAGAAAAGTGCCTAATGTAATGGCTATAAGAATTATTGCATTCATAAAAAAGTGCGTAATAGTAAAAAAAACATAGCTTGTATTAATAACAAATGTATAGCAAATTTGTTTTGCTTATTAAAGCTACAAAAGTGGAAAATAGTTAATAAAAAAATACTTACAACAAACCAACACAAGTAATTATAAAAAGGTATCACATCTGTTTTCCAATGCCAGTAGCCAAGTTTTATGGCAACAGGCTCCATAATCCAATCTAAGAAAACAGCAATAGTAGCACCATCAATTATTACAGATATAGCTTTTAGCGATTGGGTTGGTGTTTTGGTTTCTATTGCTAATTTACTAAGTGCTTTTTTGAATAAGGTGTACGTTGTTATTCCGCAACAATACATTACTATAAACCAATTTACACCTATAATTAAGGGTACATTTTTAACTTGTATGCCCAAAACATTACCGTAAGTATACTCGCCAAAAAGCAAGGCAGTATTTACACCTATAACCTCTACAATAAACCCTATACTAACTGTTATTGCCATAAACATATAAAAAAAAATATTTTTTTCTTTATGTGTATATATTAGTAAAGCAAAGGATAAGAGTAAATTAATTGGTGTTGCGTTTACAAAAAATGGAGATTTAAAAAACAATATACCTACTAAGCCAATAGCATGAAAAAAAATAGCAATACCAGTTGCTAGTTGATGTTTAGAAAAAGATTTAAATGTATTGATAAAATTAATTTTTAGATTGAATTAATTCGCTTACAATTTTTGCACTTTTTAAGCAAAGAGGAATACCCCCGCCAGGGTGTACACTTCCTCCACAAAAATATAATTGCTTGATATTACCTTTAAAATTAGGATGTCGAAAAAAAGCAGCAAACTTACTATTACTACTAGTTCCATACAAGCTTCCCATAAAAGAATTTGTTTTGGTTTCGATGGTTATGGGCTCAAGTATTTCTTCTACTTCAATATAATCTTCTATACTAGTTTGCAAAAGTGTATTAATTTTTACAATGATGTTTGCTTTTGCTTCTTGCTTTATTTGCTCCCAGTTTTGCCCAACATTTGCTGGTGCATTTACCATAACAAACCAATTTTGTTTACCACTTGGTGCTTGTGCTGGCTCAATAGTAGAGGTTATATTTATATAAATAGTAGGATCGGTGTAAACTGTTTTTTTTGTAAACAAACAATCAAACTCTTCTTTATAATTATTACTAAACAAAATATTATGTAGCTGTAATTCTTTAAACTCTTTTTTTATACCCCAATAAAAAACTATTGCACTACTACTTCTTTCGTTTTTTAATACCCGATTTGCTAACTGTGTATTATTTAATAATTTTTTATAGGTAAAATATACATCAACATTACTTACTATTAAATCGGCATAGATATTTTGGTTATTTACTACAACTCCTTTTACTAATCCGCTTGTATGAATTATTCTATCTACTTGGGTGTTAAAAATAAACGTAACACCCATTTTTTTTGCCAGTTTAACTAAAGCGTCTGTAATACTTACCATTCCGCCCTTAGGATAAAAAACACCTTCATTCATTTCTAAATGGGGTATTAAACTTAACATGCTTGGCACTTTATAAGGGTTACTACCGTTATAGGTGGCAAATCGGTTAAAAAGTTGTGTAGCTTCTGGGCTTTTAAATTTTGAAGAATTATGCTTATGTAAGGTTTTAAAAAGATGACTAAATTTTACAGCTTTAAAAGCTATAAATGCATTTTTATTAAACCATGTTTTTCGTTTATGTAAGGAATTGTTTAAAAAAAGCTCTGCAATATTAGTGTACAATTTTTTTGCAGAAGATAAATAGTCATTTACTACTTTTGGGCTTTCGCCTAGTTGCTGCTGCAGTTCGTTTGCAAACTTATCCGTATTTGCATACCCGACTACAATTTTACCATTTGCATAAAAGTACTTACAAGCAACATCAACCGATGTGTAGTTGAAATAGTTTTCAACAGGCTCGTTAGCTAGCTCAAATAATTCAATAATATTTTGAGGTTGTGTAAATAAAGAAGGGCCTGCATCAAAATGATAACCTTGTATTTTAAAAGCGGCTAATTTACCCCCTGCATAATCATTTTTTTCGTAAACGGTAACGTTATATCCTTTTAATTGCAAGCGTATGGCCGTAGCTAAACCTGCTACCCCGCTTCCTATAATTATGGCGTTATTAGATGTTTGCATAAATTTATAGTACCAATGTATTGCATTATTTTTTAACTTTTGATAAATATGATTTTAAAAGAGGTAAAGCTATTTTAAACCAAGCTGTATATTTAGTTGGGTGTTCAATTATTTCTTCTTGTATTTCTTCTACTGTTTTGTAACAATACGCATTAACCTCTGTTATCGATGGTGAAACTAGTCCATTATAGTTACCAATAAGTACATGATCGTATTCATTTTCAATTAACCCATTTTCAAAACTTGCTTTGTACGTAAATTCAAATGCTTTGTTAAGCTGTGTGGTAAACCCCATCTCTTCTTGCAACCTATTTTGTGCTGCCTCAATTATTTGTTGCCCCACGTACGGGTGGCTGCAACAGGCATTTGTCCATAACCCACCGCTATGATATTTGTTAATAGCCCGTTGTTGTAAAAGCATTTTACCCTCTTCATTAAAAATAAAAACGCTAAATGCCCTGTGTAATAATCCTTTTTGATGTGCTTCCATTTTTTCGGCTACACCAATGGGTTCATCTAAATTATTAACTAAAATTAGTTGCTGCAAAATTTTATAATATATTTAATTGAGTACGTACCCCTGCTTTAGCTAGAATAAAAGCTTTGTAATAATCAGGTATTCTAATACGGGTTTCTAAAATTTTTGTGGGCTGTGTTTTTTTAATTTTTTTAAAAAGCGAAAGGTAATATTTGTAGGCTACATACACGCCAAACCTAGCTTTAGAAGGCAGTTGTAAAATACCCGTGTATGCATGTTCAAAATCTTTTGCAATATCGGCCTCAATTTTATTTTTCATAGAGGATGTAAAATTATTAAAATCAACATCTGGAAAATAAGTTCTACTTAGTTGTTGATAATCTGCTTTTACATCTCGTAAAAAATTTACTTTTTGAAATGCCGCCCCTAAAGACTGAGCACTAGGTTTTAATTTTTTATATTCCTCTTCGTTACCTTCGCAAAAAACAAACAAACACATTAACCCAACAACCTCTGCACTTCCATAAATATAATCGTTATACCCTTTACTATCGTAATTAGATTTACTTAAATCAAACTCCATGCTAGTAAAAAAAGCATCAATTAAATGTGTATCTATTTTGTATTGATTAACTGTTGTTTGAAAACTTTGTAAAATAGGATTTAAACTTATCCCTCTTTTAATTGCATTATAGGTTTCTATTTTAAACTCTGCTAAAAGTTCTTGTTTGTTATATTCATGGAAAGTATCTACAATTTCATCTGCAAAGCGAACAAAACCATAAATGTTATAAATGGGTGTTCGTAAAGATTTGTGCAAAAGCTTTATAGCACTACTAAAAGAGGTACTATATAATTCAGTAGTTATTTTACTGCATTGTTCGCTTGTGTTATAAAATAATTCAATCATTTTACTAATAAATATATTGCCTATTTTAAATATTTTATTACTTCTTTCGCTACAACTTCGCCACTTATTAAACTTGGTGGTACACCTGGCCCAGGTACTGTAAGTTGACCTGTGTAAAACAAATTTATTACTTTTTTACTTTTGCATGATGGCTTTAATACTGCTGTTTGCATTAATGTATTTGCTAAACCATAAGCATTTCCCCTAAACGAGTTATAATCATGTACAAAATTACTAACCGAATAGGACTTTTTATATACAATATTATCAATTATTTTTTCGCCTATTTTTTCTTCAAATCGTTTTACTATTTTATCAAAATACTTATCTCTCAATTCCTCCGTATCGCCTTGTAAGCCTGATGCTACGGGTATTAAAAAAAACAAATTTTCACTTCCTATCGGGGCTGTTGTTTTATCGGTAACCGAAGTTGCACTTACATAAAACAATGGGTCGGTAGGCCAAGCTGGTGAATCGTAAATTTCTTTTCCATGCACTCCAAAATCAGTATCAAAAAACAAGGTATGGTGCAATATATTTTTTAATTTTTTATTAACTCCTATGTAATATAGCAAACAACTTGGAGCCATTGTTCTTTTGTTCCAATATTCGTTACTATACGTTCTACTCTTTTCTGGTAACAATTTAGTTTCGGTAAAATGATAATCTGCAGCACTAATAACTACATCTGCACTAACAGTAATTGGTAATTGTTGATTAGTTTGGTTATATGTTATACTTTTTGCCTTTCCATCAACAACATCTATTTGTTGTACATCGCTATTAAATTCAAATTTTACACCTAACTCATTTGCCAAACTATACATGCCTTCTACAATTTTGTACATTCCCCCTTGTGGGTACCAAGTGCCTAATTTAATATCGGCATAATTCATTAAACTGTATAGTGCAGGGGTATTTTGGGGCAAAGCTCCTAAAAACAGTACCGGAAACTCCATTAGCTGTTGAAGCTTAGGGTTTTTAAAATATTTACCTACATGTTTTTTCATATTGGTAAATACATCTAATTTGAAAACCCCTTTTATTACATCCCAATCTAAAAATTCGGTAATAGACTGGCCTGGCTTATGTACCAATTTATTTATACCAACTTGGTATTTGTAGTTGGCTTCTGCTAAAAATTTATCCAACTGCACTCCACTTCCTTGCTCAATTGATTCGAATAAATTTTTTAACTCATTGTAGTTTGCTGGCACATTCATTTCGCCATCTTGCCAATAAATTCTATATGATGGGTCTAGTCTATCTAAACTATAATAGTCGCTAACTTTTTTTCCAAACTCATTAAAAAAACGTTCAAAAACATCTGGCATCCAATACCAACTTGGCCCTATGTCAAACATAAAACCATCTTGTATTAGTTGCCTAGCTCTTCCTCCTGGGGTAGCTTGTTTTTCTACAACAGTAACAGCAAAACCAGCTTTTGCTAAAAAGCAGGCTGTTGATAAGCCTGCAAAACCACTACCGATTACTACAATGTTTTTCAAGAATGTAAAATAAACCTATTGAATTTAAAACGGAATAATAATTATTAATATCTAGTTAAATGCTCTTTCAATAATTTGCGAGCAAAATGAATTCTACTTTTTATAGTACCTAAAGGCTCGTTTAGCATATCGGCAATTTCGTTGTACTTATACCCATCAAAATAAAGCATAAAAGGCCTTTTGAATATAGCGGGTAGTTGATGAATTTCGTTTTGAATTTCCTTTAATTGTAAATTAACAATTGCGGTATTTGTAATTGCACCTTGTTGATTATCTAACAAATACTCATTGGGTGTATAATCTAATATAGTTTGTTGCTTTGCTTTACGACGATAATCATTAATAAAAATATTACGCATTATGGTGTACAACCATGCTTTAATATTTGTACCTACATTATATTTATCCTTATTGGCTAATGCTCTGTAAAAAGTTTCTTGCAATAAGTCTTTTGCAGTTTCCACATCTCTTGTAAGAGTAACGGCAAATGGCTTTAAGTACTCTTCATTTCTTGTAAGCATTAGAGTAAATTCGGCTGTAGACATAAAATATTTGTTTAATTATTACAATGTAAAGTTAAACAAATAAATTTCAGACCGCAAAGTTTTTGTTTAATTATTTTTAAAAATAATTAAACAAAATGTATGTAAAATACTTAAATCGTTGAAATAAAGTCTGTTACAGACTTCAGGGTGTTTTTAAGTTGCGTATTAGGAGGCACTGTTTTGGAATAAGAAGAAGCTAAATAACCAGAAACAACTAATGGAATGTTGGGAACGGCTTCATAAAGATTAGCTAAAAACTTTTCGAAATTAAAATTACGGCCAACAACGGTTAAATGGGTATATAAATAAGTAGGATTCAGTTTTTCAACCAAATATTTAACATCCTTAATAGGTACAGCCGAGCCCATATAAATAACTTTTATGCCTTTAGATTTTAGCATAAAATGCATAAAAAGAAGGCCTAACTCATGATGTTCGCCCTCGGGTAAAAATAAAATAATTGATTTGTCGCTTGTAGCTATAGCAGGAGCTTTTTCGATACCAATAATTATTTTTTGCCTAATGATGTTTGTAACTAGATGCTCTTGTGCAGGGTTTACATGGTTTGTAAGCCAAAGAAATCCAATTTTTTCTAAAAAAGGAAAAACTAACTGGTTTATTGTTTTATCAACCCCTCTTAGCATTATTGATGTATCAAGTATGGCTTCAAATTTATCCAACTTAATTTCAATCATGTGCTGTATAAGCTCATTTACTAGTCGCTCTTGCTGAGCTTCAGTTTGGTTTAGGGTTAATATTTTTTCTTGAACTTCGGCATCAGATAATTTATTGATATGAGAAACCTTAAATCCGTATTTATTTAAAAGAGAAACATTTAAAATTATTTTTAACTCTTCGTTGGTGTAATAGCGGATATTGGTAGTCGTTCTACTTGGTTTTAAAAAAGTATATCGTTGTTCCCAAATACGTATAGTGTGGGCTTTAATACCTGATAAGTTTTCTAGATCCTTTATAGTAAATAAGTTATTATCCATAGTTTAATGACAATATAATACAACTTATTTATAAAATTGTTCAAAATTTAGCTAAGAAAAGTGCTAGTGTAAGCTCCCCTGTGTAAGCTCCCCCTTTTTAGTACACTTTAAAAGTAGAAAAATAGTTTCATTATTTAATTGGTTTTTTGTTACTGCTATTGGATCTACTTTTAATCGCTATCATAAAATGCCTTTGAAGTTTTTAATTATTACGCCAGAAATTCGTTATTATTCAAAACCTGAGCTAACAGGTTTTTATGTGAGAGGACATATTGGAGGAAGTACGTTTCACCTGCAATAATACAATTATGCAAATACTAATTATTACCAAAAAGGGCATAATTACATGGCCGGAATTAGTATTGGTTATGTATATGCCGTAACCGAGAAGTTTGCTTTAGAAGCTTTTGTTGGTGGCGGCACGATTCAAAGTTTTTACAAAGGTTACGATAGCACAACGGGTGTAAGATATGAAGATGCCGATAAGTTTAATAAAAGTGGGGAATGGACGCCGTATCGTGGCGGGGTGAATTTGATTTGGAAGATTTGAAGCAAATGTGCCAATGAGAGAATTAGCGAATTAGATAATGAGGAATTTGTTCACTATTTGAGATGTATATTTCAATAAAATATAACAAGTAGTTTAAAGCTGATTGCTAAACGCTTTTTAAAATATTGAACAACGAACTTGGAATGTTGAATGCTGAACTATTTAATTGACTACCCAAAAACCACTTTAATCACCTTTGAAATTCTATCGCGATCTGTATCGGTTAAATTGGAGCCGGAAGGCAAACACAAGCCGTTTTCAAACAATTGTTCTGCTACTGTTGTGCCGTAATAGGGATATTTTTCGAAAATGGGTTGCAAATGCATGGGTTTCCACAACGGTCGGGATTCGATGTTTTCAGCTTCAAGCGCTAAACGAAGTGTTTCTGCTGTTATGCCGTTGGTTTTTGCGGCATCTATAGTAATGGCGCTCAACCAATAATTGGCAAAATAATCGTCATTTGGCGTAGTAAATACTTCCACACCTTCAATCTCTGCAAATATTTTTACATAAAAATCAAGCATTTTTCTGCGCAAAGCAACATGCTTGTCCAACACCTCCATTTGCCCCCGACCAATTCCCGCACAAATGTTACTCATTCTATAATTATAACCTATTTCGGAGTGCTGGTAGTGTGGCGCTGGGTCTCTGGCTTGTGTAGCAAAGAAAATAGCTTTTTCTTTTTGATCTTTAGTTTTTGTGACTATAGCTCCTCCACCTGATGTAGTAATAATCTTGTTTCCATTAAACGATAAAACACCTATATCTCCAAAAGTGCCACATTTTTGTCCTTTGTAAGAACTCCCTAATGCCTCGGCACTGTCTTCCAAAATTGGAATGTTGTATTTGTCAGCGAGGGCTCTAATGACCTCAACCTGATAGGGCACCCCATATAAATGAACAGCAATAATGGCTTTAGGTTTATTACCTTTTAGAATTCGATCTAAAATTGCTTCTTCTAATGCCACTGGACAAAGATTCCAGGTTTGCTCTTCACTATCTACAAAAACTGGAATTGCACCTTGATATAATATTGGGTTTGCTGAGGCAGAAAAAGTAAAACTTTG
>CAILUU010000024.1 GCA_903837525.1 uncultured Bacteroidota bacterium | reverse complement strand
AATATAAACTTAATAAAAATATTTATAAATTACGTAAAATTTATTCAAAACGACTCTTATGACATTGCTTCTACCTGATTTACTTATTATCATCTTTTATATACTGATCAGTATTTTTATTGGTTTTTGGATGAGTCGTCGTTCTGCCAAAGGCCTGAAGGATTATTTCGTTGGAAACAATAACATGAAATGGTATTGGCTGGGATTGAGCAATAGCTCTGGTATGTTTGATGTAAATGCAGTTTCTTGGCGAGTAGCCTTACTTCTAATGTACGGTATTCAAAGCGTATGGATACCTTGGGTATGGCCAGTTTGGAACCAGGTATTTGTAATGATATTTTTATCGACCTGGTTGCGTAGAAGCGGGGCTATGACGGGTGCAGAATGGATGCGTATTCGTTTTGGAGATAATACTGGAGGCAAACTAAGTCACATTATTGTAGTAGTATTTGCTGTAACTGAAGTAATGATTTCAATAGGTATTTTTTTTACTGGCATTGGCGGCTTGGCGGCACAGCTACTCCCCGATATCGCAATAGGTTCAGGAAACGCAGTATTGGTTAGTAGTGCTTCTATGTACGCCATTATCATTTGTTTGCTCACCACCCTGTATTCTGTAAAAGGTGGTATTTATTCAGTGGTGGCCACCGAGGTGATGCAATTTATCATAATGACCATTTGTTGTTTCATCGTTTTGTGGTTAGGTATGACAAGTGTTGGGTCTGCTTCTATAGAAAATTTTTTGCCGGAAGGTTGGCTTGATTTTTGGCCTAAAAAAGAAATTGCTTATAACTGGCCCGTCCCTTATAGAATGCTTGAAACAGAGTCGTTGCAGAATGGATTTAAAATGGTTGCAGGCATGGTGGGATTAATGATAGGGAAAGGAATTTTGGCTAGCTTAGCTGGTCCAGTACCAGGCTTTGATATGCAGCGATCCTTCAGCTCTCAAAGTCCAAAAGATGCAGCAAAAATGAGCGGCTTTACTATTTTAGTATTGTTTATTCCGCTCTATTTTATGGTAGGTGGGTTTTCGCTGTTGGCCATTGAAGAACTACCCAAGGCTATTTCTGGGTTAGAGAAACTAGAATATATTTTTAATGTGGTTGTTGCTAAATTACCTGTTGGAATAAAGGGGTTGATTATTGCAGGTTTGTTGGCTGCTTTTATGAGCACCTTCAGTGCATTTGTAAATGTAGCTCCTGCATATCTCGTCAATGATTTGTACAAACGATACTTGGCACCTACAAAAACGGATGCTCATTATGTAAATACTGGCAAAGTCGTTTCGTTTATAGTGGTGATGATCGGCATCCTGATCGGTACACAAATCACTAGTTTAAATAACATCATTTTGTTTGTTACCGGCGCTTTTTATGGCGGGTACGCTGCGCCAAATGTGCTCAAATGGATATGGTGGCGTTTCAACGGGTATGGTTATTTTTTCGGAATGCTGAGTGGTATGATCGCCGCTATTTATGGTACTACTGTTGTGGTTTGGATAGCCTCTTTTATCCCATCTTTGCAAGGGCTTGCAGATACTCAAGCAAAAAATTTGCTCGCATTTATATTTATATTTTTTGTTTCAATAGTTGGTTGTATACTTGGGTGTTTGTTAACTAAACCTGTAGAAAAGGAAACTACTTTACAATTTTATATGCAAACAAGGCCTTGGGGATTTTGGAAACCTATCATTGAACAAGCTCGCCAACTTGATCCTCATTTTATTCCCAATCGCCACCTCATAAGAGATGCGGTAAATGTGCTAATTGGAATAATTTGGCAAATGAGTATGGTGGTAATGCCTTTGTACATCGCTTATCGACAGTGGAACACAGCTTTAATTTGTGCTATAGTTTGGTTAGCGAGTAGTTATTTTTTGAAAAAGAACTGGTATGATAAATTAGAAAATTATTGATCATGAAATATTGGATGCTAATGCTTTTGGCAATAACAAGTTTTGTATCTAAGAGTCAAAATACTTTTGACTCTTCCTTTCGGTTTTATTACTACGATCAAAAATTGAGTATGTTTGAAATGATGCCCGATCAAGATAAGGAAGTCGTTTGGATGGGTGATAGCATCACCGATGGTGCAGAGTGGAGCGAATTGTTTCCTGGCTTGCGTACTCTCAACCGAGGAATCAGCTCAGATAATACTTTTGGCATGCTTTATAGAATTGGTGAAGTGGCTAAACGAAAACCAGTAAAACTTTTTTTACTCATTGGCATCAATGATATTGCAAGAAATATACCAAACGAAGTAATACTTCGAAACTATGTAAAGTTGATTGATAGTATTCAAATACAATCACCCAATACCAAAATACTTATTCAAACTATTTTACCCACTAATAACGTGTTTACTCAATTTAAAAATCATCAAAATAAAACCGAACAGATCGCTGAAGTCAATAGTAGTTTAAAAATAATATGCCAACAACGAGGCTTACAGTTGGTTGATTTGTTCACAGCGATGTCGGATGCAGATGGTAAGCTAGATAAGCGCTATACCAACGACGGTTTGCATCTTAATGGAGCTGGTTACCAGCGATGGAAACAATTTTTATTAGAAAATAAATTTCTTTGAACATGCTTATTACAGGAACATTTTTAGATGAAATTAGTCACGACATACCACACCAAAACTGGGGTGCATCCGAATGGGAACAAGATTTTATTCACATGAAAGCGGCTGGTATCAATACGGTTATACTAATCCGATCCGGCTACCGAAGGTTCATTACCTATCCATCAGATTACCTTATGAAACAGTTTAATTGTCATCGTCCGCCAATAGACTTACTTTCTCTTTTTCTGACTTTGGCAGATAAATACGAAATGGATTTCTATTTTGGGTTGTATGATAGTGGTATCTATTGGGATACAGGAGATATGAGCCATGAAATTATTTCTAATCAATTTGTTACAGAAGAGGTTTGGAAAAAATATGGACATCACCGTTCT
Organism: uncultured Bacteroidota bacterium; assembly: GCA_903837525.1. Classification (GTDB taxonomy): domain Bacteria; phylum Bacteroidota; class Bacteroidia; order Chitinophagales; family Chitinophagaceae; genus Ferruginibacter. The sequence continues at coordinate 32,251 of CAILUU010000024.1, read as the reverse complement.
TTTAAGGGCTGGTACTTGAGTATGGAAATCAGCAGAAAAACAAAAGGTGCAATCGAGGCTTTTTCTGCATTAGGAAAGCAATGTAAAGATGTGAGTAATGGCTTAGCTACTTTTATTTCTCCTTGGATTGATGGTAAAAAAGCAGTGATGGCTTCAAGCGGCATCATTACCAAAAAACAATCTGTTTCTTTATCTGAACATGAAACAGAATGGAACGAAATATTTGATGGAATCAAAAACAACATCGATGCAGTAGCTTTCCAAGATGGACATGTAGATTTTCATGACTTGGATCAGTACCTCGCCATCAATAAACAACTGGCAGACAAACATGGCTTGCAGGCATGGACCAACTGCGAATCATTCGACAGAGACATGCCCATCAAGTTCTTGCCCATCAAGTTTGAAAAGTTGAAATTAAAGTTAGAGGCGGCAAAACGAATTGGTTACGACAAAGCTATCACCTTTGAGTTTTCTCATTTTATGAGTCCACAGTCAATGTATCCTTCTGCCCATAATTTATACAATCGTTATTTAGAATTTAAACAGACGTTATCATGGTGAGAATATTATTTTCTTTTTTATTAGTAATATTATTATTTGCTCAATCTGCATGTTCTCAAAAAATAGCTGGAAATACATCCGTTGAACCGATTCGTGGAACTTGGATCACGAATGTTGGCAGTGAAATATTGAGTTCCAAAGATTCTATTAAAGCAGGAATAGATCTATGTAAAAAAAATGGATTGAATCATATTTTCGTGGTGGTATGGAACCAAGGTGCCACAGTGTATCCAAGTGATGTAACGCAGCGATATGTTGGGGTTTCGCAAAACAAGCGGTATATCGGAAGAGATCCTTTAAAAGAGATTATTGAAGCCGCACATGCACAAAACATAAAAGTGCATGCATGGTTTGAATTTGGCTTTTCTTATGCGTATAAAGATAGCAATAGTATTTGGCTACAAAAGTATCCAACCTGGGCGGGTAGAAACAACAAAGGAGCTTTGCTACAAAAAAATGGTTTTTTCTGGTGGAGCAGTATTCGGCCAGATGTTCAGCAAATGTTGCAAGAATTGGTGCAAGAGTTAGTTACTAATTACGAAATTGATGGTGTGCAGGGCGACGATCGAATGCCAGCTATGCCTGGCGAAGGAGGCTATGATGAGTATACCGTAGCATTATATAAAAAAGAACACAATGGACAGCTTCCACCTCAACAACCATTTGATGCTGAATGGATACAGTGGAAGGCAGATAAGCTGAGTATATTTGGTAAACATCTATATCAATCGGTAAAGAAAATCAAACCTACTTGTATTGTATCATGGGCACCTAGTATTTATCCATGGAGCAAGGAACAGTATTTGCAAGACTGGCCAACATGGCTCAAAGAAGGTTATGCGGATTACATCTTTCCTCAAATGTATAGATATAACATTAAGGCGTATGAGCAATTATTGGTTGACCTAGACAAACAAGTTCCTGCTCATTTAAAATCGAAAGTTTATCCAGGAATTCTTACGTCACTAGGTGCTGGTTATCAGTCTAACAGAGCGCTTACTGATCAAATGATTAACCTGAATAGAAAATATGGATACCAAGGAGAAGTTTTTTTTTACTTCGAAACACTTCATCGCTTAAGCGGTGGAATTTATTCATTACTATAATAAAGGGTGCTGCATTACATGGGAGGCGCTTTATGTATCTAATGGCAAATCGCAGTTTAAACCGCTTTAAGAATTTGTTGTGAAAAGTAAAGGTATGGTTAGTTGTAACTTAATCAGGTTTACTTATCTTTATACCAACCCATTAAATAATTAAACAAGTTTATCAAATCAAGTTTTGTGGCAAAAGTCCCGCCCTTTGGGTAGTTTAAATCAGCTAATACTAACCAGCAAAATAAACAGTACATCGATCGTGTCGCATCTCAACAAAAAACCACAAAATTTCGGCCTTGTCTGGTTATTATTTTCAAACACCTATTTTGCAGGAATGCTTCTCTAATTATCCCATTTTGAAATGACAAACTAACGATAAGTATATTGCAATCAATTGGTTATATAACCGTAAGGTAAAGCAAAATAGAAATGTACTTATTTCACTATTACCCTAATTTTTTGGCGATTAATTTTTTAATCTTACTTTCGTATTAAATTAGTTGCATAGCTAACTAATTTTAATTTTCTTAACTAGAAAAAGATTTTTTGCTTTATGAATAAGCGCATAATTAAAAAAGTAGCCGTATTAGGTAGTGGTGTAATGGGTAGCCGTATTGCTTGCCATTTTGCAGGTATTGGCTTACAAGTATTGTTGTTAGATATACAACCTAAAGATTTGCCTACAGATGCAAAAACTGCTGAAAAAAATAAAATTGTAAACGATGCTTTAACGGCTGCAATAAAAAGCAACCCAAGCCCAGTTTATACTAAAAATGTAGTTAAAAAAATAAAAACGGGAAATTTTACCGACAATATGAAAGATATTGCTGAGTGTGATTGGGTGATAGAAGTAGTAGTGGAACGGTTAGATATAAAACAAGCTGTTTTTATAGAGGTAGAAAAATATCGTAAGCCTGGTACCTTAATAACATCTAACACATCGGGTATTCCAATACATAGGATGGCAGAGGGCAGAAGTGATGATTTTAAGAAACATTTTTGTGGTACACACTTTTTTAATCCACCAAGGTATTTGCGTTTGTTAGAAATAATACCAACACCGCATACAGATGAATTGGTAGTAGATTTTTTAATGGAGTATGGAAGTTTGCAACTAGGCAAAACAACGGTGTTGTGTAAAGATACTCCTGCATTTATTGCAAACCGAGTAGGTGTTTTTGGTATGATGGCAATAATGAATGCCATGGAAAAATTACAATTGAATGTTGATGAAATTGATGCGCTAACTGGGCCAATTATTGGTCGCCCCAAATCGGCAACATTTCGTACAGCCGATGTGGTGGGTATTGACACGTTAGTAAAAGTTGCAAAAGGTGTTGCAGATAATTGCCCAACAGATGAGGCAAAAGCTATTTTTAACATACCAGCTTGGTTAAACAAAATGGTAGAAAATAATTGGCTTGGAGATAAAACCCAACAAGGCTTTTTCAAAAAAACTAAATCTTCCACAGGCGAAAAAGAAATACTTACGTTAAACCTACAAACCCTTGAATATGGTGCAAGGCAAAGGCCAAAGTTTGCAACACTTGAAACCGCAAAACCAATTGACGATTTAAAAACAAGGCTAAAGGCATTGTGTGCAGGCACAGATAAGGCTGGAGATTTTTACAGACAGTTCCACTATAATTTATTTAGCTATATCTCTCATCGTATTCCAGAAATTAGTGATGAATTATATAGAGTAGATGATGGAATGATGGCAGGCTTTGGTTGGGAAATTGGAGCATTTGAAAGTTGGGATGTTTTAGGCGTTGTAAAAACAACTGAAGTAATGAAAGCTGCAGGATATAAAGTTGCAGCATGGGTTGATGAAATGATAGCAGCAGGCAATAAAACATTTTACAAAGTAGAAAATGGAAAACGTTTGTGTTATGATGTTGCAACAAAAACCTATAAAGCATTACCAGGCGGAGAAGCATTTATAGTAATGAAAAATTTTGAAAATGAAACCCTTTGGAAAAATAGTGCTTGCCGTACCTATCATTTAGGGGGCGATGTTTTAGGCTTAGAGTGGTACACAAAAATGGGAAGCATTGGTGGAGAGGTGTTAGAAGGAATTCAAAAATCAATTACCCTTGCCGAAGACAACTATAAAGGTTTAGTTATAGCTAATGACGGTACAAATTTTAGTGCTGGTGCAAATGTAGGTATGATATTTATGTTGGCCATTGAGCAAGATTATGATGAAATTGATATGGCTATTCGCCAGTTTCAACAAACTATAATGAGGGTGCGTTACTCTGGTATACCTGTGGTGCTTGCCCCACACGGTTTAGCCTTAGGTGGCGCTTGTGAAATGAGTTTGCATGCAGATAAAGTAATTGCAGCTGCAGAAACATATACTGGTTTAGTAGAAGTTGGTATTGGTGTAATACCTGGCGGTGCAGGTACTAAAGAATTTGTTTTACGTGCTGCCGATGAAATGCATGATGGGGAGGTAGATACGCTTACCCTACAAAATCGTTTTTTAACAATAGCAACTGCAAAAGTTGCAACAAGTGCACATGAAGCCTACGATTTAGGTATTTATAGAAAAGGTAGAGATTTAGTTAGTGTAAACCAAGGCAGAAGAATTGCAGAAGCTAAACAAGCCGTAATTGATTTGTATGATGATGGTTATATAATGCCTGTACAACGTACAGATATTAAAGTTTTAGGGCGTAGTGCATTAGGTGCAATGCATGCAGGTATTAATGGCATGCGTTTAGGAAATTATGCTACAGCGCATGATGCAACAGTAGCAAAAAAATTGGCTTACGTAATGTGTGGTGGCGATTTAAGTGAACCACAATTGGTAAGTGAACAGTATTTATTAAATTTAGAGAGAGAAGCCTTCTTATCGCTTTGTGGCGAAAAGAAAACCTTGGAAAGAATACAAAGTGTTTTAAAAAGTGGCAAGCCACTGAGGAATTAAAATAACTAACTTTAAAGCACCAATTTTGGTGCTTTTTTAATTAATAGATATGGGGATTGTAGAATTAAACAATGAAAAAACAAACTTTACTTTACTAATTGGTTTTGTGTTGGCAAGTACATTAATGACATTCTTAACAGGCCTAATTGTTGGGTTATGTTTTTCGCCAGATACATTACATATTTTTAAAGGGATTAAATATATTGGATATTTTGCTTTAATGGCAACAGTGTATTTAATGGTTGCTTTTCTAGTTGCTATTTTGGTAAAACGTACAGAGCTTTCTATTATTATTTATTTTGTATTGGTGTTAATTTTCGATAATTTGTTGTGGCTAGGATTAACATTTAAACAAAGTCAAGTTGGTTATTTTACCTTTAGAAGCTGTAGATTCTTTAGTGCCTAATCAGTTTAAACCTAAAATGCTATATAATAGAACAGTTACTGATATTGCTTTAATTGGAGCGGCAGGTCTATAGGTCTATACCTAAGTCTTTATATTTATGTGATTATTAGTTACTTTAAATAGGCTGATTTAAAAAACTAAACCAAATCTTCCAAAGCCTCATCTACCTCGTTATATAAAAAGTTAAAACCAGCATCTGTTATTTTTTTACAACTAACTGTTGTGCTTTTTAATATTTCTATACTTCTATCGCCCATCATTAATTTTAAAAAAAACGAAGGAATATAAAATGGGAAATAAAATTTCCCAGCTATTTTCCTAGCTAGCTTTAGCATTAAATTTTTATTAGTTACGGGGTTTGGGGCAACTGCATTGTATGCTCCTTTTATGTCTTCATTTTCTATTGCAAATAAAAATTGGCGGCATAAATCATCAATATGTATCCAACTTATTACTTGGCTACCCTTACCCAAAATAGTAGCTAATTTAAACTTTAGGGGCTTTACAAACTCGGCTAAAGCACCCCCGTTATTACTAAATACAATGCCAATTCTCATTTTTGCAACTCTTATACCTAGTGAATTAGCATAATCAATACTATCCTCCCAAAGTTGGCATGTACTGCCTAAAAAACCTTCAGCAGGTTTATCGGTTTCGGTAAAAAAATAATTATCTATTTTATCCTCACCATAATAACCAATAGCACTGGCACTTACAATTGCTTTTACGTTATGCTCATTATTTTTTAACGTGTTTACAATTAATGCACCACTTTTTACCCGGCTATCTACAATTTCTTTTTTGTACTGCTCTGTCCATTTTTTGTCCATTACGCCTGCACCAGCAAGATGAATGATGTAATCTGCTTTTTTTACAGCCTCAATATCAATCTCTTCAGTTGCAACATTCCATTGTGCATAAGTTACATTTGGCTCAGTTACTATTTCTTTTTTACCTCTGCTTAAAATAATAACCTGGTATCCTTTACTTGTTAGTAATTGGGTAAACGCTTTACCCACTAAACCGGTACCGCCTGTTAGTAATACTGTTTGCATCATTTTGGTTGTTTATGTAAAAACAAAAATTCATTCATCTTGTTTAAAAAAATATGCTTTGGGTTATAAAAATCGTAATTTTAATTTAAAGTTTGCTAGTATGTACAAAATGATTTTTAGTTTAATAATAGGTTGTTTTTTTAATGCTCAACTAACTATAGCTCAACAACTAACTTTTTCCGATATTGATAGGCAAGATAAGGCGGATTTAAATTTTGAAATAATTGGAAAAATGAACTCCAATATTCTCATTTATAAAAACACACGTTGGAAACATAAAATTACTGTACTAGATAATAGTATGCAAGAAGTTGAAACAGTTTTCTTAGATTTTTTACCTGAAAAAACATTTAATGTAGATTTTATTGCCTACCCAAATCATGCTTTTATGGTTTATCAATACCAAAAAAAGAATATACTGTATTGTATGGTAGTTAAGTTAGATGCTATGGGTAAAAAACTTACAGAGCCGGTACAAATAGACTCTACACAAATACCTTTTTATGCGGACAACAAAATTTATACAACCATTGCAAGTGAAAATAAAGAAAAAATTGAAATATTTAAATTACATAAAAAAAACGATAACTATACCTTAGCTACAAACCTATTTGATAAAGACTTTAAACGTATTCATCAAAACAGGCAGCAATTAAGCTATGATGAACGTAGAGATACTTATACTAATTTTTTGGTAGATAACGAAGGCAATTTTGTATTTACTAAAGAAACTAAAGAAGGAAACCGAGGAGGTAGCAATAAACTAAGTTTAATACAATTGAAAAATAGGGAAGATACCTTAACTTTTTTGCCCATTAACTTATCTACTAATTATATAGACAATGTAATTTTAAAAATTGATAATTTAAATAATCGGTACTTATTTACTTCTTTTTATTACAAAAAAATAGAGGAAATATTGAAGGCGTTTTTTCTACGGTATATAATAAGGTAGAGCACAAAATTTCTACACCCACTTTTTCAGTAATTGACGATTCTATAAGAAATGCAGCTAAAAGCAATGGTCAAATACGCCTTGCTTTAAACGATTTTTTTATACAACAAATTGTATCTAAAAAAGATGGTGGTTATATTGTGGTTTCCGAAGATTTTTCAACTCAAAATACAGGGGGCAATAATTCCCCATTTAATCGATGGGATTATTTTAATAACCCCTATAACTTTAACTCCTATTATTATAATCCATATGGCGGTTTTAATAGGCCATTTAATAATTTTAACAACTTTAATAATCCACAAAGAGTTCGGTATTACTATTCTAATATTTTAATAATGAGTTTTAATAAAACTGGTATTCAAGAGTGGAGTAGAGTAATTCAAAAAGATCAATATGATGATGAAACTGATAATTTTTTATCGTATGTACTTGCACCTTTTAATGGCGAACTTCATTTTTTATTTAATAGTGATAGAAAAAATCAACTTATTGCAGATCATAGTATTAATGTAAATGGCGATATAAAACGAAACCCCACATTAAAAAGTCGAGAAAAAGGCCATCAATTTATGCCAAGGCTTACTAAACAAGTTGGGGCAAAGCAACTTATAATCCCATGCGATTATAGAGGCTTTATATGTTTTGCAAAGGTGGATGTTTAACCTATTTATGTTAGAAAAAATACAGCGATTAAAGTTTTGGGATACTTAATTTTACACCAAACATTACAAACGAGTGATAGGTACTTTTAAAGCAAATAATCCCATCAATAATTTTTTATTACTTATTTACGGGGTACTATTAAAGTTGCCTATATTTCTGTATCCTCAACTTATAAAACCACAACAAGTTGATGGATTTTTATACAAAGAGTTGCTAAAGTGGATGAGTGCAGTAACCACAAGCGTTCCATTTTTATCTTCACTGCTAACTTTTTTATTACTTTTTACACAAGCCATATCGTTAAATAATTTAGTAAACGCTCAACGTTTATTTCCTAAACCTAATTACTTGGCCGGTATGAGTTATTTGCTTATAACTTCTTTATTTACAGAATGGCAAGCCTTATCTGCCCCACTAATTATTAGTACTATTGCCATTTGGGTGTTAAATAAAATGAGTAATTTATATACCATACAAAATCCTAAAACAACATTATTTAATATAGGTATAGTTATAGGTACAGGTACATTTTTTTATTTTCCATCTGCTACACTCTTAGGCTTGGTTTTTTTGGGGTTAATTTTAATACGACCTTTTAAATTTGCCGAATGGTTAATGGTTTTACTTGGTGGCTTAACACCTTATTATTTTTTATTAGCCATTGTTTTTTTAACAGATAAATGGAAGGGTTATTCGTTTCCGGGAGTAGCTTTTTCATCACCAGTTTTTCAACAAACCAACTTGTCTTACATAGCCATTGGGTTAGTGGTATTAACCACTTTAATAGGTTATGTTTTTATACAACAGAATTATAGGCGGCAACTTATACAATCCCGTAAAAGTTGGAGTATTATTTTCCTTTACCTGTTTATAGCGTTAATTGTTCCTTTTATTAATGCTACTAATACCTTTAGCTATTGGATTTTATGTGCTGCACCCTTTTCGGTATTAGTTTCGGCTACTTTTTTTTATGCTAAACAAAAATGGTTGCCCTTACTACTTCATTGGGCAATGGTGGTTTTGGTAATTGTGTTAGGTTACTATCTTTTAAAATAGGGCTATTTGTTATCTTTGCAGTACATTTTACATTTTATAAAAAATAAGTATGAAGTTTGGTGTAGTAGTTTTTCCGGGAAGCAATTGTGATAGAGATATGATGGAGGCTTTACAAAACGATTTAAAGCAAGAAGTTATTCAGCTTTGGCATAAAGATAGAGATATAACTACTTTTAGCACAACTGATTGCATTGTATTGCCGGGAGGATTTAGCTATGGCGATTATTTACGCTGTGGGGCAATAGCACGTTTTAGCCCTATGATGCAAAGTGTAATAGATTTTGCTAATAAAGGGGGTAAAGTTTTAGGCGTTTGCAATGGGTTTCAAATTTTGTGCGAAAGTGGTTTGCTGCCAGGTGCTTTGCTACGCAACGCCGATCAGCAATTTGTTTGCAAAAATATTTTTATGAAAGATGCTATTGCACAAAATAGCGAGGCATTAAAAATTCCTATAGCACACGGCGAAGGACGTTTTTTTGCAGATGAGAAAACCATAGAGGAAATGGAAATGCACAAACAAATAGTATATCGATATTGTGATGAAGAGGGCGTTGTAAATGCTAGAGCTAACCCAAATGGGGCAATACACAATATTGCAGGCATCTGTAACAAAGAGCGTAATGTTTTTGGTATGATGCCTCATCCAGAAAGAGCTAGCAGCAGCCTTTTGGGAAATAAGGATGGAAAAAAAGTGTTTAATCACTTGTTTGGCATAAATTAACAAGCTGTAAACAACCAAAAAACTAAATTGGTCGTTTATTTGTATATATAAATAGAAAAGAAAGATAATGAAGAAGATTTTATTAAGTGTTTTATTAGTGGGTAGTGTAATTTTTGCAAATGCACAATTAGCAAGCCCTGTGCTGTGGTCATTTACATCTAAAAAAATTGCCGATAAAACGTATGAGGTTTATTTAACGGCAACTATACAAAATAGTTGGCATTTATATTCTCAAAATCAACCCAAAGATGCTATTAATCAGCCAACTGCAATTTTATTTAATAAAAACCCATTGGTAACCATTGATGGTAAAACAACAGAGGTTGGTAAAATGGAATTGTATCAAGATAAAAAATTAAAAATATCGGCAAATCAATATGCAAATAAAGTAGTATTTATACAAAAAATAAAAGTAAAAAGTAACGCAAAAACAACCATTAGCGGAAGTGTAGAATATCAAACTTGCGACGATAAAAAATGCTTGCCACCCAAAAAAGAACTTTTTAAAGTGGCGTTAAAATAATTATTTATAATTATAACATAAAAAACGAGTTCACTTATACGAACTCGTTTTTTGTAAAAAACAACTATGCAAAAAATTTTATCTTTCTTTATTATTCTATTATTTAGTAGTACACAGTTATTAGCTCAAACAGATTCATCTGTATATAAATGGACCATTACTAGTAAAAAAATTAGCGAAAAAAAATACGAACTAATCCTAAAAGCATCAGCATTAGGCGCCAATCAGTTGTATGCTCCCCAGCAAGATTTAGATGGGGTAAAATCTGCTGAAGTAAGTTTTTTTGACTCTTCAATAGCAGTAGAAAATTTTATTGCTGTTAGCCCAACCCAAACCATAAAGTCAACCATTTTCGAAAATAAAATGGTACAAGTACAAACAGGAAATGTAGAGTGGAAGGTAATAGTAAATTTTTCAACTACAGTGCCAGCAAATCTTTTAGGTAACCTTACTTTTTTTTATAATAAAGATGGTGAGTTTACCAGCGATCCTCCATTTGCGTTTAACACTAATTTAGAAGGTGGTTTAGCAAGCGTTGGTAAAATAAAAATAGCTAGTATAGATATTAAAAAGCCACAAGCAAATTGTGGCGATGATGACACTCAAAACAAAAGTATTTTCACTATATTTATTTTAGGTTTTTTAGGTGGCTTAATTGCTTTAATTACACCTTGTGTTTTTCCAATGATACCTGTAACGGTAACCTTTTTTACTAAAAAAGCACAGACTAAAAAAGCAGGAATTCGTAATGCAGTATTTTATGGTTTTTTTATCTTTTTAATTTATGTAGCTATAACTATTCCATTTCATTTAGCTAGTAAAACCATAAGTCCCGAAATTTTTAATAATATCTCTACAAATGTTTGGTTAAACTTAATCTTCTTTGCAGTATTTGTATTTTTTGCTTTATCGTTTTTTGGCTTATACGAAATTGGTTTACCCTCTTCTCTAGCCAACAAAGCCGATAGTAAAAGCGGATTAGGTAATTTAGGAGGCATTTTTTTTATGGCAGGTACGTTGGCTATTGTTTCGTTTAGTTGTACAGGGCCAATTTTAGGAACACTTTTGGCAAATGTTGCTAACCAAGGAGCGTGGCCACTTACAGCCGGTGCAGCAGGCTTTGGTTTAGCATTGGGTTTGCCTTTTGCACTGTTTGCACTGTTTCCTAACTGGTTACAAAGTTTACCAAAAAGTGGTGGGTGGATGACGAATGTAAAAGTAGTATTAGGTTTTGTAGAGTTAGCCTTAGCTGTAAAATTTTTAGCTAATGCAGATAATGTGGAGCAATGGGGAATAATTAAACGAGAGGTATTTGTTGCACTTTGGGTAATTATTGGCGCATTAACAGTAGCCTATTTATTGGGGCTTTTAAAAATTGGACATAGGGCACCAGTTAAAAAATTTGGGGCAATTCGTATTTTCTTTATAGTATTCTTTGCAGCATTTACCGTTTATTTAGTGCCAGGCATCTTCAATACTAAATATGCAAGCTTAAAACTGTTAAGTGGGTTTCCACCACCACAATCGTATACTATATACAAAAATCATGTATTGCTTACAAAAGTTATTGAACCTATACATAATAATTACGAAAAAGCATTGGCGTTAGCTAAAGAGCAAAACAAACCCTTGTTAATAGATTTTACAGGTTGGGCATGTGTAAACTGCCGCCGTATGGAAGAAAAAGTTTGGACAAATAAAGAAGTAGATAGTATTATGCGTAAAGAGTTTATAGTGCTGTCGCTTTATGTAGATGAACGTACAAAATTACCTGCCACTGAGCAAACTGTTTTTAAAACCAGTAGTGGAGCCGATAAAAATATTGTAACTGTTGGAGATAAATGGGCGACTTTTCAAACAGAAAATTTTGGAGCTACCAGCCAACCACAATATGTAATTTTAAACCCCAACGAAAAGCTTTTAACCAAAACAAAATTTTATACACCAAACCCTGATGAATTTGCAAGTTGGTTAAAGTGTGGTTTGGGAGAGATGAAGTAATAAGTATAAAAAAACTAAAATTTAAAGCTGATTTCTCCAAATAAAAAAACCCTTAATCGAGGGGGTTTTTAATTAGGGAGTTACAGTTTCTTAAGGGATAATATTATAATGTAATTTGTTTTTCTGTCATCATTTTGCGTAGGTTAATTAATCCATAACGCATACGGCCTAATGCAGTGTTTATACTGCAATTGGTAAGGGCGCTAATTTCTTTAAAACTTAAGTTAGCGTAGTGGCGTAAAATAATAACCTCACGTTGGTCTTCTGGCAACATATCTACCAAACGTCTAACTCTATCGTGGCTTTGGTTAGCCATCATTTTTTGATCGGCACCTGGCTCAAAAAAGTTTAGAACTTCAAAAATATCTTTATCATCACTTGTTTTAATAGTTGGCGTACGTTTTACTTTTCTAAAATGGTCTACACACATATTATGTGCAATACGCATTGCCCATGGTAAAAATTTTCCTTCGTCGGTGTATTTACCAGCTCTAAGGGTGTCAATTACTTTAATAAATACTTCCTGAAAAAAATCTTCAGCTAAGTATCTATCTTTTACTAATAAATAAATACTAGTAAAAATCTTTTCTTTGTAACGTAATACAATAGTAGAAAATGCATCATTATCTCCATTTACATACAAATGAATAAGTTGCTGGTCGGTTAAGTTTGTTAGATATTTCATAACTTCTACAATTTTTTGGTTTAGGATGTTGTTTGTTAACAGGAACCAATATTGATTATTTTGAGTAGAAGTATACTTGATAGGCTTTTTGGTTTTTCTCTTTATTGGATATTGGTTGTGTAAAATTATAGATTATGTTGAAAATTACTAATGTACTAATACCTAATTTTTTATAGTAGTTATACGATAGTATATTTACGAAATAAATCTACAACAATTTCATAATCAATTTTATAAATCGAATATACTTTAAGAAATCTTTCACATTTATAAAGGAATATTACAACTATTAGTGCAATTAAATTGTTTTAAATAAAATGTTAATTTTTACTTTACTAAATAAATGACAACTATTACAAACGGCATTGCAATAAAAGGCGCAAGAGTTCATAATTTAAAAAATGTTTCGGTAACCATACCTCGAAATAAACTAGTGGTAGTAACAGGTGTATCGGGTAGTGGCAAATCATCGTTAACCATTGATACACTTTTTGCAGAAGGGCAACGCCGCTATGCCGAAAGCCTTAGTGCATACGCAAGGCAGTTTATGCAGCGTATGAATAAACCTGATGTAGATGATATAAAAGGACTTTGCCCAGCCATTGCAATTGAGCAAAAAGTTATTACTCGTACACCACGTAGCACAGTGGGTAGCATGACGGAGATTTACGATTATCTACGTTTATTATTTGCTAGAGTTGGAAAAACAATTTCTCCAATTAGTGGTAAGCAAGTAAAAAAACAAGATGTAACGGATGTTATTAACAACATAAAAAAATTAAACGACGGCGATAAAGTTTTTATTTTAGTACCCTTTAAAATAAATAAAAATAGAGATGTAAAAGAGGAGTTGAATATTTTATTGCAAAAGGGATTTTCTAGAATTTATCATCAAAAAGAAATAATAAAAATAGAAGATCTTCTTGAGTCAAAAAAACTATTAACTATTAACTATCAACTATCAACTTATGTTTTAGTTGATCGTATTATTAAAAAAGACTTTGAGGAAGAAGATTTACATAGAATATCCGACTCGGTTAATACTGCATTTTACGAAGGCGAGGGTGAAATGCAAATTGAAATTAATGGCACAAAAAAAATAACCTTTAGCAATAAGTTTGAGTTAGATGGTATTGTGTTTGAAGAACCTGTGCCTAATTTATTTTCATTTAATAATCCCTATGGTGCTTGCCCAACTTGTGAGGGGTTTTCTCAAATATTGGGAATAGATAAAGATTTAATTATACCTAACCCACAATTAAGTGTGTATGAAGGTGCAGTAGCGCCATGGAAGGGAGAAAAATTAGTATGGTGGAAAGATCAATTTATTCAAAAAGCAAAAAATACAAAATTCCCCATACACAAACCAATTATTGATTTAAGTGCAGCTGAAATGCAATTGCTATGGAGTGGGGGTAATGGAGCATTAGGTATAAACGATTTTTTTAAAGAGGTTGAAGCAAATTTATACAAAGTACAATACCGAGTTTTATTAAGTAGATATAGGGGAAGGACCGCCTGTACAGCGTGCAATGGTTATCGCTTACGAAAAGAAGCGTTGTATATAAAAGTCACCGATAAGCATATTGGTCAGCTGTGTGAGGTACCTGTAAAAGAGTTGAAAACTTGGTTTGATAAATTAAAACTAAGTGCCTTTGATACAGTAGTTGCTAAACGTATTTTAATTGAAATTGAACATAGAATTAAAACGTTGTTAGATGTTGGCCTTGGTTATCTTACTTTAAATCGGTTAGCTAATTCGCTAAGCGGTGGCGAAAGCCAGCGTATACAACTTACTAGAAGCTTGGGAAGCAACTTAACCAATTCGTTATATATTTTAGATGAACCTAGTATTGGGCTGCATAGTAGAGATACAAGTCGATTAATAAAGGTATTAAAAGAATTAAGAGATTTAAATAATACCGTTGTTGTGGTAGAGCATGATGAAATGATGATGAGAGAAGCTGATTATATTATTGATATGGGCCCATTAGCTAGTCATTTAGGTGGAGAGGTAGTTGCCGCAGGAAATTATAAGGAATTAATTGTTAACGATAAAAGCCTAACAGGAAAATACCTTAACGGCAAATTAAAAATTGAGCCACCAAAGCAAATTCGTAAATGGACAAGAAGCATAACCGTTGAAGGCGCAAGACAAAACAATTTAAAAAATATTAATGTTGAGTTTCCTTTAAATGTATTGTGTGTGGTAACCGGTGTAAGCGGTAGCGGTAAAACTACATTGGTAAAACAAATTTTATATCCTGCCTTAAAAAAATTAAAAGGAGAGCTTACCGAAAAAAGCGGCATACATAAAAGTATAAAAGGCGAGTTTGATTTTATTGCACAAATAGAAATGGTAGATCAAAACCCAATTGGTAAAAGCAGCCGTAGTAATCCGGTAACGTACATAAAAGCGTACGATGAAATAAGAGATTTGTATAGTAAACAGCACATGAGCAAAATTCGTGGCTTTTTACCAAAGCACTTTTCGTTTAATGTAGATGGGGGAAGATGTGATGCATGCAAAGGCGAAGGAGAGCAAACAGTAGAAATGCAGTTTTTGGCAGATGTACATTTAACCTGTGATGTATGTATTGGGAAACGTTTTAAAGATGAAGTGTTGGAAGTAAAATACAACCATAAAAATATTTATGAATTATTAGAAATGAGTGTTGACCAAGCCATAGAGTTTTTTGTAGACGAACCTAGCGTAGCAAAAAAAATTAAACCATTAAGTGATGTTGGTTTAGGTTATGTAAAATTAGGACAAAGCAGCGATACCTTAAGTGGTGGCGAAGCACAACGAGTAAAACTAGCTAGTTTTTTAGGCAAAGGAAAAGCACAAGGCAGTGTATTGTTTATTTTTGATGAGCCTACAACAGGGTTACATTTTAACGATATTAAAAAACTATTAACCAGTTTTAATGCATTGATAGAGCAAGGACATAGTATTTTAGTAATTGAGCACAATACCGATGTAATTAAAAGTGCCGATTGGGTAATAGACCTTGGTCCAGAGGCTGGGGATGCCGGCGGTAATTTAGTTTTTAGTGGTAAACCTGCCGATTTAAAAAAATGTAAAGAAAGTTTTACGGGAAAATATTTATAAATTATCGCAACCTATCACTACTTTTTATCAATTTTTCATCTTTATTTATAGCCCGTGCTGCTAACAATAAAAGCAGAATTATAAAACCATGTAGTAAAGCAGTTAATGAATAGGTACCTACTGTAAAAGTTTGCACTTGCCTAACATATAAAAAAAGTAAAAAAGCTTCTATTAATATTGCTAATACTATAAGCCTAAGTTGCATTATTCTATTTTTAAATAAACATAGTATTACAATACTTAGTAAACCAACAATAAGTGTGGCTGCTAAAAGCAAACTATTTTCTGTGCCGGTTAAAGGGTATGAGGCTATTGCTTTTGCATTTGTACCACTATAAAAAGGAAATTTTAACGTTAAAAAGCTACATACACTAGCCAATAATAACCATATCGTTTGAATACGCTGCAACATATTTTTTTGTAAACTTAAACAGTTTGCTTTACTCTTATATAACTTTTAAATTATTTTTCAATTCTATAGTTCAGGGTATAAAGGAAACTGACCCATAAATATTTTTACTTCTTTAGCTATTGTGGCTAAAACAGTTTCATCATCTGCATTCATTAATGCCTTGTCAATAAAATATACAACTTTTGGCATATGTTCTTCCTTCATACCTCGGGTTGTTATTGCGGCTACACCTACTCTTATACCGCTAGTAACAAATGCACTTTTATCATCGTAAGGTACCATGTTTTTATTTACAGTAATCTCTGCCTTACCTAATGTTTGCTCTCCTTTTTTTCCACTAATATTTTTGTTGCGTAAATCAATTAACATTAAATGATTATCGGTACCGCCGCTAATAATATTGTAACCTAAATCTACAAATGCCTTAGCCATAGCCCTTGAGTTAGCAACCATTTGTTTTGCATAAGCTGTAAATTCATCGGATAATATTTCGCCAAATGCAATTGCTTTTGCAGCAATTACATGCATAAGTGGACCACCTTGTGTACCCGGAAAAACAGCCATATCTAACAAATTGCTCATCATTCGTACATTGCCCTTTACATCTTTTAAACCAAACGGGTTTTCAAAATCTGTTTTCATTAAAATAATACCTCCCCTTGGGCCACGTAAAGTTTTATGTGTAGTGCTTGTTACAAAATGACAATGCTCAAAAGGGCTACTTAATAAGCCTGCTGCAATTAAACCTGCTGGATGTGCCATGTCGCACCAAACAAAAGCATTAATTTCGTCTGCTACTTTCCGTATTCTAGCATAATCAATATCTCTGCTATACGCACTAGCGCCACAAATAATTACTTTAGGTTTTTCGGCTCTTGCTTTTTCTTCTAACATTTCGTAATCTATTAAGCCAGTATCTTGCTTAACTCCATAAAAAACGGGGCGGTACAATTTTCCACTAAAATTTACAGCACTACCATGTGTTAAATGCCCACCCATGCTAAGATCTAGCCCCAAAATTGTATCGCCAGGTTGTAAAATAGCTAGTAGTAATGCTGCATTTGCTTGTGCACCACTATGGGGTTGTACATTTGCGTATGCACAATTAAATACTTGCTTTAATCGATCAATGGCTAGTTGCTCTACTTGGTCAACAACTTCGCAACCTCCATAATACCTACGCCCGGGGTAACCCTCGGCATATTTATTGGTTAACGACGTGCCCATTGCCTGCATTACTTGTAAGCTGGTAAAATTTTCCGAGGCTATAAGCTCAATACCATGGCGTTGGCGTTCTAACTCTTGATCAATTAAATTGAAAACTAAACTGTCTTGCTGCATTTTATACGAATTGATTAAATATTAAATTAACTTTTAAATAGAATGCAAATGTACGGTGTGCTTTTTTTATTATGAATTTCGTTTAATAAAATTATTCATTTAAAAGCCTTAATTTCACTATCCTTTTATAAATGCTTTAAAAAAACCTTGCATGAAGGCAATAATACCTGTAGCAGGTGCTGGCACAAAATTAAGGCCACACACATATACACAGCCTAAGGCACTAATACCATTAGCTGGAAAAACTGTATTAAGTATAATTGTAGATCAATTAAACGAAGCAGGTGTAAATGAGTTTATTTTTATTATTGGTTACTTAGGCGAAAAAATTCAAGATTATGTACAGCAACATTACCCACACTTAAAATGCCATTTTGTTCAACAAAATGATAGAAACGGAACTGGATATGCTATAAAACTTACTAAAGAAATTGTAGACCAAGATGAAGTTATTATTGTATTGGGTGATACAATAGCTGAATATAATGTGAAAGATTTTATTATATCTCCACACTCATTGCTTGCCGTAAAAAAGGTAGATGACCCAAGAAATTTTGGTGTTGCCGAAATTGATGAGCATAATTTTATTAGTCGTGTTGTAGAAAAACCTACCATACCTAAAAGCAATATGGCACTTGTGGGCATATATAAAATTAAAGAAACAGCCCTTTTATTTACGTGTATAGAAACGCTATTAAAAACAGATGTAAAAACATACGACGAATTTAATTTAACCGATGCCTTGCAGTGCATGATTATAAATGGGGTAAAGTTTCAGGCATTTAAGGTAGATGCTTGGTTTGATTGCGGAAAAAAAGAAACATTAATTGAATCAAATGCTACCTTGTTAAAAAAATTTGGCGGCAACGGAAAGCAAGAGGATTTTGAAAATACAATTTTCATACCACCGGTAAGTATTGCAGCAGGGTGTAAAATTGCTAACTCGGTAATAGGGCCAAATGTAACTATTGGCGAAAATACCACCATAAACTGTGGTATTATTAAAGATTCAATTATTGGTGCATACTCTAATTTATACGAAATAGTATTAAACAATTCACTTATTGGTAATGATGCGGAGGTAAAAGGAGTCAGTAGAAATTTAAATATTGGCGATAATACGGCTATAGACTTAGGTGGTGGAGGAAAATAATAGATGAAAAAAGGTCCTTTTTCATTTTATATCTATTAACACTTATTAAGAAAAATGGGAATCATCTTCTGCCCAACCACAAATAATACCATCCATTAGCGCAACGCATACAATCCAATAGCCGGCATGTATAAACCTAAGTTTCCATGTTTTGCGGCTAAATATAACTAATTAGCCAAAACGCTTTATTTACAAGGTTTTACGAAAATAAAATACTTTTAAGGTACAAATAAGGTACAATACCTTTCAGTAAATTCACTTTTGAGGGATTTGATAACAATAAATAATTTACATTTACTAAAAACAAAATAATATGAAAAAGTTATTAATTATTCCAATGTTATTTGCCTGTTATATGGGTATGTGTCAAGCATCAGTAATAGGTAAACCTATTCGTTTACAAAAATTTGAGGTTGCTCAATATGATTTTATAGAAGAGATGAATTGGAAAGATGCTAAAGCTGCATGTGCTAAACTAGGTAAAGGTTGGAGACTACCTACAAAAGATGAATTGAATGTTTTGTATATATACAAAGATAAAATTGGCGGTTTTGCAAGTGGCTACTATTGGAGTTCCACCGAGTACAATAGTGGCCTCGCGTGGGGGCAGTACTTCAATGATGGCGTACAGGCCAGCTACGGCAAGAACCACGAATGCAATGTTCGGGCTGTGAGGGCTTTTTAACTATTTATCAATTTAACTATTTTTAATAACCGCATAGCGGTCGATTTTTAAAAATAAAACAATAGCAATAAAGGATAAGAGTGAGGTAAGTCCAAAAACTAATGCCACATTACCTTTTTTTTAATTCTTCGTCAGTTAGTCCTTCGGCCTTTATCCATGCAGTACCAAATAAAGCCAATTAGTAGCGTTACTAAGGAGGCAACAGCAGCACTTAATGCTCTGTGAGTCATATTCATGATAATTAGTTTTATTTAAGTCAAACTTAAAAATAATATTCAAATTTCAAGTTTTACAAAAAACGAGCAATTTTTATATGAAAAGCTTTATAATTAAACAAATTTTTGATTAAATATAAAATAAAAGCGTTTACTTTGCGTTTCAAAGTACTTTTAGTTTATGTTTTATAAACCTTCACTAACTGTTAAATTTACTTATGCAAAATAGAGTAACACAATTATTTGGAATAAAGTATCCCATAATACAAGCCGGAATGATATGGGCAAGCGGTTGGCATTTGGCAAGTGCAGTAAGTAATGCTGGGGGCTTAGGGCTAATTGGTGCAGGTAGTATGTATCCAGATGTGTTAAGGGAGCATATTCAAAAATGTAAAGCAGCTACCAATAAACCTTTTGGCGTAAATGTGCCGTTGCTCTATCCAGCTATTAATGAGTTGATTGAAATAATTATAGAAGAAAAAGTGTCCATTGTTTTTACAAGTGCTGGTAATCCTAAAATTTGGACATCTACCTTAAAAAAAGAAGGAATAATAGTAGTACATGTAGTAAGTAGTAGCAAATTTGCACAAAAAGCCGAGGAAGCCGGTTGCGATGCTGTAGTAGCAGAGGGCTTTGAAGCTGGTGGCCATAATGGAAGAGAGGAAACGACTACTCTGGTTTTAATACCATTAGTACGTAATACTGTAAAAATTCCGGTAATTGCAGCAGGCGGTATTGCCACAGGTAGGCAAATGTTTGCATCAATGGTGTTAGGAGCCAGTGGTGTACAAGTGGGTAGTAGGTTTGTGGCTAGCAACGAAGCCTCGGCTCACTTAAATTTTAAAGAAAAAATAATTGGTTTGGGCGAGGGGGATACCATGCTTTCCTTAAAACAATTAACGCCTGTTCGGCTAATAAAAAATAGTTTTTTTGAGGAGATAAAAAAAGCAGAAGAAAATTGTGCAAGTATTGAAGAACTTACAACAATTTTAGGAAGAGCAAGAGCAAAAAAAGGAATGTTTGAAGGTGATTTACAAAATGGCGAATTAGAAATAGGGCAGGTAAGTGCATTAATAAATGAAATAAAGCCAGCAGCAGAAATTGTAAAAGAAATTTGGACTGAATTTGAACTAACACAAAACAAACCTCTAATATAAATCATTACATTTGCATAATTTTATAATTGTGCAAAACAATACACAACAAATGGCAAAACAAAAGACTATGAATAGGGTAAAGATTAATAAGATAGTAATTGTTTTTTTTAATATTAATTTTTAATATTTTACCTGCACCATTTGGACCAAGTAAACCAAAAATTTTTCCTTTGCCGATTTCTAAGCTAATACCATATACTGCTTTTTGAGTAGCAAAATATTTTTTTAGATTATGTAATTCTAAAATGTTCATGTTAAAGAGTTATAGTGTAATTGAATTTTTACTAACAGAATAAAAAGTTATGAAAATTATAAGCGGCAAAAATTAATTATAAAGTAGTACAACTTTTATTAAATTTAAACCGTTCACAAATCATCACATTAGCAAATTAGCACATTGTTTTGCTACTCGTTCCCCATCCATTGCGGCACTTACAATTCCGCCAGCATATCCTGCACCTTCGGCACAGGGGTATAAATTATTTAACTGAGGATGGGTAAGTGTTTCATTATCTCTTGGAATACGTATAGGAGATGATGTACGACTTTCTGTAGCTACCACAACTGCTTCGTTGGTAAAATATCCTTTCATTTTTTTTCCAAATTCTATAAAACCTTTTGCCAAAGCACTGTATACAAAATTTGGTAAAACATCTATTAAATTAGTTGTTGCTAAACCTGGTTGGTAAGAGCAATTAGGTAATGTTGATGAAGAGGTATTGTTACTAAAATCAACCATACGTTGTGCAGGCGCAACAAATTTTCCGCCGCCAGCACTAAAACAATTTTGCTCTACCATTTGTTGAAAGTACATCATTAATAAAGGGTTGCTTGCATCTAAACTTCTAAACTTTTCTAAACTTCTAAACTCCATTAAAACATCTTCTAACCCCACTTGCACTACCATTCCACTATTAGCATAAGGATTATTTCTTTTGCTAGGGCTCCATCCATTTACTACTAATTCGTTTGCACTTGTTGCTGCAGGAGCAATAATACCGCCTGGGCACATACAAAAACTAAATACTCCTCTACCATTTATTTGTTGTACTAAAGAATAAGCAGCAGGGGGAAGAACATGGTTTGTTGCATTGCTTTTATATTGGCATTCATTTATTAACTCCTGCGGATGCTCAATACGAACACCCAATGCAAAAGGTTTTGCTTCTATTAAAATATTTTTTTGGTGGAGTAATTCAAAAATATCTCTAGCACTATGCCCGGTGGCTAAAATAAATGCGTCTCCATCAAACCTATTTCCATCTGCAGTTTTTACTGCACTAACAGTGTTGTGTTCAATGATAAAATCGGTTACTTTTTTTTCAAATAAAAATTGGCCACCACAGTCAATTATTTGGTTACGCATAGCCGTAATAATTTGTGGTAATTTATTAGTACCAATATGTGGGTGTGCTTCGTATAAAATATTTTCATCGGCACCAAATCGTACAAAATGATTTAAAATTTTATCAATGCTGCCTCTTTTATTACTTCTTGTATATAATTTACCATCGCTATAGGTACCTGCTCCACCCTCGCCAAAGCAATAATTACTCTCTGGATTTATAATGCCTTCTTTATTTAGTATGGCTAAATCTCTACGTCTTGTTCTTACATCTTTTCCTCTTTCTAAAATAATTGGCTTTATACCAGCTTCAATTAATTGCAATGCTGCAAATAAGCCAGCAGGTCCGGCTCCAATTATTACAACGCTTTTAGTGGCGTTTGTTACCTCCTTAAAAGTGGTGTTTATTAACGCTCTGTCATGGAAAGGCTCATTAATAAAAGCTATTAGAGTAAGGTTTACCCAAATAGTTTTTGCCCTAGCATCAATTGATTTTTTTTGTAGATAAAATCCGGTAACGGCATTTTCTTTTACACCACAACTGTTGGCAATATTTTTTTTTATTATGCTATCATCTGTAGCCTCGGAGGGAAGTAGTTTTAATATAATTGTTTGCTGCATATAATTAATGCCGAATATTTGTTACGGAAATTTTTTACCTAATCTCTTACTTATTTACTCTTTAAAGGATCAAGGCAATTAAAACGGCAAATCATCAACCGCATCTGGCGGGGTAGCACTAAAGGTATCCAAGGGTTCTATAAATTCATTATCTGTTTTTGCAGAGGAGGGTTGCAAAATTTGTTCTAAACGCCAAGCATCAAGGTTAGTAAAGTAGGTAGTTTTCCCATCTTTTTCCCATTTAGTACCTCTAATATTAAAATATACTTTTACTTCATCGCCTACATTTACCCTATCTATAATTCCTGTTTTGTCTTGTACACACTGAAACTTAGCAAAGTTGGTAACCGTTCTACCACCAATATCTTCGCTTTTTTCAATTACAAATTCCCTGGTTTTGAAAGTTTCTGTACGTTGTACAATTTCACTTTTTTCAATTAATTTTCCTGTAAGTTCGTAGCTCATAATCGTTGTTTAACTCCTCAAAAGTAAATGTATTTTAGTAAAAATATTTTTATTCATTTTTTTTGCAATTAAGTTCGTAAAAATATCTATCTTCCTCTACTAATACATTTGCAGCAAAAATTATGTTTAAAAAATACTTTTTCCTTTTTTTAATAACCAGTTGGCTTTTCAGTTGCCAAACGTTTTATCAACCACAAACAGTAAAATATAAAGATTATAGGCTTACGCAAACTAGTAAGCAAGATGGGGCACTTAATACAGCATTAAAGCCTTATGCTGATAGTGTAAATAAAAATATGAACGACATTATTGCTGTGGCCGAAGAAGAACTTGTAAAACGACAACCAGAGGGTAGTTTAGGAAATATAATGGCCGATGGAATGTTAGCTATAGCAAAAGAAAAGTATAATGAACCAATTGATGCCTCGTTTATAAATTTTGGAGGCATTCGCCTACAGGCTATACCAGCAGGGAATATTACCAGAGGTAAATTATTCGAGTTAGCCCCTTTTGATAATGTTATTGTACTGCAAAAAATTGAGGGTAAAGTATTTCAACAATTTTTAAATCATATTTCTAGCAGAGGTGGTTGGCCAACAGCGGGTATGACCTGGCAAATAAAAAATAAAGAAGCTATTAATGTTTTAATAGGACGTAAACCCTTACTTGAAACATCTATCTACACAATAGCGTTGGTTGATTATGTTGCAAATGGCGGAGATGATTGTGAAATGCTAAAATCTATTTCACAAATAAATAATGGCATACTATTTAGAGATGCTATTATAGCCTATTTCAGCAGCTTTACTAAACAAGGCAAAAAAATTCCTGCAATCACCGAAAAAAGAGTATCTAATGCAAACTAGGCGACATTTTTTACAACAAGCCGCTTTGGCAACTGGGGCAATGCTTAAAAGCAATAGTTTAATGGCCGAAATACAGGCAGATGCTGCTGCAAAAAAGTTAACCATTTTACATACAAACGATGTACATAGTAGATTAGACCCTTTTCCAATGGATGGCGGACGAAACCAAGGGTTAGGTGGGGTGGCGGCAAGAGCCGATTTGATAAAAAAAATTAGAAAAGAAGAAAAAAATATTTTGCTGTTAGATGCAGGAGATATTTTTCAAGGAACACCTTACTTTAATTTGTATAAAGGCGAGCCAGAAATGAAGGCAATGGCTATTATGGGATACGATGCGGCTACAATGGGTAATCATGATTTTGATGCTGGTTTAGAAAACTTTGCAACACAATTGCAGCATGGGAAATTTGAGCTGTTATTGTGCAATTATGATATGACTGGCACACCTATGGAAGGTAAATACCAACCTTATAAAATAGTTAAAAAAGGTAAATTAAAAATTGGAATAACTGGCGTAGGTATTGAGTTAAATGGGCTAGTGCCAGAAAGTTTGTATGGCAATACAAAATATTTAGACCCTGTGCAAAATGCCAATACCATTGCAAGTAAATTAAAAAAAGAAGAAGGCTGCGATATGGTTATTTGCCTTAGCCATTTAGGCTACAAATACAAAGAAAATAAACTAAGCGATATTGAATTTGCTAAACAAAGTGAACATATAGATTTAATATTAGGTGGGCATACCCATACATTTTTAGATGCCCCTGAAACGTATAAAAATAAAGTGGGGAGCGATGTGTTGGTAAATCAAGTTGGCTTTGCAGGGATTATACTAGGAAGATTAGACTTTGAATTTGGGAAAATGAGCGCAAAAAACCTTGAAAAAGCCCATTCTGTTGTAGTAAGGCAAAAAACAAATGAATAAAAAATTTTTTTTTCAACATTTTGTTAGATATTCGCACTCCCATGAAACTTTTTTCAATTTAACCTGAAAATAGTTTGTGGTAAATACCAAAAAAATAAATCAACATATAAACTGCTTAAGAAATAATGGATAAGGCTTTTGAAAAGGTATGGGCTAATTGCTTAGATATTATAAAAGATATTGTAGAGTGGCAACATTTTAAAACTTGGTTTGAACCCATTGAGCCGGTTGCACTAAAAGAAAAAATACTAACCATACAAGTTCCAAGTCAATTTTTTTATGAGTATCTTGAAGAGCATTATATTTCTCTATTAGCAAAAACATTAAAAAGAGAATTAGGAAAAGATGCCCAATTAGAATATAGAATAATGGTAGACAGTGGTAACAATAAAAATAAACCACTAACAACTAATATTCCTGGGCAAGGTTTCAAATCATATTCAAACAACGAAATGGATTTTCCTTTAGTCATAAATAACCCTGTTAAAAATCCGTTTGTAATACCGGGGCTAAAGAAAATGCAAATTGACCCCCAATTAAATCATGCCTATACCTTTGATGCATTTATAGAAGGCGATTGTAATAGAGTAGCTCGTAGAGCAGGGAAAACTGTAGCAGAAAAACCAGGGGCAACATCTTTTAACCCTTTAGTAATTTATGGTGGCGTTGGCCTTGGCAAAACACATTTAGCACAAGCCATTGGTAATGAGGTTAAGCGTTTGCACAACAATAAAGTAGTATTATACGTAAGTTCCGAAAAATTTATTAATCAATTTATAGATCATGGCCGTAATGGCGCCATCAACGATTTTATACATTTTTATCAATTAATAGATGTATTAATTATAGATGATGTACAATTTTTTAATAGGGCCGAAAAAAGTCAGGATGCTTTTTTCTCTATTTTTAATCATTTACACCAAAGCGGCAAACAGCTCATTTTAACAAGCGATAAGCCACCAAAAGATTTAGAAGGGGTGCAAGAAAGGTTATTAAGCCGATTTAGATGGGGTTTAAGTGCCGATTTACAAGTGCCAGATTACGAAACCAAAATTGAAATCTTAGAAAAAAAGATGAAAAAGGATGGTTTAGAGATGCCAAAAGAAGTAGTAAAATATATTGCGTACAACATAAATAGCAACGTAAGAGAGTTAGAAGGAGCATTAATTTCATTATTGGCACAATCCTCGCTCAATAAAAGGGAAATAGATCTTGAATTAGCTAAAAAAGTGTTACGAAATTTTGTAAAATCATCCAGTAAAGAAATAACCATAGATACCATTCAAAAAATGGTGTGTGAGTATTTTGATGTGCCTTACGATAAGTTGTTACAAAAAACTCGTAAAAGAGAAATTGTACAAGCAAGACAAATTACCATGTTCTTAGCAAAAGCCTTTACCAAAAATTCGTTAAAAACCATTGGAGAGCATTTTGGCGGAAGGGACCACACAACGGTAATACACAGTTGCCAAACCGTTAAAGATTTAATGGATACCGATACCTTATTTAAAGAAAGTGTGATAGAGCTACAACAGAAGGTGCAGTTAGCAGCAATGTAAAGAATAGTTTTTAAAAAATAGTAAAAGCGATTATCAGATTTGGTGGTCGCTTTTTAGTGTAAACTTCCCGCCGCCGTCTTGTCTCTAACAAATGGCAAAATTGAATCAGTTTTTAGAAAGGTAAGTCCAACAGGGGCACCAAAAGTTTTCAAGATTTTGGTGCAGCATTATAAAGTTGAGTTTAATTTTATAAATTATTAGTCAGATGCAGCTAACTCATATTCAGCTATTGTTAGATATCGAGGGTTATGAATAAGTATTTTTGGCGTATCAAGAACTTTATATATTCAATAAAATAATAACTAAAATTTAAGGCACCAAAATGTAACCTAAGGCGTAAAGTATAGTTCTAATTCATCTTAGGAACCGTTTCTTTTTTACACCTCACCCTATATCATTTCTTTACATTAATTTCACAAAAAAATAGGGATACCCATAGTGCAGTTTTTAAAAAATATTTTTTCTACGAATACGAATGCAAAGGAGTTTAAAAAACAACTTAATAATGTTATTGGCTTTACTCCAGGCGATGCTGCAATTTATAAAACGGCACTAAGCCACCGTAGCGTTAGAGAAGGTGCTGATGAAAACAACGAACGATTAGAATTTTTAGGCGATGCAGTACTAAGCAGTATTGTAGCTCATTATTTATTTAGAAAATACCCCTACAAAGGCGAAGGCTTTTTAACCGAAATGCGGAGTAAAATGGTTAACCGCCAAAAGCTAAATGAAATAGCGTTAAAAATGGGCTTAAAAAAAATTACCTTTTATAATAAATTTGATAATGCATTAAAAGTATCGCAAATATTTGGCAATACCTTAGAGGCGTTAATTGGTGCAGTATATTTGGATAAGGGGTACGACAAAACAAAAACTTGGGTAGAAAAAAGAATAATAATGCCTTATTTATTTATAGATGATTTAGAAGTAATTGAAATAAATATTAAAAATAAATTGTACGGCTGGGCCAATAAAAATGGTAAAGCAGTAGAGTTTGAGCTATTAAATGAAAAATTTGAAAGTGGCCGAAGATTATTTACCATTGGTGCAATGGTAGATGGGGAATTAATAGCTGAAGCTAAAGGCTTCAACAAAAAAGATGCTAGCCAAATAGCAGCACAAATGGCGGTTGATAAATTAGGCTTATAATTTTACTAAACTTCTAAACACGTATGAATTTCGGAATATTAGGAAGCGGCAGTTGGGGCACAGCCTTAGCAAAAATTTTAACCGACGGCGGGCAAACTATTTATTGGTATAACCGAAGCCAAACTGCTATTGATCATATAAAAACCTGTAACCACAATCCGCAATATTTACCCACAGCACATTTTAATGTTAGTAAACTAAAACTTACTACAAGTCCAGAGGAAGTAATAAAAAATAGCGATTGCATTTTAATTGCGGTACCATCTGCCTATGCCGATGATGTACTAAGCCCTTTACCCAAAGATATTTTTGTGGGCAAAAAAATAATTAGTGCTATAAAAGGAATATTACCACAAAGCAATTTGTTGTTGAATGATTATTTAAAACAACATTTTAAGGTACCAATCGAAAATTATTTTGCAGTGTTAGGCCCTTGCCATGCAGAGGAAGTAGCAGCAGAAAAGTTATCGTACTTAACTTTTTCTGGGGTAGATGAAACAGTAACAAACGAAATAGCTGCCTATTTTAAAACGCCTTATTTAAATACGATTACCAATAACGATATTTATGGGGTACAATACGCCGCTATACTTAAAAATATTTATGCCGTAGGTGCAGGTATTGCATATGGGTTAGAGTATGGCGATAATTTTTTAAGTGTACTAATAGCCAATGCAGCCGATGAAATGGCAAGCTTTTTACGCAAAAGCGGGATTAAAAATATTGAGGTTGGGCATACCGATGCACAGGTTAATACTAAGCGAAGAACAAATTATGCAGCCTCTGTTTACCTAGGCGATTTATTGGTTACATGTTACAGCCTTCACAGCCGTAATCGTAGCTTTGGTAATATGATTGGTAAGGGCTATAGCGTAAAAGCAGCTCAGCTAGAAATGAATATGGTTGCGGAAGGCTATAATGCCAGCAAGTGTATGTTTATCATAAACCAAATCGTAGATGCCGAAATGCCTATGGCACATACCATTTATCAAATACTTTGGAAAAATCTCTCTGCAAAGGAAGGGTTTAACAAAATAGAAGAGAGTTTAATTTAAATCGGTGATACCTTTTCAGTACAAATAAAATGCCTTTCTCATTTTCAAACATAAGTAACTACGTAACAATCAGAATGATTGTTATATTGCTATCTTCTGAGATTATAAAGTATTTTAGAAAATATCCGCAGCGTTAAAAAAATAAATCCGCAGCAATACCATCTGCAAAAAGCTTTCCTTCGTTCGTTAAAATTATTTTCAAATTTTCTAGTACAACTTTTTTTGTACTAGAAAATTTTGCACTTTGTTGGGTCAACTTTGTACTAAACGCTTCTCCAAATTTTATTTTTACATAATTCAAATCTAAACCTTCCACCGTTCGTAACGATGTCATTATATATTCGTTTAGTTGCTGTGTTTGTGTAAGCACTTCCTCTTCGTAAGGCACACCGTTTTTTTGGATAGATTGAATGTATAATGCATTGTTAGGGATATTCCATCGTCTAATCCTAACGCCATCAAACGAGTGTGCCGATGGGCCAAAACCATAATATTTTTTGCCTTGCCAATAACTACTATTGTGTTTACTTCGTAAGCTAGGTTTAGCAAAATTACTTATTTCATAATGCTCATAACCAGCTGCAGAAAGCCATTCCATCAATAATAAAAATTGTTGTGCTTGTTTTTCACTATCGGTAGTAGCTGTTTTTTTTGCCTCTATCATTTTAGCTAAAATAGTTTTAGGCTCAACAGTTAATGCATAACAACTAATATGTGGGATACCTTTTTCAATAACGGTTTGTACATTTTGTTTCCAATCTTCATTACTCAATAGGGGAGAGCCATAAATTAAATCAACCGAAAAATTAGTAAAACCAGCCGCTTTTATTTTGTCAATACAAGCTAAACTTTCTGCTGCGGAGTGGGCTCTATTCATCCATTTTAATTCATCTTTATTAAAACTTTGCAAGCCTACACTTAATCTATTAACACCCATTTTTTTCCAGCATAATAATTTTTCATCAGTAATATCATCTGGGTTTGCTTCTAGCGTAATTTCAATTTCATCTGCAACTTCAAAACGTTCATACAAAGCATCAAAAATTAGTTGTAATTCATCTTCCAATAAAATACTTGGTGTACCCCCGCCAAAATAAATAGTTTCAATAGTTTCTTTTGCAACTACACTAAAATCTTCAGCTTTTTCCCCTTTAGGGGTTAGGAGCTTCATTTCTTTAACAATTGCCTCCACCATTTCCTCTCTTAACTTTAAAGAAGTGCTAAAGTGAAAATTACAATACGTACAAGCTTGTTTACAAAAAGGTATATGTATATATATTCCTGCCAATTTTTTAGTTGTATTAAGTATGTTTGAAAATTATAATTTAGATTTGATTATTAATGAGCAAATGTAAATTATTAGTTACCAAGTATGGGATTATACTAGCCCTATTGCTGTATCTTTTTCCAAAGGCAGGTTTATCACAATCAAACGATACCACCTACAAACTAATAATTAATTATATTGATAAAAATGCCACGGCAGCAACTTTAGCGTTACAAAACTCCTTCAATAGCAAATTCGAATTCGATGATTATGTAAGTAAACTTATTCCGTTACTCAATACCAAAGGCTATCCTACAGCATCAATTGATAGTATTTTCCAAACAACTACACGTACAACTATACAGTTATTTTTAGGTAAAAAATATTTATGGATAAAGTTGGTACCAACCGATATTGATAAAAGGGCCTTAGAACTAAGCGACTTTAAAGAAAAGAATTTTTTTAATAAGCCAATTATTATGCAGCAATTGCAAAAAGTGCAGCAGCGTATTTTAAATTATTACGAAAATAACGGGTATCCTTTTGCTACTGTTTTTTTAGATAGCGTGGGGGTAGATGAGGATAAAATAAATGCCTTATTAAAAGTAAAAAAAGGAGTGTTGTACAAAGTAGATAGCATACGGCAATTAGGCAATGCAAAAATGAGTAACAAATTTTTACAACGTTACTTAAGCATTAGTAACGGCTCTTTATATAATAAAACAAAATTACAGCAGGTAAATAAACTGTTGTTAGAGTTGCCTTATGTGCAAGAGGTACAACCTAGCGATATTACGTTATTAGGGAGTGGCTCTGTAGTTAATTTATATTTAGCAGCAAAAAAAAGTAGTCAGGTTAGTGCTATAATTGGTTTTTTACCATCGGCTAATCAAAACAATAAATTACAACTAACAGGCGATGTAAATCTTAATTTAAAAAATGCCTTTGGCGGTGGAGAAACCTTGTTGGCAAACTGGCAACAATTGCAATTAAATTCGCCCCGCTTAAACTTAGGCTACCAACAGCCCTACATTTTTGGCAGCAAATTTGGAATAGATTTTTTGTTTGATTTATTTAAAAAAGATTCTTCTTTTTTACAACTCCAAGCACAGTTGGGGGCACAATATCTTTTATCTGCCAACCAATCGGGTAAGTTATTTGTACAATGGCAAAATAGATTTTTATTAGCAGATGGGGTGGATACTGTATTTGTAAAAGCAACTAAAACACTGCCTCCTAATATTGATGTAAGTGCAGTAAATGTGGGATTAGATTATGATTGGAATAAAACAGATTACAAACTAAATCCACGTAGTGGAAATGAAGTAAAAATTATTACTACCCTAGGTCTTAAAAACATAAAACGTAATTCGGCTATTACAGCAATTAAAGATCCAACCTTTAATTACAATAGTTTGTATGACACGTTAAAAGCAAAATCGTATCAATTGAAAGTGCAAATAATAGTAGCACACTATTTTCCAATAGGTAAACAGGCAACTATTAAAACAGCCCTAAACAGTGGCCTATACAACAGTCCAAATATATTTAGAAACGAATTGTTTCAACTTGGTGGTTACCGATTATTACGTGGCTTTACCGAGGAAAGTATTTATGCAACACAATATGCAGTAGGTAGCGTAGAATATAGGTACAGGCTTAGCCTTAACTCAAATTTATTTGGCTTTGTAGATGTAGGTCTGGTAAAGAATAAGTTTCAATCCATTAATGTAAATAATAGTTTTTTAGGTACAGGCTTAGGGCTTTTGTTCGAAACTAAATTTGGCTTGCTTAACCTTAGTTATGCCATTGGTAAACGAAACGATATTAAGTTTAATATACGAGAAGCTTCTAAAATACATTTTGGGTATATTAATTACTTTTAAAAAATCGTTAACTCCCTTTACTTTTGCAAAAACAACCACTACAATTGGCTAAACTTTTTCTTATATTTTTTATACTACTTACAAGCCATATGCTTTTAGTTGCACAAGTGCCCAATAGTATAAGTATACAACTTGCCGATACCACAAATTCATTATTCGTACCTCCTACAGCCTATCAACGAGTGTTGCAAAATACCGTTTATAAATATCAATATATAGATACAATAAAACCCTCCACATCTTTTATTATTTCCCCAAAAAAAAGGGCTAATAAAGAGGTGGTTTTTTATTTATTGGCAACCCTTACTTTATTGCTTGGTTGCCTAAAAGCTATTTACAGTAAATATTTTAATAACTTATTTAAGGTTTTCTTT
>CAILUU010000023.1 GCA_903837525.1 uncultured Bacteroidota bacterium | reverse complement strand
TTATTTTTAGTTACCTCACTAATAACTATTGCACAAAACGGAAAAATTGAAGGAAAAATTACCGATGCTAAAACGGGTTTGCCCTTAACCGGCGTATCTGTTAGTATAAAAAATTCTACAAAA
Source organism: uncultured Bacteroidota bacterium (assembly GCA_903837525.1). Classification (GTDB taxonomy): domain Bacteria; phylum Bacteroidota; class Bacteroidia; order Chitinophagales; family Chitinophagaceae; genus Ferruginibacter. The sequence goes on along the minus strand of CAILUU010000023.1, from coordinate 69,730 downwards.
GGAACCTCTAGCGATTTAGAGGGCAGATATATACTCAATGTAACAGGACTAACGGGAAAAATTACCTTAGTTTTTTCTTACGGGGGTTCGGTAAAAGATGTAGAAGATATAGAAGTAAGTGAAGCAAAAGTTACCACACAAGATGTTTCTTTAGAGGTGAAAGCAAAAACTGGAGATGTGGTTATAGTTCGTTCATCTACCAATGCCCGTAAAGAAACTGCAGCTTCATTAATTACATTTCAAAAAACTACCAATACTGTTGCCTCTGTTATTTCTGCAGAAGCCATAAAGCGTTCGCCAGATAGAAATACAGGAGAAGTTTTAAAACGTACACCTGGAGCTAGTATTCAAGAAGGTAAGTTTTTAGTAATTAGAGGATTAGCCGACAGATACAATCAAGCTATGTTAAACGGAATTTTATTAACTAGCACAGAGCCAGATAGAAAAACATTTTCGTTTGATTTGATACCAAGTGTTATGATAGACAACATTGTTATCAATAAGGCATTTGTACCCGAATATCCTGGGGAGTGGGCAGGAGGGTTGGTGCAAGTAAATACTAAAGATATACCAAGTAAAAACTTTTTTACTATACAAATAGGTACTGGTTTTAACACACAGGTAATAGGTAATGAGTTTTTCAAAGATAAAGGTGGAAAAACGGATTGGTTGGGTTTAGATGATGGAACTAGAGCTTTGCCAAGTGCCTACACCACTAAAGCTAGGTTTGACACTATGTCAAGAGCATCGCAAACTGCAATTGGTAAAAGTATGAGAAATGCTTGGTCTCCTCAGTCTACAAGTGCTCCGTTAAACGCCTCTTTTCAGGCCAACGGAGGTTTTATCGGAAAAGTGTTTGGCAAAAAAGTTGGAGGAATTTTTGGTTTAAATTACACAAAAAGTAATAGAAATTTAGCGTTAGTAAATAGGTTTAATATTTTAGAAGAAGCAGTGGATACCTTTAAAGTAGATTATAATTATAACGACCAAAAATATCAACAAGATGTGCAGGTAGGTGCTTTAGGTAGTGTTAGTTTACAACTAAACAGTTTAAACAAAATATCAATTAAATCAATCTTAAATATTAACAGTAGTAACTCTACTACTATAAGAAATGGATTTGATAATACTAGAAACGAAGATTTAAGAGGTGACGAATTTACGTTTAAACAAAATATATTTTTTACTACCCAGTTAGCAGGGGAACATAGCATAAAAAGCAAAATAAAATTAAAATGGTATGGTGCGTTTAATATACTAGATGGATACATACCAGACCAACGAAGAGTTTTATATAAAAAAACGGCTAACACCAACGATCCCTACACCTTGCTTATATCTGGCACCTTAGCTCAAAATACAGGCAGCAGAATTTATCAAAGCCTCAGCGATTATATTTATACGGCCGGTGGCGATATTAGTTACACAATTAAAAATAAACATAATATCAAGGCAGGGTATATGTTGCAAATTAGAGATAGATTATATGATGCTAAATTATTTGCAAACTATCTTATCAATACATCAAATACGGCTTTAATTTCTTTGCCTGCCAATCAAATATTTGAGTCCCAAAATTTTGCAGATGCCGATAATCAATTTCGATTTGGAGCCATAAAGGGGAATACTTTCAGGTATATGGCTAACACCATTTTAAATGCGGGTTTCATTCAAATGGACGATGAGTTTTTTGATAAATTAAGAATTGTTTATGGGTTAAGAGTGGAGCATTTTGATCAATTAGTAGGAAGTGTAAAAAAATGGGATCCAAGGCATACCTACAGTAAAGTAATTGACTTTTTGCCCGGTATTAATGCTACATACAAGTTAAACACAAAAACGAACATAAGGCTTAGCGGATCTCAAACCGTAATACGCCCAGAGCTTAGAGAGTTAGCTGCATTAAACCTTTATGATTTTGAATTAAATGCATCTATACAAGGTAATCCAAATTTAAAAAGAACAAAAGTTACCAATTTAGATTTACGTTATGAGGTCTATAGCCGCCCTGGAGAAGTATTAACTGCTGGTGTGTTTTACAAAAATTTTAATAACCCAATAGAACAAATTTTTAATGCTGGAGTTGGTGGTTCATCTACATTTAATTATCAAAATCCTTCTAAAGCCTATTCCATGGGTATTGAGGTGGAAATTAGAAAAAAACTAGATGTTATAAAAGGATTAAAAAACTTTACAATACAAGCTAACGGTGCATTAATAAAAAGTAATGTTGAAGATGCAACCCTCAATATTAACAGACCTTTACAAGGCCAATCTCCTTACTTAATAAATGCAGGACTGCTGTATGATATTGAAAAATACGGGTTGAACATGACCCTTTTATACAATAGAATTGGCGAACGTATTTTTTTAGTAGGTGATGCTTTAGCTGGCGCAGGTTTTCCTGATATTTACGAGGCTCCACGTTCGTTATTAGATTTTCAGATTTCAAAAAAATTATTAAAAACTAAAGGCGAAGTAAGATTATCAATAAGTGATATGCTTAACCAAACACAATACTTTTACCAGAATACTGTGGGCGGAAAAAGCAAGTTAGAAAAAGATCAAGATGCGTATAGATTTACACGTCGTTTTGGAACCACATTTAGCTTAACGTTTAACTATTCTTTATAAAAATTAAATTAATAAAAAACAATAATAAAAATGAAAAAGTACATTTTAGCTTTAGTTGCAATTGCTTTCATTAGCATTACAGCATGTAGAAAAATTGAAACTGATGGTCAAATTGAAGTAGTGGTTATAAATGGCGGTGGCGGCGGCGGCAGTACAACCGGTCAAACTATTACCTTACAAGGAAGAATTGATACCAATATTGTTTTGAAAAAGATTAATAGCTACGTCCTAAAAGGAATAGTTTATATGGTAAATGATAAAACAATGACAGTTGAAGCTGGCACTGTAATTAAAGGAGCATTTAGCGGCGCAGATGTGGCTGCTTTAGTAATTACAAGAGGTAGTAAATTAGTTGCAGTGGGATCTCCTACAGAGCCTATTATATTTACTTCTCTCTCTCCAAATCCACAAAGTGGCGACTGGGGCGGTATAGTTATTTTAGGTAAAGCACCTATTAATTCTGCTTTTAACGGTACACAGGGTTTGCTGGAAGTAGAGGGTGGTATCAATAATGCAAATGGAGATGGTTTAGCCGGTAGCGGTGATACCAAAGTGCCAACTGCAATTGCTAATGATAACTCCGGTTCTTTAAAATTTGTACGTATTGAATATGCAGGTTATGCATTTCAGCCAGATAAAGAAATTAATAGTTTAACAATGGCTGGTGTAGGTAGTGGAACTACTATTGAAAATGTACAAGTAGCATTAGCAAAAGATGATGCTTTTGAGTGGTTTGGCGGTACAGTTGATTGTAAATATTTGGTAGCTTATAGAACACAAGATGATGATTTTGATACGGATAATGGATATAGTGGAAGAGTGCAATTTGGCTTGGTGATAAGAGATTCTTCTATTGCAGACGTATCTCGTTCTGAAGCATTTGAAAGTGATAATAACCCAACGGGTTCCACTGCAAGCCCTAAAACATCGGTAGTATTTAGTAATATTACAGCAATAGGTCCAATGGCAACATCTAATAATAGAGGAAGTTCGTTATATAGAGCAGGCGCACACATTCGTCGTAATTCAGAAATGAGTTTATTTAACTCAGTTATTATTGGCTGGCCATTGGCTATAGATATAGATGGTACTACAGGTACCCCAACCGGAAACAATGTGGGTACAGGAGTTATACTTGCGAATAATTACTTAGGCGGAAATACTGATAGTGTTAAGTACTCTGCACCAGGGGGTTCAGTTTACACAACTGCAGATTTAGTTACCTACTTTAAAAATCCAACACAGGCTAACACAATACAAAATGGAACAATACCCGTTAATTTGTTTGCACAGCCCTTTAACTATACAACACCAGATCCAACACCATTTGGTAATGCTGCGGCAATAGTTGGTACGCCTAACGCTACTCCTGCTGTTTCAAGAGCTAGCTTTACACACCCTAAAGTAAGTAGTGTATTTTTTACACCTACCACATTTATTGGAGGTATTGCACCTTCAGGCCCTTTAGCAACTTGGTGGAAAGGGTGGACAAAATTTAACTATTAATAAGTTCAAAAAATAAATTAAAACATCGCATTTTTTAATGCGATGTTTTTTTTGCTTTAAACTAATTTAAGCTGGTAATTTTTTACATAAAAGCGGAAGCTCTAAAAATTAATATTGTCAATAATAACTAACATTAATAAGGCCACAATAACGTAACATTTTGTAGTTATTTTGGTAACAAGGGTGGGGTAAATTGTAGCTTCTTAGCAATGTTTTGATTAAATTGTTTTTCTTAAGCAATTAGCAAGTTTTCTCAAGCTATCGCCACCTTTAGTCATATTGGTGGCCTTTTTTGTATATTAAATTAATGTTATCAAATTGTTACTATGCACATTTAGGTAACAAAGTTTTTCACATATTAGTTTCTACATTTTTTAAAATTATATTCACATTCTCAAAAAACTTAAAATTAACGTTTATGAAATGGCTTAGCGTAAACACAGGATCATTAAATGAAAACTTCGAGTTGTGGGACGATGAAAAAAAATTAGCAGAAATATCCTTTACAAAAGGTACCCGTATTGCTCGTTTTGTAAGTAGTATTAGCAGAAGAATTTTCTTTTTTGAAAAAAAAGGATTGCTCTATCCAAAAGCAATTATTAAAAATGAGTATGGAATTAAAATGGGTAAACTTAAGCTTGGTAAACAACAAGCTCAAAATGGCTTTTTAGAATTAGATGGGAAAAAATACCAATATATTTTTAATGAAAATAATAGTGGCGAATTAAATGTATATGATGAAATTAAAAATTCAACCATATTAACGTGTACTTTTCCATTACCTACACAAACTCAATCTACCTTAAAATCAACTTCTTTTTTAGATAGTAAACTACCCAGTTTATTGTTGGTGCTTTGCTGGTATGCTTTTCAACCAAATACCTTGGCTATTAAGTAATGTAGAGATAACAATGGGTTAATAATTACTTTATGTACTAGTTGTTCTTTTATGAAACATCTAGTTATGAAAATTTTATTTTCTTTACTGTTTAGTCTCCTTACTTTTTTTACAAGTGCCCAACCAAACGCCGCCCCCAATATATTTATTATTACAACAGATGGTTTTCGATGGCAGGAGGTATTTAATGGAGCCGATTCAATATTAATTAATAATCCCAAATACGTTGGGGACACTGAGGCAATTAAACAGCTTTTTTGGGATGATTCTAAGGAAGTTAGGAGAACACTTTTATTTCCTTTTGTTTGGAAAACATTTGCAAAACATGGAGCTATTTATGGTAACCGTCAAATAGCTAGTAAAGTTTCTGTTTCAAATCCATACAAATTTTCATATGCAGGCTATAATGAACTATTTACTGGCTTTGCCGATCCTTCAATTATTGCCAATAAAAAGAGATGGAATACCAATACTAATGTTTTAGAGTTCTTAAATAATACAAATGAATACAAGAATAAAGTTGCAGCATTTACGAGTTGGCACTTATTTAATTATATTTTAAATAAAAAGAAAAACACCTTTCATATTAATAGCGGTAACAATACACTTGTAACAGATTCTTCTTCGGCAAATCAGTTTTTAATAAATGGAACACAGCAGTATGTTGTAGATACACTAACCCCAACACGAAACGATATGCTTACTTTTTTAACTGCCAAAGAGTATCTACAAAAGCATCATCCAAAAGTAGTTTACCTTGGCTTTGGTGAAACAGATGACTATGCACATAGCGGTAAGTATGATGGTTATTTGCAAAGCGCAAATGCATTTGATAGCTATATTGCTCAGCTATGGTATTTAATTAATAGCGATCCTTTTTACAAAAATAATACGCATATTATTATTACTACCGACCATGGTAGAGGTAAAAAATCAACTACCTGGGTAAGGCATGATATGTTTACAGCTGGTAGCGAAAATTCGTGGCTAATGTTGTTAGGCCCAAAAGTGGCTAATAAAGGAGAAATTAGTAATAACGATGAAATGTACACCAGTCAATTGGCCCAAACTATTGCCTATTTAATGAATACCAATTTTACAGCACCACAATCAATTGAGCCTATTTTACATAATGCCTTTATTGAAATAAAAAAATAACAATGACATAACATTTAGGTAATAATTAAAATAAATACACATTATAGTTTGCATTAAAATTAATATAAATGCAAAGCTTAAAAAATGTATTTAAAAATAAAGAAACTAGAGCATATTTTTTGGGTACACTATTATTTTTACTAGTAAGTACACTTTTCTTAATAGCTTTTGGAAAGACGGTTGCATTCCTATCACTAAATTCCTATCATCCTTTTTGGTTAAATGTGTTTTTTATTAATTACACGTTTATTGGGGATGGTATTTTTGCTTTATGTTTAATTGCAGTACTCTATTTTTATTTTAAACAAAAAAAACTTGCCATCAGTCTTATCTACGCTTTCATATCATCTGGCTTTGTAGTACAAATAATAAAAAATCTTATTCACTCTCCCAGGCCAAAACTTTTTTTTGAGTCAGGGCAATATTTATTTTTTATAGATGGGGTTACGCATTCAGGTAAAAACAGTTTTCCATCTGGTCATACAGCTACCGCATTTGCTATTGCTACTGTATTGGTAGTACTAATGAAAAATAAAAATTGGCAAATACCAATTTTGTTTGCGGCTATATTAGTAGGCTATTCAAGAATTTATTTGGCACAACATTTTTTAATAGATGTCATTTTAGGTGCTTTTGTAGGATGTGCAACAGGTGTATTATCTGTTTATTTTGCAAAAAATAGGAAAGGGTTAGGTTATAAGTTTAAAAAACTACACCGTATTAATTCAAAAGTTTCAAATACCCCAAGTTCGGTACAGCCAGCGTAACAAGTTTTTACACTTAGGTATTTAAAGAACAAATGCTAGTAAGTTAGTGCAAAGATTTGCCGTTATTTTTAATCATTAGCAATCAATAAAATTTAATTGATTGCTTTTTCATTAACTCAAATTGGCACACACTTATGTAAAATTATTTCAAAATTTTATTACGTTTTAATTAATTAGTATTGAGTTACAAGCAAAAGACACTATTATTAATAGTTATAGCTACGCTACTAAAAATGTTGGTTGCTAGTACTATTAATTTAGGCAATGATGAAGTGTATTATAGAATGTATGCACAAGAATTGCAATGGAATTATTTTGATCATCCTCCAATGGTGGGTTGGTTAATACGTTTTACAACGTTTAATCTTACTATTGATACAACCTTTTTTATTAGGCTTGGTGCAATACTTTGTTCTACTATAGTAACTTGGCTGTTTTATTTGTGCGGTAAAAAAATTAGTAACGAACAAACTGGGTTTTATGCTGCATCTATTTATACAGCAACTGTTTATGGTAGTATAATTGCAGGTACATTTATTTTGCCCGATTCGCCACAAATGTTATGTTGGATTTTAAGTTTGTATTTGCTTTTACACATTACTGATTATAAGCATATTAATAAAACCAAAAAAAAGGCAATGCTTTTTTTTGGCATAGTAGTGGGGTTAGGTATGTTGTGTAAAATACATAGCATTTTTCTTTGGGTAGCGCTTTTACTTTATGTTTTTTTATACTGTAAAAGCTGGTTTAAACAACCAGTTTTTTATATAGCTATGCTTATAACAGGGCTGTTTTTTTTACCAGTCATACTATGGAATATAGACAACAGTTTTATTACCTATTTATATCATAGTAAACGGGTAGATGTAACATTAGGCGGCATTGATATAGCTAACTTTTTTACTTTTATAGCTGCACAATTATTGTATTGCAATCCTATTATTATTTTCTTTATTTTAAAAGGAGCAGTAAATGCCTTTAAAAATAATTTACCTGTTTTATCTAGCCATAGTAAGATACTTTTATTAAGCAGTCTCCCATTAATTTTTACTGCAATTTGTATTTCTTTTTTTAAACAGGTACTTCCTCATTGGATAGGGCCTGCATATAGTGGGCTTATTCTTTTAACAGCTTGCCTCTTTACTAAAAATACTAAACGGACAAAAATAAAGTTTGGTTTGCCCACGCCCATTACAATAAGTTTATTTTTTGTTTTGTTTATAAGCATGGCTGGCATTATACTTATCAATTTTTATCCTGGCACTTTAGGAAGTAAAAGTAAAAATAATATTGGCGATGGTGATTTTACTCTAGACATGTATGGCTGGAATACTATTAAAACTGATGTTAATAAAATTATGGAGAACGATATAGAAAATGGTTTGATGAAGAGAGATGCTAAAATAATTTCTAACAAATGGTTTCCAGCATCGCATATTGATTTTTATATTGCAATGCCTTTAAAAAAGGAGCTTTTAGCTATAGGCGATACCAGTGATATTCATCAATACGCGTGGATAAACAATACTCGTTTAAAATTAAAAAAGGGAGATGATGCGTATTTTATAGTACCCTCAAATACTAATTGTTTGGTAGTTGAATTAATGAAAAATAAATTTGAAATAGTACAAAAATCTGATACCATAATTCAAAAAAGAAATAATACACTTTGCAGAGAATTTTATTTGTGGCGGTTAAAAAACTATATAGAAAATGTTAACCACTAGTTAGTTGAATACTTAGCTTTTTTGGTGTATAAAAATCTATGTTATTTAAAATTGGTTTTACACTATATTTTTCAAACTCATTTTCAATGAAGTGTACTATTTCTTCAATATTATCATCATAGTTAATAGCTATTTTTTGTTTAGAATTTAGCCACGTATCAATTTTATCATAGTGTTTCTTTTTTAAACTATTTAGTACAGGAACACCTATTTCTTTTAAAGCCTCACCATTACATTGTTGCTCATATTGCTTTTTCATAGGGATTACAAGTAGCTTCTTCTTCATAAATAAAGCTTCTGCAGGCGTTTCAAAACCGCCACCTGTTAATATACCTTCGCAACTAATAAAACTATCAGTAAAATCAATCGTATTAATAGGTCTTATCCAACAATTTTTTTCGCTATACGATTTTTTGCAATTTTTTGTAAAAATATGCCATTGTATATTTTTAAATTGGCTCAATACGTTTATAATCATTTCAGCACTATACGCAGGTAAGTAAACGGTGTAGTGTCCTAAATTTCTACTATATGCATTTCTAATTTCCTCTCTAATAACTGGTGTGGTAATACTTTTGCTATATTTCTTAAAATGAAAACCAATACCAGATTTACACGGAGCATAATATTTTAACACAACCCAAGCAAAAGGATCAAAGCGAAGTGGCTTTGGAGCAGCCTTATCTAAAACTGCATATTGATGACTTACAGAAATGCAGGGAATATTTTTTATTTTACAAGCCCATGCACTTAGTGGTTCAAAATCATTAATAATTAAGTCATACTTTTCAACTGGAATAGTTTTTATTTCCTTAATGAATTGTTTCGAATTTATTTTTTTAATAGTTTGTAAATAATCTACTCCACCATTTTTACCAAACACAAAACTTAACCCTATTCGCCTAAATTTTATATGAAAATTTAAGTCAATATTAGCCTGAGTACCGCTTAACAAAATATCTATTTCCCCAAGTTTTTTTAAGTAAGGTAAAATTTCGTTTGCTCTACTTATATGTCCGTTACCCGTTGCTTGTAATGCATATAAAATTTTCATGGTAGTTAATTTAGTGGAACGATTCAAAGTCCTCCATCATACGTTTAAACAATTCTGTTGTACGTAAGTGTGCACCCTCATCTAAATAATATGTATCATTGTATTCATTTACTAATACATCTTGTGAATAGGTATAAATGCTCCACTCGTTTTGAGAATATTCTAAAGCCGTCAAATGCTCTACCCAATCTCCACTGTTTAGGTAAACAACTTTACCAATATTATTTTCTATTATTTTTTTATTAGGTTGATGTATGTGTCCACAAACAACATAATTGTATCCTTTTTGAATAGCTATTTCAGCAGCGGTAACTTCAAAATTATTAATAAATTTTACGGCTGATTTTACAGAATTTTTAATCTTTTTAGATAGTGAAACTTTTCCTTTGCCCAACTTTTCAGATAGCCAATTTATTACTGCATTAATCAGTATTAAGGTATCATATCCTACAGCGCCAAGTTTTGCTAACCATTTGCTATGCTTCATAGTTACATCAAAAACGTCACCATGGAAAATCCAGCTTTTTAACCCGTCATCATGGTGTATTACTAATTTATTCACAATATGAAAATCGCCTAAAGAAAAATTCTCAAAGCGTCTTAATATTTCATCATGGTTACCGGTAACATAATAAACTTTTACACCAAGGCTAAGCATACTTGTAATTTGTTTTAGCACTTGCATATGGCTTTTTGGCCAAAATTTTTTGCTAAACTGCCATACATCAATAATATCGCCGTTTAAAATTAGCATATTGGGGTCTATGGTGGAAAGGTATCTGCAAAGTTCTTTAGCTCTGCAACCATAAGTGCCAAGGTGTACATCGGAGATTACAACAATATCAAGTTTACGTTTTTGCAAATTAGTTTTTACAAAAATGGATACTGTACTTTGCTTAAACGTAAATAAAATGTTATCAAATAATAAACTTAGTTAAAGCTTTCTTTTTGCAAGCGTAAATCCAAACGTAGTACCTACATCAATTGTGCTGCGTACATGTATAGTTTGGTTATGGGCTTCAATAATATGTTTGCAAATAGATAAACCCAAGCCGCTACCGCCAATTTTTCGGCTTCGGGCTAAATCCGTACGGTAAAAACGCTCAAAAATTCTATTTAAATGTTCTTCAGAAATGCCACTTCCATTATCACTAATTTCTATTAAAACTCTTTTGCCATCTAGTTTATAAAAACTAGTTTCAATACTGCCATTTTGTTTGCCATATTTTAACGCATTATCAATTAAGTTAGTGAGTACTTGGCGTATTTTTTCTTTATCAGCATATACTTCTAATGGCAACTCACAACCCTTTTTTACAAAATAATGTATCCCTTTTTCTTCTGCTTTTAAGGATATTGAATTAAATGCATCCTCTACTAAATCTTGTATTATAAAAGTTGAATTGTTTAATTGCTGTTGGCCACTTTCTAACTTACTTATTTCATCTAAATCATCAACTAAGTTTACCAGCCTATCTATATTACGAGAAGTATTTATTAAAAACCTTTGATTAACGGAAGGGTTATTTAATGCACCATTTAGTAAGGTTTCTACATAGCTTTGTATAGCAAAAATGGGGGTTTTTAATTCGTGGCTTAGGTTTTGTAAAAATTCTTTTCTGTACTTTTCATTTTGTTGTAGTAATTCAATCTCATCTTTATGTTGGGTTGCCCATTTTTCTACATCCTCACTAACTTGATCAATATCTTTTTGTGGTAAAAATGTTTTGTTATAAAATTCCTCTCTTTTACTAGCCTTGGTTTGATAAATAAATTTGTAAATTAATTTTATTTTTCGGTACACAAATTGTTGAAGGGTGTAATTAATTAAAGCAAAACAAAAAATAAAAAAAACAGCTGAACAAACTAGCGCTATCCACCAAACCGGGTTAACTAAAAAAACAATAAACCCAAGTAAAAATGAAAGCACTATAGAATTAAAGGCAGCTAATTGTAGAGGAGAAAAATTTTTTTGTGGAAGCATTGTGGTTCGACGTGAATGGTGTGTAACCTAAATTTTAAATAAAATTAGGACAAATTTACGCAACAATCAATACCTAGCTTGTTATAGTTCAAACTTATAGCCTACGCCTTTTACTGTACTAATGCAATCTAAATTTAATTTTTGTCTAATTTTTCTGATGTGTACATCAATAGTACGATCGCCTACAATAACTTCTGTACCCCAAATTTGGTTTAAAATTTCTTGGCGTAAAAACACCTTGCCAGGTTTACCAGCTAAAAGGGATAATAGTTCAAACTCTTTTCGTGCCAACACTATTTCATCCCCTTTATTGCGAATAATATATTTTTCTCTATCAATTTCTAAATCGCCTAATTGTATAATTGTACTAACTTTTTTATTTAATCGTCTAAATAAAGCATTTATTTTAGTAATTAAAATTTTGGGACTAATAGGTTTAGTTAAATAATCATCAGCCCCTGTTTCTAAACCTTTAACTTCTGTAATTTCATCACTCAAGGCACTTAAAAATACAATAAGTGTTTCTTTAAAAGCTGGTTGCAATCTTAATAAATTGCATACTTCAATGCCGTTTTTATATGGCATCATTACATCCAAAATAATTAAATCGGGTAAATGTTTTTTTGCAGCTTCAATTGCCTCGTTACCATTTTTAGCAATAAATACTTCAAAACCCTCTGTTTCTAAATTAAATTGTAAAATTTCTAAAATGTCTGGCTCGTCATCTGCAATTAATATTTTCTTAACATTATTCATTTCTACAAAATTAGCTTTTAACAACCTTAATCGCTTAATATTATTGGGTAATTTGTATTATCAAATTGTTAAGCAATAATAGTTTTTTAACAAGAAATTGTTAGATACAATGCAACTACAAGTATAATTTCATCATCTTTGCACTATAATGCTAAGTAATAAAAAAAGTATACTACTAGGTTTATTTACATTTTGGTGTGTAAATATAGTTGCAATGGCCGACTCTGTAAAAGTACCCATAGAGCGGCAAATGAAACATGATAAAATTAATCAAGAGCAAAAATTATTAGACAAAGCGGATGGACGATTAGATGGTATTATAAAAGCCACCCAACAAGATGATGTTAATTTAGTAATTACAGATGCTGTGTTTAGGCAAATTGATGAAATGCAAGATTCAATTGAAACGAATAAAAAAATAAATGGTCAACAGCAAAAGGTTTTTTATTTAGATTATGTGGAGCAATTGGTAAAAGCGCTCAGGCTAGGTATAAAGCAAAAAACAATTAGCGCTGTTTACTCCCCAATGCTTGTAGCTGCATTTGCTAAAGCTATGCAAGCCACTGTAGATAGTCTAAGCATGCTTAGTATAATCAAAGAGGCGCCTTATGAAGTGGGTAAAATAATAACACAACTTATTACTGAAAATATTGGTATTGCAGAAAGTAAAAATGAAGTGTATCTGCAATTTGCTACATTTTACCCCGATAAAATTATTAATACATTAGAGCCCTATGCAAACCAATATTTTGCAGATAGTTTATTAGTAATTGGCTGTAAAGCAAATCCAACGGGGGTTTATAGCTTTGCACAGGCTACTAATACTGTTATAGGAAAGCTAATACACCAAAGTAATAATGTACTCGTAAAAAAAGTAGCAGAGTTGAGTAAAACACCAAATGCACTTTTTTATTTTCCTTTTTTAGATGATATTTTTAAGGGCAAACAATCTATTGATTCACTAAAAAAAATAATTGGCAATGGCGAAATAGGTTATGATAGTGTTGCCTATTTTAAAGTGTTAGTAAAAACTGAAATTAATTATTTTATCCGATTACAAAATGCAGATACACCAATTGCTATGTTTGGTGCAAATGGGTTAAGAGAAACGCTGAAGAAAAAAGCAAATCAGCATTTTGTAAAAATAATTAATGACTTACACGAAAAACCTGAAGCTATACGAATGAGGGCTGTAGACCCTTTAAGCTCGGTAGATTTATATTATATGCTCGTTTTTGGCGAAGAAGAAATTTATACCAGCAGTTACAAGCATAGTTTTACCAGAATGTTACAGCGGTTAGGAAAAAATTCAAAAACCGACTCTTTATTACAAGTAGTAAACTACGATTTTTTTAAACGCTTTATAAAAATGGCAGCTAATTTTAATAGATTAGATACGTTTTTAAAACTAATGCCTGTTGTAAAATCGGAGCAAATTATGCAGCTCTTTGTAGATAATTTAGATAAAACAACCGATTTGGAAGATGCTGTAGATGTGGCAGATAGTTATAGTAGCATTAATAATAAAAAACTGCAAAATACTATTTTGAAGTACGTAAAAGAAAATGAATCCGATGCCATAAATAATGATAACGTAAGAGGAAAAATAATTTATGGCATACTTAAAACAATTTTTTTAAGTGCCGATAGTACAAGTAAAATAAGTCTTACAACTGAATATGGTATACCTAATATTTATACCGTAGCAAATAAACAAATAGCCGACGATAGTGGAACAATAATACAGCAAGTATTTTTTTATGGCGATGAGGATGGAAAAAAATTCTTTCCAGCATTTGTAAATTCGTTTAGCGATAAACTACTATGGCAAACGATTATAAAAAAAGAATGGGTAGAAATTAAATCGCTTAAAGGCCAAAAGGTATGGGTATATGTAAACAGGCCATTAGATAATGATGAAAATTTAGATGATACCGCCCAATATCATTTAAATAGTTACTTAGCAGAGCAAGGGTTAACACCTTCCGTAGTTGTCCATAGGGGCCATAGTTATTGGTTACAAAGAACATTAAATCGAATGCCAGATGATGTAAAAATTGTAGTACTCGGTAGTTGTGGCGGGTATAAAAATTTAAGCACTATTTTAAAAAGTAGCCCTAATGCACATATTATTTCTACTAAAGAAATTGGCTTTGGAGATATTAATGGGCCCATACTAAATTACTTGCATCAAAATTTTCAAAGCGGTAAAGTGCTCGATTGGCGTGCCATGTGGGCTACATTAAACAAAACCTTTAGTAAAGACAAAAACAAAGCAGTAAGAGAAAGTTGGGAAAATTATATACCCCCCTACAAAAATTTAGGGGCAATATTTATAAAAGCGTACAATAAAAAAATGGCTGAGTAATGGTGCTTCTTTAAAATGTACATAGGCAAACATTGGTATCCCTGGTCAAACATTTATCTTTGTATAAATGTCATCAACAATACCCAAAAAAATAATTAATTTATCTGTACTTAAAAGAGTACTACAATTTGCAAAGCCTTACAAAAGCAAATTTTATGGGTCATTAATCTTAGCCATTGTTCTTGCATTAATAGCTCCTATACGGCCATTACTCATTCAGCTTACTATTAACGATGGTATAAAAAATAATACCGAAGCTTTTTTTATAAAAGGTATTGGCGGCTTTATTATAGAAATAACTATTTTTCAAATCGTTTTATTGTTGTTAGAAACTGGTCTTCGATTTTTTTTCACCTTTTTAACCGCATCACTTGGTCAGTATGTTGTAAAAGATTTAAGAAATACTACCTACCAAAAAGTTGTACACTATAATCTTAGGCAATTTGATAAAACTCCTATAGGCACACTTACTACTCGTACTATAAATGATATTGAAAGTATAAACGAAATCTTTAGCGATGGGCTAATTCCCATCATTGCCGATTTATTAACTATTATTTCGGTGCTAATTTATATGTTTTGGGTAGATCCATTGCTTACATTAGTTTGCCTTGCACCTTTCCCTATTTTACTAATTGCAACTTATTTTTTTAAAGAAACCGTAAATAAATCTTTTATACAAGTACGTAATGCAATAGCCAGCTTAAATGCTTTTGTGCAGGAGCATTTAACCGGAATGAATGTGGTACAAGCATTTGCAGCCGAAAGAAGAGAGTATAAAAAATTTGATCAAATTAATAAACACCACAAGCAGGCCAACATAAAAGCCATTTTTGCATACTCTGTCTTTTTTCCCATAGTTGAGCTAATAATGGCACTCTCCATTGGTTTGTTAGTTTGGTGGGCAGCAAATCATACAAATGCTTTTGGTACACAAAATAATAATGCCATAGCAGCAAAAATTACTTCTTTTATTCTTTGTTTAAATTTACTGTATAGGCCACTACGGGTAATTGCCGATAAGTTTAACATACTGCAAATGGGTATGATTGCAGGCGAAAGAGTCTTTAAAATAGTAGATGAAAAAGATACGACACCAAATAACGGAAAAATAGGGGCACAAAACTTACAGGGTAACCTTAGCTTTGAAAATGTATGGTTTGGATATAACGAAGATAATGATGTACTTAAAAATATTTCATTTCAAATAAATAAAGGCGAAACACTCGCCATTGTTGGGCATACAGGCAGTGGCAAAACATCTATAATAAGTTTAATAAATCGTTTATATCATATAAAAAACGGTGTTATTAAAGTTGATGATATAAATATTGAGGAGTACGAGTTAGCAGAATTGCGAAGTAAAATTGCTGTTGTTTTGCAAGATGTATTTTTATTTAGCGGATCAATTTTAGATAATGTAACGCTTCGTAATTCAACCATCACTCAACAACAAGTAGAAGAAGCTGCCAAACTTTTAGGTATTCATCAATTTATAACTCAAATGCCACAAGGGTATAATTATAATGTAATGGAAAGAGGAGCAACGTTGTCATTAGGGCAGCGCCAACTGTTATCGTTTGTACGAGCATTATTGTATAACCCAGCAATTTTAATTTTAGACGAAGCCACCTCATCGGTTGACACCGAAAGCGAATTGTTGATACAGCATGCCATAGAAAAATTAATAGCTGGCCGTACCTCCATTATAATAGCTCACCGTTTAAGCACCATCCGTAAAGCCACAAAAATAATAGTGTTAGATAAGGGAGAAATTAAGGAAATAGGAACTCATCAGGAGCTTTTGGCCAAACAAGGAGCTTACTATCAATTGCATAAAATGCAGTTTGAAAAGGAATTAGCTTAAAACACAAATAATTGCTCAAAAATTGTACTTTTTGACTCTCTCAATTTTTAATTTTGCCCACTACGCTGTATCTTTGCGGCAAATTGAGGAACAGTTATGGCATTTAAAGGCATCAAATCATTACTGGTAGGGGTTTTAGCAGGTTTTTTATTGCTAAATTCTAGTGCAGTAAAGGCGCAACATGGCGGGGAAACAACAACAGATACAACCAAAGCACACAACGTTGAAGAGTTTAATATTACCGAAACCATAATGGACCACGTAAAAGACAGCTACGGCTGGCATTTATGGGGGCATACATCGGTAAGTTTACCCGTTATTTTGTATACAGATAAAGGGTTAGAAGTTTTTAGCTCTTCAAAATTAATAAACGAGCATCACGAGGCAGTTGCCTATGCTGGAAAAAATACCTACAAAGTAAATAAGGAAAGCGGCAAAGTACAAATTTTAAATGCCCATGGCACTGCAAACCATAAGGCTAAATTGTTTGATATATCTATTACTAAAAACGTAGCAACGCTTTTACTATCTATGTTATTAGTTTGTGTGGTTTTTTTAAGTGTAGCAAGGGCTTATACAAAACGTGGTGTAACATCTGCACCTAAAGGTTTACAAAGTTTTTTAGAGCCTATTATATTATTTGTAAGAGACGATATTGCTAAGCCAAATATTGGCCCCAAGTATACTAAATACATGCCTTTTTTATTATCTATTTTCTTTTTTATTTGGTTAAATAATTTATTGGGTTTAATACCTTTTTTTCCAGGTGGTGCCAACCTTAGCGGGAATATTGCCTTTACTATGGTTTTGGCATTAATTGTATTTGTAGTAGTAAATGTTAACTCAAATAAGGCCTTTTGGAAACATGTTTTTTGGATGCCCGGTGTACCAGTACCAATGAAAATATTTTTAGCACCAATTGAATTATTGGGCGTGTTTATAAAACCCATTTCGTTAATGATACGTTTGTTTGCTAACATTACGGCAGGGCATATTTTAGTACTGGCATTAATATGTTTAATTTTTGTTTTTAAAGCTGTAGCAGCAGCAGCAGTAGCTGTGCCGTTTGCAGCATTTATATATTGTATTGAATTGTTGGTGGCGTTTTTACAAGCCTTTATATTTACTATGCTTACTGCATTGTACATTGGTATGGCTACAGAAGAGCATCATCACGAAGAAGCACATTAACCCCTTGTTCCCCAGAGGGAACACTTTGGGCAAGTTCTTAAATTAATGACAAGCTATGTTTATCATAGTGTGGAAATAATTAGAAATCATCTTCCTGCTCCCTCACCTTTAGGAGAGGGAACTGGGTTGAGGTATATTTTTTGTAAACCCGTTGAAAGGAAACTTTTAACAAAAATTGTAAAACTATGGTAGGAAGTATTGCAGCAATCGGTGCTGGTTTAGCAGCGGTAGGAGCTGGAATTGGTATTGGCCAAATTGGTAAAGGTGCAACAGAAGGTATTGCTCGTCAGCCAGAAGCAGCGAATGATATTAGAAGCACAATGCTTATTGCAGCAGCGTTCGTAGAGGCCGTTGCGTTATTTGCTTGTGTAATTGCATTCTTAGGTTTAGCAAATGTTGGTTAATTTATCAAGTACAAAAAACTAATGCAAGTTTAAAGCACAGGGCGGCGGACTTGCATTTACTTAAAAAAGATTAAATTTAAATTATATGTTTTTAGAATTAAATCCACTGGTAAAACCCGATTTAGGATTGGTAATTTGGATGACGCTAACGTTTTTTATAGTATTATTTGTATTGGCTAAATATGCTTGGAAGCCAATATTAAAAGCTGTAAAAACTAGAGAAGATAATATAGAAAATGCTATTTCTCAAGCAGCAAAAGTACAGGCAGAAATGGCTCAGCTTAAAAACGATAATGAAGCCTTGTTAACTAAAGCTAGAGAAGAAAGAGCAACTATGCTTAAAGAAGCTAAGGATATAAAAGATAAAATGATTACTGATGCTAAAGATTTGGCAAAAGCAGAAGCCAATAAAATTATTGTGGATGCGCAAGCAGCCATCAACTATCAAAAAATGGCGGCCTTAACCGATATTAAAAACCAAGTTGGTAATTTAGTAATAGAAGTAAGCGAAAAAGTTTTACGTAAAGAGTTAAGTAATAAAGCAGAGCAAGAGAATTTTATAAAGCAATTAGCAGGGGAAGTAAAATTAAATTAGAACCCCCAAACCCCCTAAAGGGGGCTTTTGAAACGCACTATTTTTAACCATCAGTAATTTAGCTATAACTAAAACTGATTAAAATCAAGTTCCCCTTCAGGGGACAGGGGTATGAATAATCCACGTTTAGCCACACGATACGCCAAAAGTTTAGTTGATATTGCCACAGAGCAAAATCAATTAAATGCTGTACAGTCCGATATGCAACTGATAAAAAGCATTTGTAAATCTAATCCAGATTTTACAGCGGTATTAGTAAGCCCAATAATAAAAGGTGATGTAAAAAGTAAGATTATTAATGCCGTAACCAATGGAAAAGTAAGCAACCTATCGGATATGTTTATTAGTCTGTTGGTACGTAAAGGAAGAGAAAGCAACTTACCCGAAATTGCCGAAGCGTTTATTACTCAATATAACATTATTAATAATATTCGTAAAGTAAAAGTTACTACTGCCACTCCTATGAGTGATGAGTTACGCAATAGCATTTTAGCAAAAGTGCAAGCCGAAGGCACAGCCGCTAAAATAGAAATGGAGACTTTGGTAAACGATGAACTAATTGGTGGCTTTGTTTTAGAAACAGAAAACACCTTAGTAGATGCTAGTATTTTAAGAGATCTAAAAGATATTAAAAAGCAATTTATGAACAACGATTATGTTCATAAATTAAGATAGATAGGTAGATATGATATTTAAAAAACCGCTTCAATTTTTTTGAAGCGGTTTTTTATAGTAGAATGATGTTAGTTTATCTATATATTCCTTTATTATATTTTCAAGTAAGGATTACATAGAAGTTCCTTGTTATCATTTAATAACCACACGAATAAAACTTAGCTAAAAATAAAAAGTAGACTTGCTCCATTCTTTTGTAAAGAAATTTATCTTTTTAAAAATCAACATTTTAAGTTAAATTCGTTTACACAACGTTGATAATGGAAGTAATTGAACCCATAACTAAATATAATTTATCAGAAGAAGAAGAAAAAAAAGAAATTCTTAAGTATTACCGTGGCCTTTTGCGAAGCTTAAAAAATAATTTAAAACCTGGCGATAAAGAGCTGTTAAGAGTAGCGTTTGAAATGGCTGCTGAGGCACACAAAACAATGCGTCGTAAAAGTGGGGAGCCTTATATATTACATCCTTTAGCTGTGGCACAAATTTGTGTAGATGAAATTGGTTTAGGCGTACGCAGCACCATATGTGCCTTGTTGCACGACACGGTAGAAGATACTGACATTACACTAGAAGATGTACAACGAGAATTTGGAACGGAGATTGCAAAAATTGTAGATAGCCTTACCAAAATTAGTTCGGTAATGGACACGAACACCTCTCAACAAGCTGAAAATTTTAAAAAAATATTAGTTACCCTTACCGATGATCCCAGGGTAATTTTAATAAAGCTAGCCGATAGGTTGCATAACATGCGAACTATGGATAGTATGAAAAGAGAAAAGCAACTAAAAATTAGTAGCGAAACGGTTTATGTGTATGCCCCACTTGCCCATCGTATGGGCTTGTACACTATTAAAACCGAAATGGAAGATTTATCCATGAAATACATGGAGCCTGATACCTACAAATACATTGCACAAAAACTTAACGATACTAAAAGAGAGCGCACAAAATATATCAATGATTTTATTAGGCCAATAAAGGAAAAATTAGAAAAAGCCAATTTTGACTTTGAAATATACGGTCGCCCAAAAAGTATACATTCCATTAGCACTAAAATGAAAAAGAAGGGTGTAGCTTTTGAAGATGTGTATGATTTATTTGCGATTAGAATTATTGTAAATGCGACATTAGAAAAAGAAAAGGAAGAGTGTTGGAAAGTGTATAGCATAATTACAGATGAGTATATACCAAGTATAGAGCGATTAAGAGATTGGTTAAGTAATCCTAAAAGTAATGGCTACGAGGCGTTGCATACTACCGTTATGGGCCCACAAGGCAAGTGGGTAGAAGTACAAGTGCGTACTAAACGGATGAATGAAATTGCTGAAAAAGGACTTGCAGCCCATTGGAAATACAAAGAAGATGCAACGGACGAAAGCCGCTTTGATAAATGGTTTGGACAAATTAGAGAAGCACTAAGCAATCAGGATAACAACTCGATAGATTTTTTACAAGATTTTAAAACCTCCTTTTTAGCTGAAGAAATTTATGTATACACTCCAAAGGGAGATGTGCGTATGTTACCTGTTGGTGCTACTGCATTAGACTTTGCGTTTAGTGTACATACCGCAGTAGGTAGTAAAACAATTGGTGCAAAAGTTAATCATAAGTTAGTACCTATTGCACATAAATTAAAAAGTGGCGATCAAATAGAAATTATTACAAGTGCCAAACAAAAACCAAATTTAGAATGGTTAAATTTTGTTGTAACGAGTAAAGCAAAAAATAAAATAAAGGATACCTTAAAAGACGAGAAAAGAAAAATTGCAGACGAAGGAAAATATATTTTACAGCGTAAATTAGAGGGGATGGGCGCTTCAATGAATCACAGTAATTTAGAAGAGCTTTCTAATTATTATAAAACAGGCTCATCGCTTGATTTATTGTATGATATTTCCATAAAAAAAATTGATTTAAAAGAGCTCAAAGAATTTACCCTAGCTGGAGACAAATTAGTTCCACCCAAGCCCATAAAGATAATACCGGCAGAAAAAATATTAGAGCCATCTAAACAAATTAATAAAAAAGATGCCGAACTTATTATTTTTGGCGAAAGAAGCGATCAAATAATGTATAGTTTAGCTAACTGCTGTAAACCTATACCAGGCGATGATGTTTTTGGGTTTGTTACCACCGGCGAAGGACTAAAAATACACCGTACTAATTGTACTAATGCTGCAAGGTTGTTGGCCAATTATGGGCACAGAGTAGTAAAAACGAAGTGGGCAAAAAATAAAGAAATTTCTTTTTTAACGGGTTTAAAAATAATTGGACTAGATGATGTAGGCGTAATACATAAAATAACTAACCTTATTAGCGGCGAAATGAAATTTAATATTAGTGCTATGACTATTGAAGCTAAAGAGGGAATTTTTGAAGGCAATGTAAAAATATTTGTACATGATAGAGAAGAGTTAGAAGAATTATTAGTTAAGTTAAAAGCTTTGCCAGGTATTGAACGAGTTGATAGATACGATACCGAATAAAATGAATTAAGTAAATACTTTAAAAAATAAATAATGATAGAGTTAATTGAAAAGCTAGTTGCAGAGGCAGGTGTTACAACAGACCAAGCACAAAAAAGCGTTGAAGTAATAAAGAATTTTGTAAAAGAAAAATTTCCAATGCTTGGTGGTGCAGTAGATAATATGCTAGGCACTACTAGTGTAAATAATGATGATGGGTTGGATGGGTAATCCAACTTTTTTATACCTCTTTCAAGAATAAAAAAATTACTTAATCAATATTGAAGTGCCTTTTTCATAAATAGCCTTTTTTGTCCATCCATTAATATAACTTAACTCCCACACATAAGTGCCGGGGTCGGCTGGTTGCCCTTTACTATTTCCATCCCAACCTTGTAAAGGATTTTGTGTAGTAAACACTATTTCCCCTAACCTATTAAAAACAGTAAATTTAAATTGCTTGGCTAAGTCTGCATTTAGTGCTAAAAGTTTATCGTTTTTACCATCACCATTTGGTGTAAAGGCATTGGGCACTTTAATTAAACATATAGGTAATATTTTTACATTTATTTCATCCTTAGCACTACAACCATTATTATCTACCAACAAACTATATTTTTTTGTAGTAAAACTTGTGTTTATTTGGGCAGTTGTTTCACCTGTATTCCATGTGTAGGTATAAGCAGGATTAAATGCTGTACCAATTGGTAAAACCTCATCGCTACAAAGTACGGTATCTCTTCCCAAATCTAACCGAGGTATGGCATACACATGTGTGTTTTTTGTTGCGGTTACTTGCCCACAAAATCTATCCATACCTGTTAATGTAATAGTGTATGGGCTTTCAGCATCGTACTTAAATAAAATGCTTTTTACATTGTTCCAAGTTTTTCCATTGCCATTATCCCAAGTATAGGTATCTACAAAAAGTGTTGCATTTTTGGTAAGCAATAAAGTTTGCCCAGCACAATATTGTGGTTTTACGCCATTAATATCTATATAGGCTGTAGGTGCAATTACAATATTTTGTTTAGCCGTATCTATACAACCATATACATCGTTAACTATTAAAAGAATGTTGTATGCTTTAGGAAGTGTATATAAATGAGGTGGCGGCGTTATTCCGGTATAAATAGTACCATCGTCAAATTGCCAAAGGTGTTGCAAACCTATGCCACCTATGGTTTGGTTAATTAAACTAACTGGTGTGCCAAAGCAAATAGTATCGTTTTGTACTAACGAAATACCCGGCTTAAAGTAATTGCCTAACGTTACGTTTTGTGTTACGGTTTCAGTACAAAAACCGTTATCTACTTTTAACGTAATGCTTACATTAGGTGTACTAGTAGCAGCTAAATAAGTTACGGTTTGTCCTAGTTGTGTGGTGCCATCGCTAAACGTCCACAACCAACTATTAATACCATTGCCACCAGGGTGGCTTAAAATAATGGTATCGGTAACACAATCCCATTTTACTGTACTTGAAAATGTAGCATCTAATTTACCTAAAATATCTAATGAAAATGTTTCATTAACATTTTGCGGAGCATAGCAAATATCTAAAATGCCATTTCCATCTGTACCTACTTTATTACGTAACGTATATAAACCTTGTGCATATATAGGTGCAGAAAATTGTACATCTATCCAATTCGTAAAACCGCTAGTAGCACAAGTAACATCTGTAGTTGCCCCAATTACGGTAACACCCGATGGGCCTGTAATAGCAAACTCACTACCATTGGAACTAACACTACTACATAAAATTGATTTTGAGTAAAATGCTCTAACAGTTGAAGGGCTACATTTTAAAAATTGTACCGAATCAAATTTTGGAACAGTAGGAGGTATAGGAATAGTTAGTGCAATGCTTTTTCCTATCAACATATCTATACCACAAGTATCTGTTATAGTATTCCCATCGCTTCCATTATTTACTACTAAATTGTAAGTACCATAAGGCAGTGGGTTTGCTAAATTCAATCTTAATCCAGTTGCTATTCCATTTACACAAGTATAGGTTGCAGATGTAATTGCAGGGTTTGTTGGCGTAATAGAAAACTCGGTACCTGTTGGTGTTACACTAGTACACAAAAAAGGTTTATTAAAATTTACATCAACAAAAGTAGGGGCACAGCCGGTAAAGCTTGTGGTGGTAAAATCTAATGGAGTTTGTGCAGGTACTGTAAAAGGTATATCAGCTGGCAATAATAATCTTCTACAAACATTCTCAAAAGTATTTCCATCTGTACCATCTGCAACTCGTAAAGTGTAATTATTTGGAGTCAAGGCTACGGGCAAATTAATGGTTAAAGTTGTTATAGCGTTAACACCAGAAGTGCAATTTGAAACAACTCCCGTAATTGTTGTAGCCCCACCAACAATTGAAAACTCGGTTCCTAAAGGGGTAACGGTATTACATAGCATATCATCACTAAAGTCAACCTTTAATTTTGAAGCATCGCAACCAACTATCTGAACATTACTTATAATAGGGTCTGCAGAATTTGTTAATACTGCGGTACCAAAAAAGTCTAACGTATATCCTAGGCCAGAGCTTGACCAATTGTTAACCATTAATAAGTAATCATTCCCAGCTACCAAACCTACCATCCTATTAAATTCCGAACCAGGGGCACCTCCACCACATGCAACATTTGAAGCACCAGCAGGTGTACAACCTGTAGGGCCTGTTATACCACTTAAATTTAAAGAAACCCTTAACTCAGTCGTATATACTTCACTTAAATTTCTTCCTGTAACATCAAGTATTTCCCAATCAAAATCATCACCACCTCCAAAAGGAGTTAATAAAAATCCTAATTGCCCGGCTCCATAACAATGAAATCTATACCATAAGGAATTGTCAGTTGTTACAATATCTCCACAACCAGCAGTTGGGTTTGGCAAATTACCAATACCAGTACATATTTGAGTATTGTTTTCAGTAAATCGTACATTACCACATACAGCTGTTGCCACCGTTGGAGCACTTCCTGGGCCATTACAAGGTGCTAAAGAACCTGTGCTATTCTTAGGCCTTTTTTTTTGTGCAGTACCAACAAAAGGGAGAACTAATAAAAAAAACAACAAAAAACGCATGTGCAGTAGTTTAATAAGGGTAAATTTAATTATAATTTTACTCTTTATTAAATTTAAAATGTTCAATTTTAATGAAAACGCCCACTTACTTAAAAAAAGGCGATACCATTGGCATTACTTGCCCTGCTGGATATATGGCTGCCGATAAAGCACAAAACTGTATTAACACGTTACAAAAATGGGGCTATAATGTAATGGTTGGCAAAACATTGGGCAGTAAAAGTACCAATTATTTTAGTGGTACAGATGAAGATAGACGAGATGAGTTACAAGCAATGCTAGATGATGCAACTATTCATGCCATTTTATTTGGCAGAGGTGGATATGGCGCAGGTAGAATTGTTGATCAACTTGATTTTACAAAATTCAAAAAAAGTCCAAAGTGGTTAATTGGCTTTAGCGATATTACCGTTTTGCATAATCATTTGCATACCAAATTAAAAATTGCAAGTTTACATGCACCTATGGCTGCAGCATTTAACGAAGGCGAAAACGAATTTATACGTCCCCTAAAAAATGCATTAATTGGCAAAAAAGGAAAATATAAAATTGCTGCACATCCCTTAAACAAAAAGGGAAATACCAGTGGGCAATTAGTAGGGGGTAATTTAACTTTATTAGCTAATTGTATTGGTACAACAAGCGATATAAACACTAAAAATAAAATATTATTTATAGAAGATATTGGGGAGCAAATTTATGCCGTTGATAGAATGTTGTATCAACTAAAACGTAGTGGTAAGCTACAACACTTAGCTGGCTTAGTTATTGGGGGCTTTACCGATATGAAAGATACAGACAGGCCTTTTGGAAAAACGGCTTACGAAGCTATTGCAGCTATTGTTGCAGAATATAATTATCCTGTATGCTATAATTTTCCGGTAAGCCATGGTAAAGAAAATGTTGCTTTAAAAGTGGGAATAGAATATGCGCTAAAAGTTGGGAATAAACTTGTTTCCCTATCAGAGTTTTAGCAAACTATCCAATTTCTTTTGGTACAAATCGTAGACAAATAAATTTTGATGATTACCTCCTTCAATAGTAATAAACTCATCTTCTTTTTTTAAAATAGGTTTTAGCTTAGCTGCATTTCTGTACGGAATAATCCAATCGTTTGTACCATGAAAAATAGTTATTGGGGTTGTTACTTTTTGTAAATAGTCGTTAGTTGGTAATTTGTAGATTGATGAACGTTGATGAGGGTAAATAGGTATCCAACTACTAAATAAACTTGGTATGCTATAATAGGGAGTTTCTAAAATTAATTTTTTAGCAGGATAAAAAGAGGCTACATAGGCTGCAATACCAGTACCCAAGCTTTTTCCATAAATGATTATACTATCGCTTTTAAATTTAGCATTGGCCATTTTGTATACTTGCTCACCTACTTTGTATAAATTGTTTTCTGTTATTTTACCTGTGCTTTTTCCAAAACTAGGGTAATCGGGCATCCACACTTCGTAGCCATTTTTTGTAAAGCTGTTTACAAATTTTGCGTATCTATTTATGTTTTGTTTATTGCCATGGAAATAGAGTACAACTCCTTTAGTTATCGTATCTGTACTAAAAAATTTTACCACACTAATATTGGTGGTTGCATTTATGGGCATATTTATTTCTTCAAAAGGTGTACTAAAACTAAAAGTATAATCTGGTACTAATGTTGTTGGATGAAACAAAAAATACTCTTGCAAATAATATAAAGCAATACCAATGCTGCAATATAGTAATACAGTTATTTTAATCCATCTAAATATTTTCTTTTTTTGCATAAAATAATTGTAATCAAATATACTTACATAATAGTTCCCCCTTTAGAGGGTTAGGGGGTTAGTATTTTAAAATATCTCTAATAAAATTATGGTACTCCGGAAAATTTGGAAGATTATTATGGCTACCGCCATGAATAGTTATTAACGTAATTTTCCTTGGATTTAGTGCTTGCAATTTTTTGCTTTGGCTTATAGGTATTAACCAATCTTTATTACCATGTAAAATATAGGTATGGCAGTTTACTTTAGGTATCCATTTATCTGTACGTAAGTGATAACGCAATACATATTTAACGGGCAGTATCGGCAAAAACCGTTCTATTGTTTTTTTAAAACTAAAATACGGGGCGTCTAGAATTAAATACCTTGGTGTATTATCTGCAGCTAATTTTGTCGCAAAGCCGCTACCAAGGCTTCTGCCATATATTATCATATGGTTTTGGTGGTACACTTTTGTAAGTGTGTCGTACACAAATTGAGTATCCCTAAGCATATCTTTTTCGTTGCGTTTACCTGTACTTTTTCCAAATCCTCTGTAATCAATCAATACAACATCGTATTCATACCTATAAAAATCTTTTGCATATTTAGCCCAACCTTTTATGCTACGACTGTTGCCATGGAAATACAAAACTAATCCTAGTGGTTTATCAACTTTAAAATGTAAGCCATTTATTCGTACACCAGGTTCTACATCAAAAAATAATTCTTCAAAAGGGGCATCGTATTTATATATAAAATCTTGCTTTAACTTTTCGGGCTTAAAAATAAATTTTTCTTGTACAAAATAGGCAGTAATAGATAGTGCTATTATACCAATAATAATATAAAGAAATACATGTAGCAATCTATTAATTTTACGTTACAAATTCTAAACCGCTTCTTCTTCGCTCGAAAAAACTCTTTTTAATTTTAGCTTGGTAGTTAATGCTACAATTAATGGAAACTTTTCTACCACTACATTACTTTGCTCTAATCCAAAGCCACGTTCTTCACTAAGGGATAGTTGTTTTAACCAAAAATGTAATCGCATAACTATCCTTTCTATGAGCGGTAATTCATTATCTTGGCTAAGAAACTTTTCCAGTACAATAAATTTAAAATCGCCTACTACATTATTTTTTTGCTGGCTTTCGTAACGGCTAGTAACATTTACCTCTCTATTAGTAACCAAATCTTCTACAACTTTTTTAAACATTAAATTCATACGAGGGGCCACTCTAAAACCTAACTTAAATTCAACTCTAATAATGTCATTAGGTATTATATGCGTTACTTCATACTCACAGGTGTAAGGATCGTCCATAGTATCAACATGTACAAACCAGTAAATATCAGCTCTTTTGGGTTTACCATTTAAAATTGAATAAATAATTTTATGTTCAATTTCTTTAGGATTATTTGCACTTGTCATATACACTAAATGTGTTGCATATTTTGGTACTGTAGTATCGTTACTCAACTCTTCTAATTTAGAAATATAGTCTTCTAGTTTTACAAACTCTACATACCTATTTTTTATTTTTCTGCTTCTATACCACACATACATTACCAAAAACATCATAAATGCTAAAAGCAATGTAATGTAACCCCCGTCTAAAAATTTATGTGATAGCGCAATTATAAAGGCAATTTCAATAGTTAAGTAAACGATTAAAAAAGTATAAATAAAAATTGATTTTACTCTATGTAATACTAAATAATTAGCAAATAAAATGGTTGTTGCTATCATAGTAATAATGATGGCTAAGCCGTATGCTGCCTCCATTTTACTACTTTCTTTAAAATATAATACAACGGCTAAACAGCCCACAAACATTAAGGTGTTAAGACCTGGTATAAATAATTGACCCTTAGCTTCGCTAGGAAAATTAACTTTCATTTTTGGCCAAATATTTAAACGGAGGGCCTCGCCAATTAATGTAAATGAACCAGCTATCATGGCTTGGCTTGCAATAATAGCAGCACTAGCAGCTATAATTACCCCAATCAGTACAAACCATGGCGGCATAATATCGTAAAACGTATTAAGATTGGTAGATTCTTTGAAAGCTTTTGTAATTTCTACTCCTTTGTATTTATGTAAAATATATGCGCCTTGACCTAAATAGTTTAATACCAAACATATTTTTACATACACCCAAGTAATACGAATATTACTTTTACCACAATGTCCTAAATCGCTATACAATGCCTCAGCACCCGTAGTACATAAAAACACAGCCCCTAATAATCCGAATGCGCCAGGGTGCGATGCTAAAAATTTTACAGCATAATAAGGGTTAAAGGCTCGGATAATACTTAAGTCATCTGCTAAATGGGATATTCCTAATATAGCAATCATCGTAAACCAAATAAACATAACAGGACCAAATAATTTACCAATTGACCCTGTGCCAAATTGTTGCATTAAAAAGAACACAATTAAAATACCTATAACGATATACATAATTGTATTTACAGAAATATCATGCAAGCTTGGGATATTTTTTAAACCTTCAATTGCTGCTGTAATAGAAATTGGAGGAGTTATGATACCATCGGCTAAAAGTGCAGCTCCGCCAATCATAGCTGGAATTACTAACCATTTTTTTCTTCGCCGTACCAATGCAAATAAAGAAAAAGTTCCTCCTTCCCCATTATTATCTGCTCTTAAAATAAGCATTACATATTTTACGGTAGTAATTAGAGTAAGTGTCCAAATAATACAAGAAAGACTACCTAATATTAAGCTTTCGTCAACTAATCTACCATTAATAATAGAGTTAAATACGTATAATGGAGAAGTACCAATATCGCCATAAATAATTCCTAAGGCTATAAGTAAACCTGCACCGGTTACTTTATTTACATGTTTACTCACAAAATAAAATTTACTAAAAGATGGAGTTTTAAAGCATAAGGTTGTACACGTTATGATTTATGGGTACAAATGTATATCTAATTAAAATATGGTGTACTTTTTTTTGATGCGGTATACTTCTTTTTTAACCTAATTAGCCTTCACAACTGTTATATAAAGTATGTCGCAACTCTATTAATCAAAATTTATGGGGTAATGTAGAGTTTAAAAATGTCGTTTTAAATAATCCTAAAAGCCTTCCATATTTTCAACAAAATGCTTACCTTTGCCGTCCAAAATTCCGGATGTGGCGAAATTGGCAGACGCACTAGACTTAGGATCTAGCGGAGTGATCCATGTAGGTTCGACCCCTATCATCCGGACTAAAATAACTGTTAATTGGTTAATTCGTTTAATAGTAAAACTATTAAATGTGTTAACCAATTAACGTATTAACTAACTAATAAATAGCAAAATGGCAACAGTTGTAAGAGAAAATGTAGGACTTTTAACCGATAAATTAACCGTTAAAATTAGTAAAGACGATTACTTTCCTACGTTTGATAAAAAAATAAAAGAATACGCTAAAACAGCAAATATACCTGGGTTTAGAAAAGGGATGGTACCAGTAGGGATGGTAAAAAAAATGTATGGAGCATCTATTTTTACTGATGAGGTTTTAAAAACAATCGAAAAAGAATTATACAATTATTTAAATACCGAGAAGCCAGATATTTTTGCTCAACCCTTACCCCTAGATAATGATGTTAAAGGCTTGGATATGAATAACCCAGCCGATTACGAATTTGGTTTTGAAATTGGTTTAAAACCGCCCTACACCTTACCAGATTTTAGTAAAGCAAAATTAGCCCTAAACAAGGTAAAAGCTACCGATGCAATGGTTGATGAAGAAATTGGCCGTATGCAAATAAAAGGGGGCAAAATGACGGAGCCAGAAACTATCGATACTGAAGAAAATGTATTGAATATTTTATTTACCGAAAGCAATAAAGACGGTGATGCAGTAGAGGGTGGAGTAAGCAAAGAAAATTCGGTAATTGTAAAATACTTAACAACTGCTACCCAAAAGAAATTTATGGGTAAAAAATTGGGTGATGCTGTTGTAGTGCAATTAGGTAAAGCATTTGAAAAAGATAAGTTAGCGGCTTTTGTTGCCGACTTAGGTTTAGATGCAGAAACTGCTGCCGATAAATATTTTAATTTAAGCATTGCAAAAATTGGGCTGGTAGAAAAAAGAGAATTAAACGAAGAGTTTTTTAAAGAAATTTACCCTGCAAAAGAAATAAAAACCGAAGCCGAGTTAAGAGAAAATTTAACCCAAGAAATACAAAACTATTGGAATGGCCAAAGCCGTAATCAATTGCAAGATCAATTATATCATTTTTTATTAGATGAAACTAAAATGGAGTTTCCGGCCGAGTTTTTAAAACGCTGGTTGCAAAATGGTGGCGAAAAACCAAAAACAGCTGAGGAAGCCGAAGCAGAATTCCCAGGGTTTAGTGGTCAATTAAAATGGACATTAATAAGCGATAAAATAATTACCGATAATAAGTTAGAAGTAAGCAACGAAGAGTTGAGGGAGTATATGAAAGTAGAAGTAATGCGTTATTTTGGTACCATGCAATTAGGCGATGATACAAGTTGGTTAGAAAGCTATATTGATAGAATGATGAAAGATGAAAAGCAAGTAGATGCAACTTACCGCCGCCTTATTACCGAAAAATTGTTTGCTTGGATGGAAACTCAGGTAAAACCAAAAGAAAAAGAAGTTACTGCAGAAGAATTAACAGGGATGATGCATAATCATCAGCATTAAAAAATAGGTATTATAAAAAAAGGAGAATGTTTTACATTCTCCTTTTTTTATAATTTTATCTCCTCTTCGCTATCATCAAAAAACTTGAACTCTGTTAGGTGATAGTTATTATTGGCAGCTACTTTAATACGCTGCTTGTACTTACGCCTCCATTTACTTACTTTACTAAGTAACCAACCTTTAGTTAAATAGGCTAATACAATTGGGTGTACATATATAGTTAAGCCTTTATGCTTTTGCATAATAAGGTAGCTTAAATTCTTTTCTATTTCATCTTCTAAAATAAGGGAACTACTAATTTTTCCAGTACCATCGCAGCTTGGGCAAACTTCGGTGGTATTAATGTTCATTTCTGGCTTCATACGCTGCCTAGTAATTTGCATTAAACCAAATTTGCTAATACCTAATACAGCATGTTTTGCTCTATCGGGCTTCATGTATTCTTCCATGGCATCGGCCAATTTCTTTTTATTTTCGGGCAATTTCATATCAATAAAATCTACCACAATAATGCCCCCCAGGTCTCTTAGTCTAAGCTGGCAAGCTATTTCAGCCGCAGCCTCTAAATTTGTTTCTAACGCATTTTGCTCTTGGTTATTACTTACACTTTTATACCCACTATTTACATCAATTACATGCAAAGCTTCGGTATGTTCTACAATTAAATAAGCACCACTTGGCAAGTTTACAGTTTTTCCAAAAGCTGCTTTTACTTGTTTTGTTACGCCATAGCTATCAAAAATTGGAGAGTCATTGTTGTAATAGCTTACAATATCCGCCTTATCTGCTGCTATACGTTGTATGTACGCTTTAGCATCGGCATAAATGTTTTTATCATTTATAACTACTTTATTAAAATCTTCGTTTAATAAATCTCTTAAAATACTAGTGGTTTTACCTTGCTCACTTAAAATTTTTGTAGGAGGTGTTGCGCCTTTTAAATTTTGTTGTATGGTATTCCAAGTGCCAGTAAGTGCTATTAAATCTTCGTGTAGTTCGGCTGTTTGTTTGCCTTCTGCAGCGGTACGTACTATTACACCAATATTTTTTGGCTTTATAGCTTCTATAATTTTTTGTAGGCGTTTTCTTTCTTCACCACTATGTATTTTACGGCTTACGGCAATAATATCATTAAATGGGGTTACCACAACAAATCTGCCAGGAAGGCTAAGCTCACAAGTTAAACGTGGGCCTTTTGCTGCTATGGGTTCTTTTAAAATTTGTACCAAAACATTTGGCTTGCCACTAAGTACTTCTGTTATTTTACCTGTTTTTAAAATTTCTGGCTCTACTTTAAATTTTGTAAAATCAAAAGAGGTTTCACTTTTTTCATTAATAGCATCTCCTGTAAATTTTAGAATAGAGCGTAGGTAGGGGCTAAGGTCGGTATAATGTAAAAAAGCATCTTTTTCGAAACCTACATCAACAAAGGCAGCATTTAAGCCAGGTATAAGTTTTTTTACTTTTCCCAAGTATAGGTCTCCAACACCGAAGTTTGCATCAGTTTTTTCACTGTGCAATTCTACCAGTTTTTTATCTTCCAAAAGGGCAATTTCAACCCCTTGTGGTGTAGCATTAATAATTAATTCTTTGGTCAACCTATAAAGTTTGTAAGACCATTAAACTTGATGGATGGAAAACATAATGGCATTCAAATACACTATACAATATATTGTATTCGAATGCAACTGCATGTGTCCCAAAGTATTTCGGGACCGAATAAAAAAAAGGATTACTTCTTCTTATGACGATTCTTTCTTAAACGTTTTTTACGCTTATGAGTTGCGATTTTATGACGTTTTCTCTTTTTACCACAAGGCATAACTAGTCTTTTTTGTTTTTAATAATAATATTAATTCGTTTTATTTCAATTCTTTTATTCGTTGGTCAACTTCCTCGGTATAGTGTGGGTCGTTAGCCATACGTTTACTAAGTTGGTACCACTTTATAGCTTCCTGCTTATCGCCTTTTGCAGCATAAGTATCGGCTAAAAAAGCAATAGCTTCTAAATTTTGAGGTTCTGTAGTTATCACTTTTGTTAAACGGTCAATAGCTTTATCGTATTGCCCACTTATGTAACCACCAATACCTAAAACTAATTGCGCCTTCATATTCATACTATCTGTTCGTACAACTTCTAATACTTTTTGAACGCCTTGCATAGTTTCTGCGGCACCTCCAAATCTTCCTTTGCCAAAAATGTAACAACTACCTAATCCAATTTTTAAATCGGCACTGGTAGGGTTTATTTTTAAAGCTTGTTCAAATAAGCCAATGGCTTGCTCGGTTTCCCAATTTAATTTAGCTTCATCTTGCTCACTTCTTAAGTTTGCTAAAATTAATTGGCCTGCAAAGGTGAGGTTTTTTTCTGAATTATCCAATTTACTTGACTCGGAAAGATAAAATATATAAGGTTCAAAGGCTTTTGTAGTGTCTTTCCAAAAATTTGCTAAGGCTGTATTTGCTTGTATTTGTTGGGTAGTTACATCCCCTCTTGTAACAGTATTTTCTAGGTTTGCTAAATAGGTAAGCTGTGCAGGTGTTAATTTTTGTTTAGCCTCTTTAATAAAACCATTGATGTTGAATAGTTTAGCCTCCTTTTTTGAAGCTGTAGGTTGTTCTATTTTTTTGGGTACTATGTTACCTCCCAAAAATAAACTGATTACCAATAAAGCACCAATACCTGTAAAAATTAGTTGTTTTTTCACCTTAAAATTTTAAGAGTGTAAAGGTACAACTACTAATCCTCAGTATCATCATGTTTATTGCTGCTTTCTTTTATGTTTTTAGACGCTCTAACATCTAACATAAACTCTTTTGCAGGTTTAAATGCAGGTATAAAATGTGCAGGAATTTCAACTGCAGTATTCTTTTTAATATTTCTGCCAATTTTTGCGGCTCTTTTTTTGGTAATAAAACTACCAAACCCACGTATATAAATATTTTCGCCATTGGTTAAAGAATGTTTAATTTCCTTAAACATTGTTTCTAAACTAACTAGTACATCTATCTTTGGAATACCTGTTTTTTCAGAAATTCTATTAATTAAGTCTGCTTTTCTCATGATAGCTATTTATTAAAGGTTAAAATTTATAAAAGTAAAGTACAACTTTTTTTGAAAATACCAAAATAACCCTATGATTATCAGCATCTTTGCAAAATAAAAATAGGCTCGTTTTTTACTTTCAAATAATTGAATATCAATTAACTATCAGTAAAATCAACTGTATTAAAAAAGTTAACTAATAATTTTGTTTTAGAAAATGGACAAATTAACCGAAAAATACTTTACAAAAAACCTATTATTTTGGCATTTAAATACAAATGCCAGAAAAATGCCTTGGAAAGGCGAAAAAGACCCCTATAAAATTTGGCTAAGCGAAATAATATTGCAACAAACTAGGGTAGAGCAAGGGTTGGAGTATTACAACGCATTTGTACAACATTTTCCTACTATAAATGATTTAGCTAATGCAGAGGAAAAAAAAGTATTTAAACTTTGGGAAGGCTTGGGCTATTATAATAGGTGTAGAAATTTAATAGCTACTGCAAAGGAAATTGTTACTACATATAAATCAAAATTTCCAACTAGGCACGAAGATATTTTAAAGCTAAAAGGAGTAGGGCCCTATACCGCAGCTGCTATTGCATCGTTTGCTTACAACTTACCCTATGCTGTGGTAGATGGTAATGTAACTAGAGTGCTTACTCGATTTTTTAATATTGATTTGCCCATAGACAGCACAAAAGGCAAAAAATTATTAGCTACGTTAGCACAGCAATTATTAGATGGTAAAAATGCAGCAAATTATAACCAAGCCATAATGGATTTTGGGGCTACTATTTGTAAACCTAAGCAACCCCTGTGTAGTAGCTGCCCATTACAAAAAAAATGCCAAGCCTTTGAGTTAGCATTGGTAGATAAACTGCCCATTAAAGAAAAATCGGTTGCTAAAAAAACAAGGTGGTTTTATTATTTTATAATTGAATATAAAGAAGGCGTTTATATTAAAGAAAGAACCGACAAAGATATTTGGCAAAATTTGCATGAGTTTATGCTGATACAAATGCCAAAAAAATCATCGTACCAACAAATTAAAAATACAAAACAGTTTAAAAGCCTTTTAAGTGATATACCCTATTTATTAGATAGTGTTTCAAATGAATATTCGCAAATACTTAGTCATCAATTAATTAAAGGTAAATTTTGTATTTTACAGGTATCTAAAAAAGTAAAGATTGAAAACTTTAAGTGGGTGCCCAAAAAGCTACTACATCAAATAAGTTTTCCAAAATTTATTAATACATATTTACAAGATAAAAAGTATCTTTAAATTTGATTGTAAAACACTTACATAACATACTCAATAAATAAACATATGAGAGGCGTAAATAGAGTAATGCTAATTGGCAATTTGGGTAAAGACCCCGATATGCAATTTTTGGAAGGTAATATTGGTGTGGCAAAATTTTCGTTGGCCACTACAGAAACCTATAAAGATAAAAGTGGTAAACTTATATCTCAAACAGAGTGGCATACTGTAGTATTATGGCGTGGGTTAGCCGAGTTAGCACAAAAGTATTTACATAAAGGCAGCCTTGTATATATTGAAGGGCGCTTAAAAACTCGTAGTTGGGAAGATAAAGAAGGAAACAAAAAATTTGCAACAGAAATTGTTGGCGATAATTTAATAATGTTAGATAAACGAACTGATGGTGCTGTGGTAGGTGGAGATGGTATGGATACATTAGGCAGTGCAGACATACCTACTATGGATGAAGGAACCGAACGTTTGCCTTTTTAAAAAGGCAAATTATTTTTAATTAAAACAACTTGCTTTGGAGTATTATTCCGTATTGAATATTAATTTCCCCGTTTTTTTTCTATCTATAAACCCTGCGGCTTCCGCTGTTTTAGCCATTGCTTTACTTGTATTATTTGTACTCTCCTTTTTTGTAGCTGGTAGTGAAGTAGCATTTTTTTCGCTTACACAAAAAGATATTAATATGCTTAAAACAAAACAACAGCCATCGTATAGGCGTATTGTTACGTTGTTAGAGCAACCCAAAACCTTATTGGCGGCAATGCTTATTGCCAACTGTTTAGTAAACATTGGTATCATTTTAATTTCAAATATTTTAATTGATGGCGTTTTAGGTGAATTACATTTAAATTTTTGGATAAATTTTTCTATAAAAGTATTAGCCGTAACTTCTTTATTGGTTCTGTTTGGCGAAATTTTGCCAAAAGTCTGGGCAACGCATCACAAAATTTTATTTGCAGTTAACGCATCCTTAATTATTGAAATATTTAATAGCATTTTTTATAAATTTAGCAAACGTTTAGTAAAATTTAGTGATGGGGTAGAGCAAAAATTTACATCCGATAAATCCTCTAGGTTAGATAATAGCCATTTAGATTATGCCATTGATTTATTACCAGAGCATGAAGCTACAATTGAAGAAAAACAAATTTTAAAAGGCATACGTAAATTTAGCGATACCACTGTAAAGCAAGTAATGCGCACTCGGCTAGATGTTAGTGGAATAGAGTATAGTGCTAGTTTTAGTAATACTATAAAAAAAATTGAATCGTTGCAATACAGCCGCTTGCCTGTGTATAAAAATAGTTTAGATGATGTGGCTGGCATGTTACATACCAAAGATTTATTACCTTATTTAAACGAAAATGAAAATTTTGATTGGCATACGTTAATGCGCCAACCACACTTTGTACATGAGCAAAAATTAATTGAAGATTTGTTGCAAGAGTTTAGAAATAAACGCAACCATTTTGCTGTAGTAGTTGATGAGTTTGGCGGCACAAGCGGTATTGTTACATTGGAGGATATTATGGAAGAAATTATAGGCGAAATAAAAGATGAATTTGATGATGAAGAAAGTGTAAATAAAAAAATAGATGAGTATACGTTTATTTTTGAGGGGAAAACAATGATAAACGATGTTGTAAAAGTAATGGGTTTACAAAATGATGTATTTGAAACTATACGTGGCGATAGTGATTCTTTAGCCGGATTGGTTTTAGAAATTGCAGGCGAATTTCCACAAGTAAATGAAGAAGTAAGTAGTGGAGATTTTATTTTTGTGCCGCTTGATATAAATAAAAATAGAATTAATAAGGTAAAAGTTATTGTAAGTAAAAAGAATGAAGTTAAATAAATTTTCAATTTTGAATTTTGAATTTTCAATTTGTGTATTGCTCATTGCATATTGCATATTTTGTAATGGCTGCAACTCCACCTATACCTCCAAAAAAAGAGGCTACTACAAAATAGATTTTCCTGAAAGAAGCTACCAAACATTTAGTAAAGAAGGAGTGCCTTATACTTTTGAATACCCAAGCTATGCTAGTATTGTAAAAGATAGTACCTATTTTGATAACGACCCCGAAAGTCCGTTTTGGTATAATATTGACTTTCCAAATTTTAACGGAAGAATATTTTTGAGCTACAAAAAAATAGGCGGTAAAGCGTTATATAAAATAAAACAAGCCAATGGTCAATATAAAGATAGTTCTGGCATAAATTATTTTGATAAAATGGTAGCCGATGCGTTTAAACTTACTAATAAAAACGAAAGTATAGCCTCATCTATAAAAGATAGTTTAATGCTGACTAAAAATGGTATTTCGGGTATATTTTTTAAAGTAGGTGGTAATGCAGCCACCGCCAAACAATTTTTTTTAACCGATACCACCACTAATTTTTTACGTGGTGCTTTATATTTTGATGCTACACCTAATGCCGATAGCCTACGCCCAGTGCAAGATTTTTTACAAAAAGATATTGAACATTTAATAAATACGTTTAGGTGGGCCAATAAATAATGTTTTACTTAATTTAATTCTCTATCCTTAGTACCTTTGCACCCATGATTGCAATCAACAATATTTTAATTAGCGATGAAGTTGTTAAAGAACAATTTGTTTGCGATTTGGGTAAATGTAAAGGAGCCTGTTGCGTAGATGGGGATGCTGGCGCACCACTAGAAAAAGAAGAACTACAACACATTAATGATGTTTTTGAAGCTGTGCTTCCTTATTTAAATGAGGAGAGTAAAAAAGAAATTGATAGGCAAGGCAGGTACGTGTATGATAAAGAATATGGTTGGGTAACACCAACTATTGATAGCAAAATTTGTGTGTATGGTATTGTAGATAAACAAGGCATTGTAAAATGCGGAATAGAGCAAGCCTATTTAGATGGAAAAGTAACTTGGAAAAAACCAATAAGCTGTCATTTGTTTCCCATCATAACAAAAAAAAGCAAACGTACAACAACTGAATATGTTAATTACGAGCCTAGGGAAGATAACTGTAAAGCCGCTTGTACTTTAGGCAAAAAATTAAAAGTACCCGTTTATCAATTTTTAAAAGAACCCTTAATACGCAAATTCGGCAAAGAGTTTTACGAAGCGCTTGATGCCTCAGCTAATCATCTTACAAATAAAACAACAAACCCCTAAGGGGGCTTAAACAATATATATTATTATGAAGTATTTTTCAAAAAGAAGATTTTTAATTTTTAATTTTTCATTTTTCATTTTTCTAAGTTCTTGTTCAGTTAACACAGCTAAAATAGATAACAGCCTAAAAAAATATTTTGATGAAAATAAAGTAGATGGGTGCTTTACCATGTACGATAATGCCACAGGCGATGTGATGGTATACAATTTGGGATTAGATACCACAAGGTTTTCGCCAGCAAGTACATTTAAAATTGTAAACAGCTTAATTGGTTTGCAAACCGGTGCAATTGAAAACGATACTATGCTAATAAAATGGGATGGTGTAAAAAGATGGAATGAAGAGTGGAATAAAGATATGGATATGAAAGAAGCTTTTAAACTAAGTAGTGTACCTTATTATCAAGAAGTGGCAAAGCGTATAGGAAAAGATACCATGCAACGTTGGATAGATAGTGTAGGCTATGGTAATAAAATAATAGCAGGGCCTATTGACTCTTTTTGGTTGAATAATCAACTTAAAATTTCGCCAGATGAACAGCTGGGATTAATGAAACGCTTGTATTTTGATAAATTACCATTTAGAAAAAGTGTACACGAAATGGTACGTAATGTAATGCTGCAAGAGCAAAATACGGCGTATAAATTAAGTTATAAAACAGGTATGGGGTTTGAGGAAAATGGAAATGCAATAGGTTGGATGACTGGATGGATTGAAGAAAATAGGCATGTTTACTTTTTTGTAACCTTTATAAAAACACCACAAAAAGAAGTAGATATGAAAACGATACGAATGAACATTACAAAAGGAATTTTGAAACAATTGGGTTTTTTAGAAGGAAAGAAATAATTAATTTTTAAATGCGATAACCTGCATGCCGTCAGATTTGCTGGTGTGCTAATTAGGCGTTTATACATTCAATTTAACATTTTAGTTTAGAAATGTTTTTTAAGTTGCATAAATAGTTTAAGTATCATTTTGTAATGGATAGCATTTTTATTCTGCCAATAATATGGATAATTATTTATTTGGCAAGAGTTAAGAAAGGCAAAGAAAAACCTCCATAAACTGATGAAAATTGGTTAGATGTAACTGATATTTTCGATTATTGATTAATTTTTTGCCTTTTTTGCCTTTGTGGGCAGAACAAAATACAATGTTTTCATTCCAATATATACCATACCTTTTTATATTACTTGCAATACCTTTTTTTATTGCCCTTTATTTTTATTTACTAAACTGGAAAAATAAAAACCGAAAGGCGAAGAAGAAAAAAATAATCAGCAAAAGCCTTCAAAAATAAGTAAGCAAGATGCTGAAGAAAAATTAAAAGCTTTACAACAAAAAGAAAAAATTAGACTAGGTAAAAGTAGCGTTGAAGAAAATAAATGTAGCCTCTCCCAAAAGTCCTGAAAAGGATTGGTAAAATAAGGTCTGACTCCTCGTCTGGCCTTGTAAAAACCTTTTAATGCACTGGTAATAAGTTAAAATTTACAGCTCCAACCTTTGGGGCTTTTTTTATGTTATTTTTGTACTATGAATTTTAGATTAAAAACAAGGGAAGTTAAAATAGGCAAGTTGCTTTTAGGTAATGGTCATCCTATTCGTATACAAACAATGACAACCACCGACACCATGGATACCCAAGCTACGGTTGAGCAAAGTATTCGTTGTATACAGGCTGGTGCAGAGTTGTTGCGTATCACTGCACCAAGTAAAAATGAAGCAGAAAATTTACAAATCATAAAAGAAGAATTGCATAAAAGGGGGTATACCACACCCTTAGTTGCCGATATACATTTTACACCAAATGCAGCAGAAATTGCCGCAAAAATTATAGAAAAAGTAAGGGTAAATCCAGGTAATTATGTAGATAAAAAAAAATTTGAACAAATTGACTATACCGATGCTGAATATGCAGAAGAAATTGAACGAATAAAAGAACGATTTACTCCACTAGTTTTAATTTGTGCAGCGTATGGTACTGCCATGCGTATAGGTACAAACCATGGCAGCCTTAGCGATAGAATTATGAGCCGCTATGGAGACACCGCAATTGGAATGGTAGAAAGTGCTATGGAATTTTTGCGTATTGCAAGAAACGAAGATTACCACAACATTGTGTTGAGTATGAAAAGCAGTAACCCCATTGTAATGGTAGAGGCATACAGGCTTTTAGTTAAACATATGCAAGATGAGTTTGGCGAATGTTATCCCTTGCACCTTGGTGTAACCGAAGCTGGCGATGGCGAAGATGGAAGAATAAAAAGTGCCATTGGTATTGGTACCTTATTACAAGAAGGAATTGGCGATACTATTAGAGTTAGTTTAACAGAAGATCCAGAGTTTGAAATACCCGTTTGTAAAGATTTAGTAGCGTTGAATGTAGAAACTAAAGAATTAAAAAATGAGATAGTATTTCAACAAGCTGCTAAAGGAATTGATACTGTTGTTGCTAATATTGGTAAAGGCCATGTACCTATTGTAATTGCCGATTTTATGTTGGCAGAAAATATTACCCACAATGCTTTGCAAAGTATTGGCTACACATACAATGAGGAAACAGATAAATGGAATATTAGCGATGCTGCCGCAGATTATATTTACACCGGAAATAAACGTATCGACTTTGCATTACCAGGAACATTAAACGTTTTAGTTGATGCTAATGTTTGGGCAATTATTGATGACAAACAAAAATATTTTCCTTTATTTCAAGGGAAAGAATTTATTGATGCAAAAGCAAAAAGTAAAATACTAAATTTTGTTGCCATTGACGTTGCACAAAATTATGATGAATTGTTAGCTGTAACTAAGCAAGATAAAACGGCTGTATATTGTATATATAGCAACGAACAAAATAGTCTAAATGATTGTAGAAATTTTGCAAAGCAAACCAACCAACCAATAATAATTTCTGTTGAAAGCCACCACACGACTGTTGATGAACAATTAATACATTTTAGCCAAAAAGCTGGGGCCTTATTTTTAGATAATATGGGTAATGGCATTTGGTTAATGAATGATCCAAGCAAACTTAAAAATACACAAGCAAGTGGTAGAACCTATTTGCCTGTACAAAACAACCATCAGTTTTTAAATAATACCAGTTTTAGTATTTTACAAGCAACACGTAAACGTATTAGTAAAACCGAATACATTAGCTGCCCAAGTTGTGGCCGCACCTTATTTGATTTGCAAGAAACCACTGCAAAAATAAGAGCAGTTACTAATCATTTAAAAGGCTTAAAAATTGCCATTATGGGTTGTATTGTAAATGGCCCTGGCGAAATGGCCGATGCTGATTTTGGTTATGTAGGTAGTGGTGTAGGAAAAATCACCTTATATAAAGGCAAAGAAGTAGTAAAGAAAAATATACCTAGCGAAGTAGCGGTTGACGAGTTGATAAATTTACTAAAAGAGAATGACGTGTGGATTGAGAACTCCTAAATTACCAAATAACGAAAGATTGCATAGAGCAATGAAACGCTTAAATTTATTATTTGAAGAAACAAAAGAGTTGTACAAAAAAACAAGTGTATCGCCAAAGCTTTGTGAGTTGCGTAATATCATTACGGTAGCTTACCTAATAGTAAAAAGTGCACAGTTTAGGCACGAAAGTAGAGGCTTGCATTACAAAACAGATTTTCTACAACACCATTCAAAAGCATAAAACACCATACTTTAAAAATGTATTACATAATTTATCCTTTATTATACTTACTATCCTTGTTACCTTTTTTTATCTTATATGGTATTAGCAATTTTATTGCATTTTTGTTATACCATATAATTAAGTACAGAAAAGAAGTGGTGTTTAATAATTTAAAAATTGCTTTTCCTACAAAAACCGAAGCTGAACGAATTATTATTGCTAAACAATTTTACCGCTATTTTACCGATACATTTATTGAAACCATTAAATTTATTTCTCTTTCAAAAAAACAATTTTTAAAACGTACAACAGGGAGCTTCGAAAGTATAAATGAGTTAATTGCAAAAGGGTATAATATTAATTTGTTGGCAGGGCATCAATTTAATTGGGAGTATGTAAACCATTTTTATTCGTACAAGTTAAGTATACCCTTTGTAGGTATTTATATGCCTATCACTAATAAAGCGTTTAATAAAATTATTTTTAATATTAGAAAACGTTACGGTACCATATTAGTTGGCGCTAACGAATTTAAAAGCCGTATGCATGAGGTGTTTACAGGAAGATATGCATTAGGGTTAGCTGCCGATCAAAACCCTGCCAACCCAAGCTTGGGGTATTGGATGAATTTTTTTGGAAGACCTACTCCCTTTCTAGCTGGGCCAGAGAAAGGCGCTACAAAAAATAATTTAGCTAGTGTATATGTATCTTTTAAAAAAGTAAAACGAGGCTACTATCATTTTGAAAGTAGCCTATTAGCAGAGCCCGGCATGCATACAAAAAAAGGAGAGCTTACACTTTTATATAAAAATAAATTAGAGCAAACCATACAAGAAGATCCTGCTAATTATTTATGGAGCCATCGCAGATTTAAGT
Organism: uncultured Bacteroidota bacterium; assembly: GCA_903837525.1. GTDB lineage: Bacteria > Bacteroidota > Bacteroidia > Chitinophagales > Chitinophagaceae > Ferruginibacter. Next base: position 26,105 of record CAILUU010000023.1, on the reverse strand, counting down.
ATGAGTATAAAGAGGAGTATGGTGTAATAATAGAATAGTTTTTAGTGACAAACCCTTCGTGTCACACGAAAAAAAGGAATTAATCTATACACAGTGTTGACTGTCATCCCTAACACAAACCAAGGTAGTGTTTAAAATTAGTGCCCTATAACCTAATTCAACACACTCACATCCTTCTCTATTTTAAGCTTTTTCTCTTCTTTAATTTTTGCCCATCCACCCAATACATTACGTAAATTATGGATGCCTTCTTTTTTTAAAATGCTAGCAGCAATTACACTTCGGTATCCACCTGCACAGTGTATGTATAAATTCTGGGAATCATTAAATTGGGCAAGATGTGCAACATTTGTCATTTCATGCAGTGGTAAATTTTGTGCATCTTTTAGGTGTCCATCTGCATATTCGGTTTCTCGACGTACATCTACTACAACTAAATTAGGATCGTGTGGTATATCCATTGCTAACTCATCTGCTTCAACATCAACAATCATATCTACTTTTTCGCCAGCGGCTTGCCAAGCTTCAAAACCACCTTTTAAATACCCCTGCATTTTATCGAAACCAACACGACTAAGGCGTATTACGGTTTCTTCTTCCTTACCATTTTCGGTTACTAAAATTATAGGTTTATCAAATGGTAAAATACTACCAGCCCATTCAGCAAATCTTCCCTCTAACCCAATAAAAATAGAGGTAGGTATATGGCCTTGTGTAAATATGCTGGCATGCCTTGTATCTAAAACTAATACATCTTCACTTATTAATTTTTTAAAAGCGTTTACACTTAGTGGGGTTAATCCTTTTTCTTTTATAATAACTAAGCTCTCGTAACCGTTCATATTTATTTGAGCATTTATTGCAAAATATTTTGGTGCTGTCCCAAGCCCAGTAGTAACAGCTTTTATAAATTGCTCTTTAGTTTGAGGTTGCAGTGCATAATTAGTTTGTTTTTGTTCAGCTATGGTACTAAAGGTATTGGATCCTAAATTTTTGCCACAACTACTTCCAGCCCCATGTGCCGGGTAAACCAAAATATCATCGGCTAGGGGCAGTAATTTATTTTGGATAGTATCATACATTACACCGGCAAGTTCTTCGCTTGTCATATTACCACTGCTTAAATCTGGTCTACCTACATCGCCTACAAATAATGTATCTCCAGTAAAAATAGCATGGGGCTTATCGTTCTCATCTCTTAATAAATAACACGTACTTTCCAATGTATGCCCTGGTGTATGTACAGCCTCTATGGTAAGTTTACCTAGTTTAAAGAGTTCGCCATCTTTTGCATGGTGTACAGCAAAATTGGTAGTAGCATTAGGGCCATAAATTATTGGAGCGCCAGTTTGTTTACTTAAATCAATATGTCCGCTTACAAAATCGGCATGAAAATGAGTTTCAAAAATATATTTAATAGAGGCATTATTATCTTTCGAAAGTTTTACATATTCATCTGTATCTCTTAGCGGATCAATAATGGCTACTTCACCTTCGCTTTCAATATAGTATGCTGCTTCGCTTAAGCAGTTGGTATAAATTTGTTCTATAATCATAATAAATCTGTTAAAAAGTAAAGTTAAAAAAAAGCGTTTAACTAAAGTGTTAAACGCTTTTAAAACATTTTAGATAAAACAAAATTAGCCTACTAATTCTTTTACAAATTTGTTAATTTCTTCAATACGCTGGTGATTTACGGTGTAGTAAATAAATTTACCATCTCTTTTTGTAACCACAATTTCTGCTTTACGTAAAATAGCTAAATGTTGACTAGCAACAGATTGCTCTATTCTAAGTTTTACATAAATTTCCGTAACCGTAATTTTATTTTCATCTTCTATTAATTTTAATAATTGTTGACGAAGTTTGTGATTTAAAGCCCTTAATACCATTGCGGCTTTTTTAACTGACTGAAAATCAACGTTTAATAATGATTCCGAAACAAGTTTTTCTGAGGACATAGAATGTTCTTTTACGATTGGCTCTACCATAATACTAAAAAAAATTTAAAGAATGCTTGAACAATAAATATATAACTATTTCATAAATTTATACGAAAATACTTTAATATATAACATTTATTTTGGAATTTTGTTTAAATTATCTTCAAACTCTTTTAAATAGTTAGGTACAGCATATGCAAGGTTTGCAAACCATTGATTTTCAAAAAATTGGTACGATAAGCTTGTTAGGGCAGTAGTTGAAATGTTTAGTTGGTCTATTAAAATATTGAAATGGCTGTAAAGATTATTTATTTTAAAAGCACCATTACCCACAAATAAAATGGGCTGTGCATCTAACAGTTGGGTAAAAAAACTGTCCGTAATAACCAACGGTGTAGGCTGTAAAATAGGGGTTAAATTTTTATTGTAAATGGCTGTAAATACTTCCATTCGCCTAGCATCAATCATAGGGCAAATAAGTGCTGTTGTATTTTTTGCATAAATAGCAGATGATTGTATGGTAGTTATTGCCAATAACTCTAGGGTACTTAGTGTAATTAATGGTTTGTTTAATGCATAACATAATCCCTTTGCACTTGCCATACCTACTCGTAAACCCGTATAACTTCCTGGCCCACTTGTTACAGCAACAGCATCTACATTTTTTAATTCAAGATTATATTCAACACACAAATTTTTTATAGCTACTTGTAAAAAACTTGCATGCTCTTTTTGATTTTCGTTAACAGCACTACACAAAACGTTTCCCTTTTTACTAAAGCAAACTAAAGCTTTATCAATTGCAGTATCTATAGTTAAAATAAGTGCCATTATAGTTTATTCAGCTTCTTTTTTTAGTAAGTTGCTTGGGGTGTATTTTTTTTGATGTACACTTAATGTTTTTAGTAAGTTGTAAATATTTTTTTCTCCTATTTTTTTAGCCCACTCAAATGGTCCGTAAGGGTAATTAGTGCCAAGCTTCATAGCAATATCAATTTCTGCTTTACTGCTTACTTCAACCTCCAAGGCAAAATAGGCTTCATTAATTATCATGCTTACTATGTTAGCCGTTGCAAAACCAACCTCATCGGGCACACTAATAATTTTTTTTTGTAAAAAGGTAGATAAGGTTTCAATAATTTTTGGAGTAATAGTACCCACTATTTCCCAAACAGGGCGTTGTAAAAAAGTTGGCCAACCGTTAATACGCAACACATTTTTTGGTGTATTTAATTGTACTAATGTTTGGGTAACACTATGTATAAGTAAGGGTTTATTTATTTTAGCAAAATCAAGTTGCATAAAATCTTCTTTTGTATATAAATAAATTTCAGCTTCTTGGGCATAAAAATCAGTTATAGAATGTACTCTAATACACTCATTATCAGTAACAGATTTCGATATCTCCTCCCACTGTTCATCTTCTCCTAAAAAAACAAGTTGCATAGTTTTCTTTTTTACAAAAATAGGTGGTTGATAAAAGATATATTTGCATTTAGAAAAATAATCAACAAAATGGCAAAAGAAATAATTAGTACAACCAATGCTCCTGCACCTATTGGTCCGTATAATCAAGCAGTATTAGCGGGCAATATGTTATTTATTAGTGGGCAAATAGCCTTAAAACCAGATACCGGGGAGTTAGCAAATTTAGATGTAATTGAAGAAGCTCATCAAGTAATGCAAAACCTTAAAGCCATATTAGCACAGGCTAGCATGGATTTTAGTAACGTAGTTAAAACTACCATTTTTTTGAGTGATATGGAATTGTTTGGCCAGGTAAATGAAATTTATGGTAAATATTTTGAAAGCGATGATTTTCCTGCAAGAGAAACAGTAGCCGTAAAAGGTTTACCCAAAAACGTAAATGTAGAAATTAGTATGATTGCAGCTAAGTAACCTTTTATTCCGTCTTATTTCAAAAGCGCATAAATGAATGCAGATAAACTTGTACTTGTTACGGCCAAAGTACATCAATACTTGTTGGATAGATTACAACAAAGTGGTTATATCATTTTGTATAATTGGGCAATTCCCCACAATGAACTGAAGCTATTAATTAGTAATGCCGTGGGTTTAATAGTAACTACCCGGCTTACTATAGACAAAGAAATAATTGATAACGCCAACAAACTACAATGGATTGCCCGGCTGGGAAGTGGCATGGAATTAATAGATGTTGCTTACGCAGAATCAAAAGGTATAAAGTGTGTTAGCAGCCCCGAGGGTAATTGCAATGCAGTGGCAGAGCATGCTTTGGGAATGTTGTTAAACATATACAACAATCTATCGGTTAGTAATAAACAAGTTAGCAATGGAGAATGGATAAGAGATGAAAATAGAGGCACAGAGCTATTTGGTAAAACAGTAGGCATTATTGGCTACGGAAATACGGGTAGTGCTTTTGCAAAATTATTATCGGCTTTTAATGTTACTATTTTAGCCTACGATAAATATAAGTTTGGGTTTGCAGAGGGGCATATTAAAGAAGCCAACCTAGAGCAAATAAAAAAATATTGCGATGTTATCAGTTTTCATTTGCCCCTAACTACCGAAACAAAACATATGGCAAATAATGATTTTTTTATTCAGTTACAAACGAAGCCATTAATTATTAACACATCAAGAGGTGAAGTAATAGAAACAACTTCTTTAATTACTGCACTACAGCAAAATAAAATTAGTGGAGCAGCTTTAGATGTTTTAGAAAACGAAAAAATACCTACCTATACTCCTATCGAAAATGAGCAACTTACTTATTTAGCTAAACACCCCAAGGTTTTACTTACACCACATATTGCAGGTTATAGCCATGAAGCTTTTTACAAAATGGCTAAAGTAGTTTTAGATAAGTTAGGTATATAATTTTTTTGTACATTTGTACTAACTACAACGCCTTGGTAAATACGGGGCGTTGTATTTTTTTGATTTATTAAAAGGAATTTTATGGCAGAAACAAATTATGTAAAAAAAGATACGTTTGAAAAAATGAGGGAAGAGTTACACTTAATGAAAAGTGTAGATAGACCTGCTGCAAGTAAAGCAATTGGAGAAGCCAGAGAAAAAGGCGATTTAAAAGAAAATGCAGAATACGATGCTGCTAAAGAGGCGCAAGGTATGCTAGAGGCCAAAATAAAATATTTAGAAGGCGTAATTGCAACCGCAAGAATTTTGGACGAGACAAATATTGATACCAGCAAGGTTAGCATTTTAACTAAAGTATCCTTATTAAATATGAATACTAAAAAGAAAGTAACCTATCAAATTGTTTCGGAAAAAGAAGCCGATTTAAAGTTGAGTAAAATATCGGTGACATCGCCAATCGGTAAAAGTTTATTGGGTAAAGTTATTGGCGATGAGGTTGATGTTGTTGTACCTGCCGGAATGCTTAAGTTTAAAGTAGAAGGAATTGGATTATAGTTGATTAAAATAATTTTTGTAAGCCGTTCATTTTGTTTGAACGGCTTTTTTATTTTATCAATCGTTGAGTGTAGATTTTTATAGAAACTAATTCAGCAAGTATTAACATGAGTCGTATAACAAAATGCCTTAAATCTGTGGGTTAATTTGCTTAATTTGTGAATAAAAAAATGACTATATTTTCTAAAATAATTAAAGGCGAAATTCCGTGTAATAAAATAGCGGAAAGTGATAAGTTTATAGCTTTTTTAGATATTGAACCTATTGTTATAGGCCATGTATTAGTTGTACCTAAATTAGAAATAAATAAAATTTTTGATGTGCCCGATGATTATTTAGCAGAAATGCTAGTATTTGCAAAACCCATTGCAAAAGCCATTGAAAAGGTATTTGATTGTAAACGCTGTGGCATAAGCGTAATTGGTATAGAAGTGCCTCATGCACATATGCACTTAGTGCCTATAAACAGTGCAAGTGATTTAAATTTTACTAGAAATAAATTAGTAACTACTCCTGAAGAATTAAATAAAATACAGGAGTTAATTGTATCGAATTTAGGATGATTAATTTATTAATAACCTAAAACCCACACCATGTATTGTTTCTAAAACAACCGTACGGTCGGCCTTTACATATTTACGAAGTTTGGTTATAAACTCATCCATAGTTCTGCCTAAAAAATAATCTTCTTTACCCCAAACATTCCGTAAAACTTCTTCTTTTTTTTAAAACTTTATTTATATGTTGGCAAAAAATCTAAGCAAATCGCATTATCGTTGGGTAAGGGATAGTACACTGTCGGAGGTGTAAATTTATTTACAAAATTTTTATGGTATGGGTACTTTATGTGCAGATCAATTATTTTTTCTTCACTTTTTCTGGATTGTTCTTTATAAAATCATCCCAACCTTTTGCTTTTTTTGTTTTAGTAGCCGTGCTTGTTGGTCCGTTTTGAAAATGATGGCAAACTGCTACAGCCAAAGCATCTGTAGCGTCATAGTGTTTTGGATCTTCAGTAAACTGTAAAATATGCTGTAACATTTTCATTACTTGCTCTTTATCGGCATTGCCATTACCTGTCACACTTTGTTTTACTTTTTTGGGTGAATATTCGGTAACATCTAACCCATGGCGCATGGCAGCCGCAATTGCCACTCCTTGTGCTCTGCCTAGTTTTAGCATACTTTGTACATTTTTACCAAAAAAGGGAGCCTCAATAGCAAACGATGTTGGCTGATACTTTGTAATTAACCCACTAATTGTGTTAAAAATAAGTTGAAGCTTTTTGTATGTATCACTTACTTTCCCGGGTTTAAGTACACCTAGCTCCAGTAAATAGGGTTTATTATTTTTTATTTCTATCAATCCATAGCCCATAATAATTGTACCGGGGTCTACGCCTAAAATAATGATTTTTTTTTGTTGCAATGGCTATCTATTTTACGTCATAAAAAAATACTAACATTGTGTATTGAACAAAAGTATTAAAATAATAATCAATTGGGTAATTGGGCCATTATTAGCAGCATGGTTATTTTATTCTTTATATAATCAAGTAAAACAACAACAAGGCATTTACGATAGTATTTTATTAATAAAACAAGCGCCCTTTGGTAAACAAGCACCGCTTTTTTGGTTAATAGTAGTTTTGGCATTTTGTAATTGGGGGCTAGAGAGTAGAAAATGGCAAATTTTAATAAATAGGTTGTACCCTATTAAATTTTTTACAGCAATAAAATCGGTGTTAAGCGGTGTAGCTCTTTCGCTAAATACACCTAACCGTATTGGTGAGTATGTTGGTAGGGTCTTATTTGTGCAAGAGGGTAAACGATTGCAAGCGGTATCTCTTTCTGTGGTGGGTGGCATTGCACAATTAACAATAACTATGCTAATGGGCACCCTTGGTTTAGTTGTAATCATTACCCAAATGGTTGATGGTGAACAGTTGATGGGTTTATCTAAAATTTGGCTACGAACATTTACCTTATTTTCTTTTTTAGGGACTACTTTTTTAAGCTTGTTTTTTTTTAAATTAAGTTGGTTAATTCGTTTAATTGATAAATTGCCGTTTGCACAAAAAGTTGAAAAATACATTAATATTTTAGAAAATTTTGATGTAAAAATTTTGTTAAGATTACTATTTTTATCTTTCCTTAGATACATAATTTTCGTCTTACAATATGTTTTAATGTTTAAACTGTTAAACGTACAAGTAGATTTTTGGCAAGGCTTTTGGGCAATTACTGTATTGTTTTGGGTATTGGCAGTAGTGCCAACCATAGCTATAGCGGAGTTAGGTATACGAGGAAAATTTGCTGTAGCCTTGTTAAATTTATATAGTAATAACATTATAGGAATAATTGGTACTACTTTTGGTATATGGTTTATCAACTTATTTATTCCTGCAATAATAGGTAGTTCATTAATTTTAGGCAAGAAAATTTTTAAAGAAAAATGATAGTTAAGTTTACAAAAATTGGTATTTTATGTATTGGTTTAGTTAGCATTAGTTTTACCCTAAACTATGCCGACCCTTGTACCATACGAAACACTGTTTTTAAAGATGGCGAAGTGGTTACTATGAAAGTTTTTTATAGTACCCTTGGTATGTATGTAGGTGCTGGCGAAGCTATGTTTAGCGCCAATGTAGAACGCTACAATGGTAAACCTGTTTATCATTTTGTTGGCGAAGGAAAATCGTATAGCTTTTTTGATAATTTTTTTAAGGTAAGAGATAGATACGAAAGCTATGCCGATACCACCAACTTACTACCGTACAAGTTTATACGAAATGTAGATGAGGGTGGTTATAAAAAATATAATAATGTTACGTTTAATCAAACCAATAATACTGCCATAAGTACAAACGGGACCTATAAAACTACTCCCTGTATACAAGATGTAGTTAGTGCTGTTTATTATGCCCGTAATATTGATTATAGCAAATACAAAGTGAACGATAAAATACCTTTTGATATGTTTTTAGATGATGAGGTTTTTCATTTATACATACGTTATATGGGTAAAGAAAAAATTAAAACTCGTTACGGAAAATTTAACGCTATTAAAATAAAACCACTGCTTTTAAAAGGTACAATTTTTGAGGGTGGCGAAAAAATGAATGCCTGGTTTAGTGATGATGCCAATAAATTATTACTACGTGTGGAAAGTCCAATAAGTGTAGGCAGTATAAAAGTAGATATGATGGGGTATAAAAATTTACGCTATCCGCTAACCTCGTTAGTTAGTGTGCGGTAAAAATATTTTTTATAGAAAAAATTTACTAAATATCACTTAATTTAAAAACCTCCTTAACTCTAACCCCTTTTTCTGTCATTTGTAAAGTGCAGCATTCATTTACAAGGTCATGCTCAAAAAATAGAATATAATTATTTTCTACAGCCTCGGTTAAAAAAGCATTTTTTTCATTTAAGGTGGTAAGCGGAAACATATCGTAACCCATTACATAGGGTAAAGGAATATGTGCAGCGGAGGGTAACAAATCCGCCATAAAAACAATGGTTTTGCCATTGTAATTTATTTTAGGCAACATCATAGCATTGGTGTGTCCGTTGGCAATTAGTAGATCTAAGTGGGTTGAAAGTGGAGAGTTGAAAGTTGAAAGTGGAGGAATGTTTTTACTAACTACTAATGACTCACTAATAAATTCTGCTTTTTCACTATTCACCTCTATAAACTTCAATTGTCCACTTTCTTGTATCGGCAAAATATTTTCCTTCAAAAAACTTGCTTTTTCTCTTGCATTTGGCTGTGTAGCCCATTGCCAGTGATTTTTATTACTCCAATACGTGGCGTTTTTAAATGCCGGTACTAATTTATCTCCATCTTTTTCAATACTTCCACCACAATGGTCAAAGTGTAAATGGGTTAAAAAAACATCAGTAATATCATCTTTTGTAAAACCATGCTTGGCTAATGATTTTTCTAACGTATCATCGCCATGTAAATAATAATGCCCAAAAAACTTGGCATCTTGTTTATTGCCCATGCCATTATCTATCAAAATTAATTTGCCTTCATCTTCAATTAATAAACAACGCAACGCCCAACTGCACATATTATTTTCATCGGCAGGGTTTAGTTTGTTCCACATACTTTTTGGTACTACACCAAACATTGCACCTCCGTCTAATTTAAAATACCCTGTGTTTATTGAATAAAGTTTCATGCTATTTAGTTTGTATAAGTTGCTTCATTTTTTTATTAGTAAAATACAATCCAATCAATCCGCAAATAAAAAATAACATTAAGGCTAATACACTGTTGCGTTGAGAGCCCGTTAATTCATTTATTAAACCAAATGTAAACAACCCTAATACTATGGCAATTTTTTCGGTAACATCATAAAAACTAAAGAAAGAGGCGGTGTCTTTTGTTTTAGGCATTAATTTACTGTAGGTACTACGGCTTAAGCTTTGTATGCCCCCCATTACAAAACCTACACAAGTACCTAGTGCGTAAAATTGATAAATGCCCTCTTTAGGTACAAAATAACCAGCTATGCAAAGTAAAACCCAAAATGCTACAACCCACATTAACGCTGGTATGTTACCAATTTTTGCCGATAATTTACTAATTAAATATGCACCCGGTATGGCAATTAACTGAATTAATAAAATGGTAATAATTAAATTATCGGTGGGTATTCCTAATTCACTTTTGCCATAAAGGGTAGCGGCAAGCATAACCGTTTGTACCCCCATATTATAAAAAAAGAAAGAGCCTAAATAGCTTTTTATAACGGGTATAGTTTTAAGTTGATTCCAAACTATAGCTAGTTCTTTATAACCATCAACAAAAACATTTTTCTTTTTAGTTTGGATGCCTAACGCACTTATTGGTGTGGGTAATTTTGCTATTGAATACAAGCCAAAGCACAACCACCAGAGACCAACTAGTATGAAACAAAATTGATATTGAATAGTGCCAGTATCTTTATTGCCGCCTAAAATTTCTGGTTTAAAAATAAATACAAAGCAAACAATTTGTAAAATCACACTACCTACATAGCCATAAGCAAACCCTTTTGCACTAACCCTATCTCTATCAGCTGGTGCTGCAATTTCGGGTAAATAACTATTGCTAAAAACATAGCTACTCCAAAAACCAATGCAGGCAAGCATCATAAAGCTAATACCCAAATTAATGGAAGAGGGGCCTTTAAAAAACCATAAGCCAGAGCATGCTAAACTGCCCATGATAAGAAAAAAAGTCATAAACTTTTTCTTACTGCCACGACTATCTGCAATGGATGTTAAAATGGGTAAAGCAATAGCAACAACTAACAACGATACTGCAAGTGCATAGTCGTACAAAGAAGTATTAACAAATTTTCTTCCTAAAAAACGAACATACGTAATTCCACTTTCGCTACTTTCTTTGGTCATACTTTCAAAATAGGCTGGGAAAATGGTTGAAGTAATTACCAAATTATAAACGCTATTCGCCCAATCGAACATTGCCCAACTATGTATAACTTTTTTAGGAGCAGTTTGTTGTTCTTGAACTAAACTGTTTTCTATATCAATTATTTCTTGCTGCATTTGTAGTATTGTTTAGGTATAATTTTTAAAAAAGATAAAGAGATAGTTTATGAAGCAGAACCTTTACACCAACAAAAAGTAATAGATACTGACTTAAGATAGCTAAAAGATTTATGCATGTTAGTATGTTTTGGTACTTAAATGTACCCATTTTACTTAATGTAACCAATGTAAATTAGTAGTAATAATATACACCCAACAATTATTCTATACCAACCCCATACTTTAAAGCCATGCTTTTTTAAAAAGCCTATAAAAAATTTAATAGCAATTAAGGCTACTATAAAAGCTACCATATTGCCAATAGCTAATTGCTTTATTTCGTTAGATGAAAAGCCACCGTTGTCGCTATAGTATTTATATAATTTGTACACCGTTGCTGCAAACATGGTAGGCACCGCCAAAAAAAACGAAAATTCGGCAGCTGCATTACGGGTAAGTTTTAAACTCATACCACCTATAATAGTAGCTGCACTGCGGCTGAGGCCTGGTAATAAAATGGCCAAGCATTGAAATAAACCTATTCGTAATGCGGTTAAATAATTTACATCTTTCTCGTCTTTTATTTCGGGGTCTCTAAATAAATTATCTGCAAATAAAAAAAAGAGACCACCTGCTAACATTACACAAGCAATAAAAATTGGCTTCTCTAATAACTCATCTATTTTTTCGCTAAATAATTTTCCAAATAGTAATGCAGGGATAACGGCTATAATTAATTTAAGATAGAATTGCCCATTTTTAAAATCAACAAACTTTTTAAAATATAAAACGACTACCGAAAGTATGGCACCTAGTTGAATAGCTACAGTAAATACTTTAGTAAATTTATCTTCGTTACTAATACCTAATAAATTTTCGGTAATACGCATATGTGCTGTAGAAGATATGGGTAAAAATTCTGTCAAACCTTCTACTATAGCAATAATTATGGATTGTAACGTGGTCATTTATTAATTAAAATTAAAAATTTAACAAGTTTATTATTTTAAAGATATAATTTTAAACGGAACACAAAAAAAGCGAAGCCTAAACTCCGCAAATATTTTTAATTTTTAATGTTTAATGTTTAATTGTCTTTAGGTTTTTTCATAATAGCAAATATCTCCACTATTAAACCAGCTACTATTAAAATTGGGGCAAGTGTAATACGTCTAAAACCATTTACATCTTTATCATCAAACACATTAGGGTCGGCACTTTTGCCGCCAGCCATTAAAATAAAGCCAATTGCCATTATGGCTAAACCAGCTAACATCCAGCTATAATTTTGCTTACCAAAAAGGGTGTTGTTAGATTGTGGTTGTTTTTTTTCGTTGCTCATTGTATTAAATTATTTGTGCAAATTAATATAAATCATCCAATTTCATACGCAAGTATTTAATTACAGCACGGTGGGTGCTTACAAGTGTAATACTAACGCCTAAAAATATAATAAGTAAAAATAATAAAATCATGCTTTTATTATCTCTTAAAGCTTTAAACTCTGGCCTAATCGATTCTATTAAAATTACCGCTGTATAAATTAATACTATCGCAATCAATGCAGATATTAAACCATTAATAACGGCTCTTATGTTAATAGGTTTTGCTATAAACCAACGAGTAGCCCCTACCATTTGCATTGTTTTTATTAAAAAACGATTGCTATACATAGCAAGCCTTATGGTGTTATCAATAGAAAAAATTACTAATATGGTTAAAATTATAGCCGCTACTAAAAAACCAATAAATAAATATTTTGCAAAATTGCCAACCTTAGCTACAATTTCATCAGGATATTTGTACTCCGATATTACCCCTGGAAAATTAGCTTCAATAGCGTTGGAAATAGATCGTAAGCTATCACTTTGTACATGGCTAGCTTTTACATAAAAATCTAAGCTTTCTGGAAGTGGATTGTTTTGAATAAATTGCCTCCATGTTGTATCATTATCGGCCTCAAATTTTTTAATGGCTTTTTCCTTAGTAACATATTCAACCGATTTGGTTGAGGATAAAGTGGCAATAAATTTCTGTACGCTATCAATTCTTTTCTTAGATGCATCTCTGTTTAAAAAACACTGTACTTGTATGTTTTCTTTAAAATAGTCGCCCGTTTTACGAAGATTTAAAAAGAACCAACCCACTATACCAAATAAAAATAATACTAAGGATACACCAATAATTGCATACGCATAAGTTGGTTTACCTCGTTTGCTGCTTGCTTTTCCAAATTGAGACATATATATTTATAGTTAGTAGGTTAGTTTATTAAGATGGTCAAATTTAAAGGTTTTTAGCCGCTTTTTTGTATTTTCGTCTTTCTCAAAAACGATTGTTTGCCCAAAGATATTTTTATTGGTGTATATATTGTTGCCTATAAGCAACTATTATAACTTTTATTTAGCATTTGCTATTCATTGCTGAGAAAAGAGTAAAATGATTTTACGCAGAATTCTCTGTGTAATTCCTTGATAAATCTCAGTGGTAAAATATATGCTTAGATAAAAGTTTAATAAAGAGATATGATACAGTAGTCTATCTATCTAGCCTAGACAGATAGATGACAACTAAGATAAACAAAGAGAAAATGATTGTATTATAATTATTAACGAAACACAAAAAGTAATCCTGAGCAAAGTCGAAGGATAGGGATTTAGGACATGGAATACAAGTTTAACGAGATTGAAAAAAAGTGGCAGGATAAATGGAAAGCCGATAAAGTGTATAAGGTTGAAAACAACTTTAATAAGCCAAAATATTATGTGTTGGATATGTTTCCTTACCCAAGTGGCGCAGGTTTACATGTAGGGCATCCGCTAGGTTATATTGCTAGTGATATTTATAGCCGTTATAAGCGTTTAAAAGGCTATAATGTTTTGCACCCTATGGGGTTTGATAGTTTTGGGTTACCTGCTGAGCAATATGCTATTGAAACAGGGCAACACCCGGCAGAAACTACTAAAAAAAATATTGCTACGTTTAAAGCCCAGCTAGATAAAATTGGTTTTTGTTACGATTGGGAAAGAGAAGTACAAACCAGCGGCCCTAATTATTATCGATGGACGCAATGGATTTTTTTGCAACTGTTCAATAGCTATTTTTGTGATACCTGCAAAAAAGCGTTGCCTATTAGTGAGCTAATTAAAAAATACGAAACAAAAGGGAGTAGTGAGTTTACAGCCGATGAATGGAATAATTTTAGCACTGCACAAAAAGAAGAATGGTTAATGCAACGCCGCCTTGCATTTAGTAAATACGGCGAGGTAAATTGGTGTGAAGTTTTGGGAACCGTATTGGCAAATGATGAAGTGGTAAATGGAGTAAGTGAACGTGGTGGGCATCCAGTGGTAAAAAAGAAAATGCGCCAATGGTATTTGCGTATTACAGCTTATGCCGATAGATTGCTAGAAGGCCTGGAAACAGTAGATTTTAGTGATAGCATGAAAGAAATGCAACGTAATTGGATAGGCAAAAGCGAAGGTGCAGAAATTAAATTCGAAATTCAAAACCTGCTTGCCGGTACGCAAGGTTCAAAATTCGAAATTGAAGTTTACACAACCCGACCCGATACCATTTTTGGTGTAGACTTTATGGTTGTAGCCCCCGAATTAGATTTAGTGCAACAAATAAAAACTACAGATCAAACATCTGCAGTAGATGAATATATTGCTTATGTAAAAAGCCGTAGCGATGTAGATAGAATGGCAGAGAAAAAAATTACAGGTTGCTTTACAGGTGCATATGCAGTAAATCCATTTAACGGTAAGCAAATTCCTGTTTGGATAAGTGAATATGTTTTAGCAGGTTACGGCACAGGGGCAATAATGGCTGTGCCTTGCGGCGATGAACGTGATTTTAAATTTGCTCAACATTTTAATATTCCCATTACAAATATTATTGGTAAACATTTTACTGGCGAAGAGGCTAACCCTATAAAAGAAGTTCCTTATAGTAATAGCGAATTTGTAAATGGTATGAAATATGCCGAAGCTGCTAAAGTAGTAATTGATAAATTAGAAGAAAAAGGCATTGGTAAACGCAAAGTAAATTACCGAATGAGAGATGCTGGCTTTAGCCGCCAACGCTATTGGGGAGAGCCTTTTCCAATAATTTGGAACGATGGTGTAGCTGTTGCTTTGGAAGAAATTGATTTGCCATTGGAGTTACCACATGTAGATAAATACGGGCCTGGCCCAGAGGGCGAAGGGCCTTTGGGGAATTTGAAAGATTGGGTTAAGGTTACAAATGGATTAAGAGAAACCTCCACTATGCCAGGCTATGCAGGTAGCAGTTGGTATTTTTTACGTTATATGGATCCACACAATGCTACCACTTTTTGCGATAAAAAAGTTAGTGATTATTGGAACCAAGTAGATTTATATGTGGGTGGTACAGAGCATGCCGTTGGGCATTTATTGTACAGCCGTTTGTGGACAAAAATTTTATACGACTTAGGGCATATTGGTTTTGATGAGCCCTTTAAAAAGTTGTTGAACCAGGGGATGATACAGGGGAGTAGTAGGTTGGCTTGCAGAGTTAGAAACTCAAATAAATTTGTTTCCTATGGGTTAAAAAATAAGTATGATGTTGATGAAATTTATGTGGATGTAAATTTTGTTGATGGAGTTGAATTAGATATTTCTGAATTTAAAAAATGGAAAAATGGCGAATATGCCAATGCAGAATTTATTTTAGAGCAAGATGGCAAATATATCTGTGGTGTAGAAACAGAAAAAATGTCCAAATCAAAATATAACACTGTTAACCCAGATGTTTTGTGTAAAAAATACGGTGCCGATACCTTTCGTATGTACGAAATGTTCCTTGGTCCTGTAGAAGCTAGTAAACCTTGGGATACAAAAGGTATTGAAGGCGTGCACAGGTTTTTAAGAAAACTATGGAGGTTGTTTAACGATGATGTTAAAGGTAAAATTTGGGTAGATGAAAAACCTACCGAGGCCGAACTAAAAATTTTACATCGTACCATAAAAAAGATAGAAGAAGATACCGAGAAATTTTCGTTTAACACTGCCGTTAGTGCCTTTATGATTTGTGTAAACGATTTGGCAGATGCTAAATGCTATAAGAAAGAAATTTTAGAAAAGGTATTGATTTTGTTAGTGCCTTATGCACCATATATTGCCGAGGAATTGTGGCACCAAGTAGGAAATACTACAACTATTTTAGATGCTCAGTATCCAACATTCAACCCAGCCTTGTTAGTTGAAAGTAGTAAAGAATATCCGGTTAGTATAAATGGAAAAGTGCGTACTAATATTTCTTTAGCTCTAACATTAGAGCAAGTAGAAGTAGAGGAAATTATACTGCAAAACGAAATAATACAAAAATGGTTGGAGGGAAAAACCCCTAAAAAAATCATCTATGTAAAAAACAAAATGATTAACATAGTGGTATAATGAAGTAATAAAAATTATAACAACGGTACTTCTCTAAACGGTTTTGGATATAACTTAGTTATCCAAACCGTTTTTTTTATGAAGAATGTTTTTAGGGTTAGCCTTTTATGACCCCTCAATTAGAAAAAGAAATAAAAAATATCTTCTTTAAAAAAATCCTTACTACATATAAAAATTCGAGTACAATAAATGTGCAAAAAGGCTTACTAGTTTGCTACTTTATAGTTAAAATATATACTAGCCTTTGTATTTATACTATGTTTGTATTATGAATAGCATAAGTAGATTAATTATAGCGCTAGAAAAAAATAAAAATAATTTTTATAGCGTACTACAAGTTGATAAAAATGCAGATGCATTGTTGCAAATGAATTTTACAGCAACGAATGCAGGCTTAACAAAAGAGTTGTTAGGGGATGTAAATTTATTTTCTACTTACATACAACAAACCTTAGCCAATGCCAATTGTAAATATGGCATTGGTGGGTATAATGAAGATAGAGTGTTATATAAAGTGCATAAACATTTTAACTCAACTAATATAGATGAAGCAAGAACCATCCATTTAGGCATTGATATTTGGGCAGATGAAGACACAGCTATTTTTGCACCACTAGGCGGTATGGTACATAGTTTTGCTTACAATAATAACTTAGGCGATTATGGCGGTACCATCATTTTACAACATCAATTAGATACTATTTCTTTTCATACCCTATACGGCCATCTATCTTTAAAAAGTATACAAAACCTTACCGTGGGGCAATATATAAACCGTGGTAATGCCATAGGCCATTTAGGTAATGCAATGGAAAATGGCAACTGGCCGCCACATCTACATTTTCAAATTATTGAAGATATGGAGTTAAAAGAAGGCGATTACCCGGGCGTATGTACAAGTGCCAATAGAGAAAAGTATTTGGCTAATTGCCCTAATCCAGATTTAATTTTAACATTAATGCAATACGCAAAACAGGTAACTTTATAGTCAAAATTAGGATACAATTGCTTCGTAAATTATTTATTTGTTATTGCCTATTTACGTTTATTAGTCAAGATAGTAATGCTCAAAAGCTAGTAGGTTTTTGGAACGGAAAAATAAGCCGTAAAACAGATAAAGGATATGGAGCAGATAATTTTGAAATGCACATTTATCAAATTGGTAAGCAATTAACAGGTTACACATTTGCCTATTCCGATACTAGCCGATTTGTTTTATACAAATTTTCAGGAAAAATAAATAAAAAAACAAAAGTAGTAAAACTAGAAGAGTATGGCTACGCCTATTGTTTACTGCCCGATACGTTAAATCCTTGCGAAAAAAAATTTGATTTACTCTACACAAAATTTGATGACACAAAATATTTAACAGGGAAATGGTCAGGTATTTCCATTGATACTTCTTGCTATCCCGAGGATGAATTATTAGTAGCCTTAGAAAAAATAGATAAGCCTGTATTTTCCGATGAGTTTTTTTTAAAGAAAAAAATCAATCATTTTTTTAAAAATAAAAAACAATATAGTACTAATAAAACCGACTTTGCTGATACAATACCCTTGGTAAAAAAAGTTATGGATTCCTCTATTTTAATACCACTAAAACGAAAATTAGATATTCAGCAAATACTAACCATAAAAGATTCTGTAATTAAAATAACCTTATACGATAATGCTCAAATAGATGGGGATACTATTTCGGTATTTGTAAATAAAAAACCCATACTTATTAAACAACGACTTTCCAATAAACCATTAACCTTTACCATACCCTTTCCTAATAAAGGCGAAGCCATAGAATTATTGCTGCAAGCCGAAAACCTTGGCGAAATACCACCCAATACAGGCGTAATGATTGTTGAGGCAGATGGTAAACGCTACGAAATACGAGTACAATCCGATTTTAAAAAACATGCAGTAGTTATTTTTACGTTTGTTCCCTAATTTGAAACATTCAATATCCTAATATTGTAAAAAAATCAACATTTTGTATTAATTATTGTTATAAATACCAACAGATACGAGCAAAAACTTACCTTTACATGGCAAATTATAGCATGGAAATTAAAGCTGGACCACTATTAAGTCAAATAAACTCTCCTATCGATTTAAAAAAAATTGGTAAAGAAGATTTACATAAAGTATGCGATGAGCTTCGTCAATACATAATTGATGTAGTAAGTGTACACGGTGGGCATTTTGGCGCAAGCCTTGGTGTGGTAGAGTTAAGTGTTGCATTACATTACATTTATAACACACCTTACGATCAATTGGTTTGGGATGTTGGGCATCAAGCCTATGGACATAAAATTTTAACGGGTCGTAGAGATACTTTTCCTACTAACAGAAAATACAAAGGCCTTAGTGGTTTCCCAAAACGTAGCGAAAGTGAGTACGATACCTTTGGCGTTGGGCATTCATCTACCAGTATAAGTGCTGCCTTAGGTATGGCAATGGCCGCAAAATATAAAAAAGAAGATAGAAAAAGTATTGCCGTAATTGGCGATGGTGCAATGACGGCTGGCTTGGCGTTTGAAGCCATGAACCATGCAGGTGTTGCCGATGCAGACATGCTTATTATTTTAAATGATAATTGCATGAGTATAGACCCTAATGTGGGTGCATTAAAAGAATATTTAACTGATATAACTACATCTCCTACCTACAACAAAGTAAAAGACGAAGTGTGGAACTTGCTAGGCAAATTACCAGTAGGCAAAAATTTTAGTAGAGGTATGGCGCACAAACTTACCGAAGGAATGAAGGGCATGGTAAGTAGTAGCAGTAATTTATTTGAGGCCTTAAAACTTAGATATTTTGGACCCATTGATGGGCATAATATTACTAAGTTGGTAGATACCTTGCAAGACTTAAAAAATATTCCTGGTCCTAAAATTTTACACATAGTAACGGTCAAGGGTAAAGGCTACGATTTAGCAGAGAAAGATCAAACGCTTTGGCATGCACCAGGTTTGTTTGATAAAGTAACAGGAGAGTTGCAAAAGAAATCGTTTGATATTCCCCAACCCATGAAGTACCAAGATGTATTTGGGCATACCATTATTGAACTAGCAGAGCAAAACGAAAAAATATTTGGTATTACTCCAGCAATGCCAAGCGGTTCTTCTTTAAAATATATGATGGCAAAAATGCCTAATAGAGCTTTTGATGTGGGCATAGCAGAGCAACATGCTGTAACGGTAAGTGCTGGCATGGCTACACAAGGGCTTAAAGTTTTTTGCAATGTATACTCTACATTTATGCAAAGAGCATACGATATGGTGGTGCATGATGTTGCTACACAAAAACTTCCTGTAATATTTTGTTTAGACAGAGCTGGGCTTGTAGGCGATGATGGACCAACACATCATGGCTGTTACGATATTGCTTATATGCGTTGCATACCCAACTTAATTGTAAGCGCCCCTATGAACGAAATGGAACTGCGTAATTTAATGTACACGGCACAGTTAGATGAAATGCAATTGCCTATAGTAATTCGCTATCCAAGAGGGGAGGGTATAAATGCCGATTTGCAAAAAGATACTATGGCACAAAAATATCCTTTCCAAAAAATACAAATAGGTAAGGGGCAAAAATTAAAAGATGGAAAAGATATTGCTATTTTAAGTTTTGGGCACCCCGGAAATTTTGCTGCAACTGCCATTAGAGATGTACGAACCGAAGGTATTAATCCTGCACATTACGATATGCGTTTTGCAAAACCTATAGATGAAGAGATGTTGCATGAGGTTTTTACGAACTACAATAAAATTATTACCGTAGAAGATGGAACGGTTGTTGGCGGTTTTGGTAGTGCCGTATTAGAATTTATGAATGCACACGGCTATAAAGCCGATGTAAAAATAGTAGGTATCCCCGATAGGTTAGTTGAACATGGCACACCCAAACAACTATATGAGGAAATTGGTATTGATGCCAATGGAATTGCAGAAACCTTGAGAGAAATGAGTAAGATTAGTGTGGCAGAATTGGTGAAGTAGTTGCTTCTGTCATTTCGACGAAGGCGAAATCTAAATCATTATTTGCTTAAGATGACAGCTTTTCAAAAGCTGTCATCTTTGTTTTCTATCTGTGCTAATTTGTGTAACCTGCCTGTCGACAGACAGGTCTGTGGCCACTTCATCTTTTTTACAACAGTTACAAGCGTATATCGATAAATCTACTAAACCAATTTTATTGGAAATAAGAAAATAAAAGTTCAACTTCAAATAAAATGATTTACTGCTCCTGATACCTCTGTGGGTTAACCGTCTGCGACATTACCGAAATCGGTGGGAGAAAAATCTAAAATTCCATTGGCACTTCCACCGCCAACAACTCAGCATCTTCAGTAGCCAAAATATCAAAACTATTGGTATCATAAATCCCTAGTGCATCTTTACTATTCAATGTAATTTCATTTATGGTAACACTCCCTTTTATTACTACTAAAAAAACACCATTGCCTGTAAACGTATTGGCATACGTTAAAGCCTCTCCGTTTAATAAGGTTGCTAAAGAAAATTTAGCATCTTGATTAATCCATAAAGCATTGTCACTTTCAATTGGCGATACTACCGTTTGCCATTTATTTTTTCTCTCCGTAATATCAAAAGTGCGTTGGTCATAACGTGGAGTTATATTTTTTTCTTTAGGAAATACCCATAATTGAAATAAATTTACAGCTTCCGTTTTGCTTTCATTAAACTCACTATGCTCAACACCACTTCCAGCGCTCATTATTTGTACATCACTAGCTTTAATAATACCGTTACCACCACTGCTATCTTTATGTGCCAATGCGCCAGTATGTGGTATGGTTACAATTTCCATATTATCGTGTGGGTGTGTAGGAAACCCACCACCACCAGCAACAATATCATCATTCAAAACTCGTAATGCCCCAAAATGTACTTTTTGTGGGTTATGATATTGAGCAAAACTAAAATAATAATTGGCTTTTAACCAGCCATAATCTGCCTTGCCTCTTTCTGTAGCTTTAAATAATATAGTTTGCATAAATGTAAATCTAATGTTTAAACATCAAATAAAATGCCAATTATTTGGCACTGACAAAATAGCAAAATAAAACCTTAATGAGGTATTAGGTTTCACACGCCTTCAAAAAGTATAAACACAAAAAAACTCCGACTAGCGGAGTTTTAAAATTAGTTTAACTGTTCTGGTAAGGAAAACTCAATTTTAATATCTTCCGCCCTATCCTCATTCCATTCTATTAAAAAATTATTACGTCCTTCGCCAGTAACAATACTCATATACTTAAGTTGTATTAACTCTAGCAAACTTAAAAATAAAAATATAGCATGTATTCTATCTTGGCAAATGTCAAATATTTTTTCAAACGAAAGTGTTTTATCTTCTTTACAACTATCTAAAATATAACTTCTGCTTTCCTCCATAGTATAGGCGTATTGCACTACGGTGTGTACAGTTCTATTATTTTTTTCGTGAAGGCGTTGTGCAATTTTTTCAAAAGCCTTCATTAGTTTAAATAAGGTTACTGCTTGTATTTCAGTTCCTTCTCCTGCATCCTCACCAATTTGTATTAATTCTTTATGCAAATTTCCACGCTTTACCATCAACATTCTAATGGCTTCCATTTCTGCCATTTGTGTGCTAGCTTCTTTAAATTTTTTGTATTCTAATATTTTATCAATCAATTCCTGCCTTGGATCAATTTCATTACCAAGTGCATCAATTTCTTTACGAGGTAAAAGCATTTTAGCTTTTATACGCATTAGAGTGCTTACAAATAAAATAAACTCACTACTTAATTCAATATTCAATTTTTCGGTTGAATGTATAAAAATTAAAAAATCGTTGGTAATTTTTGTAATCGGAATATTATAGATATCCAACTCATCCCTTTCTATAAAAAAAAGTAGCAGGTCAAAAGGTCCTTCAAACTCAGCAAGTTTTATTTGATATGTTTCGTTCGTCACGTATAAGTGTATTTAAAAAAATCCCATCAAATACTGATGGGATACAAATGTAGATATTAGTTTACATAGTTTTTTAGCCAATGAATAAGTTGCTAACAATGTGGGTAAATTATAACTTTTAATTTACCCAATCTCAAAAGAGTGCGTATTTGTGTACTAGCAGTTTCTAAATCCTTGTGTATAATACAAAAACACTTACGTTAAAGTAGGCGTTTTTAAATTCTATAAAAAAGAGGTTACTTGTTTATAGAATCTCTAATTTCCATTAATAAAGCATCTGTGCTAGATGGGCCTGCAGGGGCAGCAGCAGCTTTTTTCTTTAATTTATTAGCACCTTTAATCATCATAAATAAAACTAGGGCAATAAGCAAAAAACTAAATACATTTTGAACAAAAATGCCGTACTTAATTGTAGCACCATTTACTGTGGTTGCAAGAGAGCTAAAATCTGCTCCAATTACTGTACCTATAATCGGCATAATAACATCATCTACTAACGAAGTGATGATTTTACCAACGGCACCACCAATTATTACAGCAGATGCTAGTTCTAAAAAATTTCCTGTTATCGCAAACTCTTTAAATTCTTTAATAAATCCCATGTTAGTTAAGTTTTAAGTTTAATATAATAAAATGTAGTGTTTAAATACTGTAAAATAGTTGACTTAAATGTAGAAGTATTTTTTGTAATACACAACTAAAGAACAACATTTGTGTAGTATGAAATATTGTTTAGGTATAAAATAATATATCTATAGTAAAAAAAAATAGTATGAAGAAAGTAGGGCTTGTTAATTGGGCAATTTTTTTACTCCTGTCATTTATATGGGGTAGTAGTTTTGTTTTAATGAAAGAAGGGTTAATTGGCCTAACCTCATACCAAGTGGCTAGTTTACGGATAGTTTTTTCTGGGATAGTCTTATTGCCTTATAGCATCAAATATTGGAAACAACTACCTTCAAATAAAATGGGCACTATTTTTCTATCGGGGCTTTTAGGTAGCTTATTACCTGCTTTTTTATTTTGTGTTGCCGAGGAAAAAATAGACAGCTCCTTGGCAGGTACCCTAAATTCTTTAACCCCAATTTTTGTCATATTAATAGGGGCTGTATTTTTTAACACAAAAACATCGGCTAATAAAATCATTGGAATTATTATTGCTGTTGTTGGTTGCGCATTGCTTTTATTTAGTAAAAATAGTTTGCAACAAAATCAACCTGTGTTTTATGTTTCTCTAGTAATAGTAGCCACTATTTGCTATGGTATTAATGTAAATATGGTAAGTAAATATTTACAAAACATTGGTTCTATTCAACTAGCTGCAGTTGCATTGGGCTTAAATGCCATACCTGCATTAATTATTCTTTTTTTTACGGGGTATTTTAATTTACCCTTAACAGATAGTAAAGTCCTTTCTTCTACACTTTATACCGCTTTGCTTGGCATTTTTGGTACTGCATTAGCCTCCATTACTTTTTATTTATTAATGAAAAGGGCAGGTGCAATTTTTGCAAGTATGGTTACCTACGGTATTCCTTTTGTAGCTATTATGTGGGGCATACTTTATGGAGAAAAAATTGGGATTAAGCAACTGGTGGCTTTATCTATTATTTTAGTTGGAGTATATATTGCTAACCGTAAAATTAAGTAAATCTATAACCATCTTTTATAGTAGCAAAGCTAAGTGGTATTTGCTCCAAGCCTTCTTTCATTAAGTAAGTTTATCTCATTCTATCAGTAGCTACTTAACTAACGTATAATTAGATTATACCAATTAGACATTAAAAGAATACTGTCAGCCTGAGCCTTCCTTTGTCGGCAGACAGGCTTATCGAAGGCAGGTTCACAAATAAACGAGATTCGTTTCCAAATAGCCCCGGTTTCGACAAGCTCAACCTGACAGCTTTTATTAAGATAGATCCAATGCCAAATTGTTTTAGGCAATATTTTATAGTAGTATCTTTTTCCTTTTAACGTTTAAAAAATTACTAAACTTAGTTAAAATAAAAAACCCTCCGAAATACTTCGGAGGGTTTTTTATTATTTTTTAGTACTTAAAACAATTGTTACAAAACAACTGCTCTACCTACTGCTAATCTTTCGCCATTTACATCAATAACCTCAACCCAGTAAATTCCTTTACCGTGTTTACGTAAATCAACATCCATTCTTTGATAAGGTGCATTGTTTGGATACTGATTAACAGATATCCTTGAACCTTTAGCATCATAAATGTTTAAAGCACGTGGGGCTCTTGTGTCTAACGAAGCGTAATATCTAACTTGGAATACTCCACTGTTAGGATTAGGATAGATAAATACTTTTCCAGATGATGAATCTGAAATAGTAACCGTGTTTGAGGTGCCTACGCAACCATTAACATCTGTTACCGTTAATCTATAATCTCCCATTCCATCTACATCAACAACATGTTGAGCAGTATTACCACCAACCACAGCACCATTTCTTCTCCAAACATAGCTTGCAGCTATAGGCGAAGAAGTATTTGTTAATGTAGCTTTTAAGCCAGGGAATAACTTAGTGTAAGGGTTTCCTGTAATTACAACAGTTGGTAATGGGTTAACATTTAAACGAACTATGTTAGAGAATACAGCACCGCAAGGAGCAGTACCTGCTATAGAGTCTCTGTATAAATAGCCGTTAATGCTAGTTGGAGGATTAGTTATAGTTAAGGTAGCTGTAGTAGCACCACTATAAATTCCACCGTTTGCAATAGTTACCCAAGTACCTGGGGTACCGTTATTAATAAATGTACTAAACTGCCAGTTATGTCCAGGAGTAGTACCTGCTGCAACAGCAGTAAACGTAGCTACTTTGTCTGTACAAATGGTAGTATTTACTGGTTGAGTTGTAATACTTACCGGTTGGTTAACCGTTACTACAACTCTTCTTGCAGGTGAAGTACATGAAGGAGCAGAACTGCCTGAAAAAATAACACTACCTCTAAATCCGCGAGGAGTAAAGGTAGGTGCACCAGGGGCAGCAACACCTCCAAATCCAATACCAGGTCCACTTTCAACATCACAACCACCAGCAGAGCCAGTAACTATACCCGTTAAATTAGTGTATGAAACGTTGGCAGCACCAGCTAGTAAACCTTGGAAGGCAATACCAACGGTTGATCCAGCAGCAACAGGAATAGATAAACCACTTAATGCAGGAACAATGGTTAACGCAGTTGTTACGTTTACAGTTCCCGTACCAGCAGATGTCCAACCATTAGCAGCGCTAATAGCACCAGGGGCTCCAGCAATAGCACCAGGCTTAAAGAACGCCTGAGTAGCTGTAGAACCAGTAGCTAAGAAGGCAGACTCAAAACCTGTAATGGTTACAGGATAAGTGTTGTTATTTCTAAAGTTAAACGTTACTAACGCTTGACCATTTCCACCAGCTGTATTTAATGTAGCTACTAATGGAGGAGGACTTGTACTTTGTACCGTTACATCGTAATTGTTAATACCAATAGTTGTTGGTTGAGCCCAAACAGAATCAACTGGTGTGTTTGCAACATACGGTATTGTACCAGCTGCATTGCTAAATAACCCTGTAGCAGGCGTCCAAATAGCAGGTGTAGAAGGTACACCAATTAAATAGGTAATCTCTAAATCCCACTTCGTTAATACTCCAGCATCACCACCAAATACATCAGCTATACCTATTGTGTAAGTACCATTAGCAGCACCTGGGCCAGCTGCATTGATAGCACTCATTAATGCAGCGTAAGAACCAACAGTTGGTAATAAGCCTGTAGGGCCAGCCGGACCACCCACAGGGGCTGTAGGAACTAATCTT
>CAILUU010000022.1 GCA_903837525.1 uncultured Bacteroidota bacterium | reverse complement strand
CCATACTTCTTCCAACATGTACAAGCAACCATGCAATAACCATCATTAAAAAATGCTCTAATGCAAAAAATCGGGTAGTGCCATCTTTCATTACTTCTTTAGCGTTTGTTTTAAGCATATCAAACCAACCATTATTAAAATATAATATAAGGCCAAGTAATAACTGAATATCGCAGCTAATCATAAAAAACAGATTTACTTTATTATCTCTACCAGTATAACTCCGTTTGCTCAACACTCCGGTTAATGCATTTAGTAACGTCCACAAGCCAAAAAGTAAAACAGCCCAACGTAAAATATTATGTGTTAATAGAACATGGTTCATATAAAAGTAGTTTGATACAAAAATAAGGTAAGTTGGGGAAAAGTTGGTGGATAGTAGTTAAAGGTCAGTAGCCAATAGTCATTAGACAGTAAGTTGTTAATGCAATTTAGTTTGTATACTACAGTTTAATTTTATTTAGGGTGAAATATTTTTAATTGTAACAAAAGCACAAATAAGATCATTTTCTAAAATATATTGAAATTTCGAAAAATAAATTTGGTAAAACTAAAAATATTAGTATATTTGTGCTAATCAAATTAGTTCCATCATGTCAACAGCAGGTCAAAACTTAAAATATTTACGTAAACTACGTGGATGGACACAAGAAGAATTTGCTCATAAGCTAAACATAAAGAGATCTTTAATTGGAGCTTATGAAGAAGAAAGAGCCGATCCAAGAATTGAAGTATTGGAAATTGTAGGCGAAATATTTAAGCTAAGTTTAGATGAACTTTTGCTTAAAGATTTAACCGATACTGGTGGTAATTATTTGGCAAAGCGTAGGCAGCAAAAAATGATGAGTGCCGATAGAAATTTAATTCATTTTGTACCCATTAAAGCTGCTGCTGGTTATTTAGCTGGCTATGCCGATAATGAGTTTATTGATGAGTTGAATACCTTTACATTGCCAATGCTTAGTGGTGGCCATTATAGAGCATTTGAAATTATTGGTGATAGTATGCTACCTACACCTAGTGGCAGTATAATTGTTGGCGAAAAAATTGAAGCTATTGATGATGTAAAAAATAATATGCCTTATATAGTAGTAAGCCGTAACGAAGGAATAGTATATAAACGCGTTGTAAAAAATAATAAAACTAAAAATAAAATTTCTTTGGTTAGCGATAATCCACAATATCAACCCTATATGGTTAATGTAGAAGATATCGTAGAGCTATGGCAGGCACAATCTGTAATAAGTAAAGTTACCCAACAACAACGTTGGGATATGGATTCGTTAGCTAACATGGTAAATACATTGCAAACACAAGTAAGCTCTTTAAAGAAAAAAATGAATTAAGGTTTAGCCACAGACCTGTCTGCCGAAAGGCAGGTTACACAAATTTTCACAAATTGAATTTATTTGTGTTCATCTGTGCAATCTGTTGCAAAAATCTATCACTATAAAAAGTAATTTTCATAATTTACATTTAGATACATCGATTAATAATTAAAAAACACACACATTATGATTAAGTTACAGGTTATTGGCAATTTGGGAGCAGATTGCATTCAAAAAGAAGTTAATGGTAAAACCGTTATCAATTTTAATGTTGCCCACTCAGAAAAGTATAAAGATGCACAGGGCAATTTAAAAGAAAGAACCACTTGGGTTAATTGTGCTTATTGGACAGATAAAACTGCCATAGTACCGTATTTAACTAAAGGCACTACAGTATACGCCGAAGGCTCACCAGAGGCTGATGCGTATACAAATAAAGAAGGGCAGGCTGCTGCAACCTTACGTATGAGGGTTTTAAATATTCAGTTATTAGGAGGTAATAACAAAGAAAGCCAACATCCTAACGAGCACCAAGGTGCAGTACAAGGTAATGTAAGTAACACTGGTACACCCGTAGCTCCTGTTGCTTCATCCGTTGCAGATGATTTGCCGTTTTAAATTTAATAAAACAAAAAGTAAAATAGTACCGCCTCAATTTTTGAGGCGGTTTTTTATTACCTTGTAAATAAAAACGATGCTACGTAAACTTACCGCAATTGGTATTCTACTCTTTTTAAATTATTCCTTAACCGCTCAAAAAAATTATAGCCAATATGTAAATCCGTTTATTGGTACTGGCGGCCATGGCCATACCTACCCAGGTGCAACCGTACCACATGGTATGCTGCAACTTAGCCCCGATACTAGGCTTGATGGTTGGGATGGCTGCGGCGGTTATCATTACACCGATAATTTTATTTATGGTTTTACACATACTCATTTAAGCGGTACAGGTGTTAGCGATTATGGCGATGTTTTATTAATGCCTACTTCAACTAAATCTGCAGATAATAAAATATATGGTTCACTTTTTTCTCATCAAAACGAAAAAGCAAGTGCAGGATTTTATCAAGTTTTTTTGCAAGATGATAAAATAGATGTACAGCTAACAGCTACTGAACGAGTGGGTTTTCACAAATATGTGTTTAGTGAAAATACAGGAAACGTTATTATTGATTTAAAGCATAGAGACCTTGTAATAGAGTCATCTTTAAAAATTGAAGATAGTGTAACCATTAGTGGATTAAGGCGTAGTAAAGCATGGGCAACTAATCAGTATGTATTTTTTGTACTAAAGTTTAGTAAGCCATTTAGTAACTATGGTGTTTGGATAAATGATACCTTAAACAGAACTAGAAATAATAGTGCAAAAAATTTAAAAGCGTTTTTCAATTTTGATTTAACGAAGGATAAAACGGTTTTTGCAAAAGTGGCTATTTCGCCAGTAAGTGTAGAGGGTGCAAAAAGAAATTTAGAAACCGAAATACCAAATTGGGATTTTGAAAAAATAAAACAACAAGCACAACAAAAATGGAATGCCGAACTAAGTAAAATTGAAGTAGAAAGTACTGACGTAAATAAGTTGAATATTTTTTACACAGCATTATATCATACCCAAATTGTACCCAATATTAATATGGATGTTGATGGGCAATACCGTGGAATAGATAATACTATTCATAAGGCAGAAGGCTTTACGTACTACTCGGTTTTTTCATTATGGGATACCTATAGAGCTACGCACCCTTTATATACTATTATTGATAGACAACGAAGTTTAGATTATATAAAAACATTTTTGGTACACTATCAACAAGGAGGTAGACTGCCGGTTTGGGAATTGGCCAGTAACGAAACAGATTGTATGATAGGCTATCACAGTGTTTCGGTAATTGCAGATGCTTATGCAAAAGGCATTAGAGGCTTTGATGAAAACCTTGCATTAGAGGCAATGAAAAAAAGTGCTACTTGGAATCATTTAGGCTTAGATGCATTAATGAAAAAAGGGGTGTTAGAAATGGATGATGAAAGCGAAAGTGTAAGTAAGCTTTTAGAATATGCTTACGATGATTGGTGTATTGCAACCTATGCAAAAGTAATTGGTGCAACAACCGATTATGCAACGTATATTAAACGAAGCCAATACTGGAAAAATATTTTTGATAATAGTACAGGTTTTATGAGGCCTCGTAAAAATGGCGATTGGGTTAGCCCATTTGAACCATGTGAAGTAAATAATAATTTTACCGAAGCAAACAGTTGGCAATATTCTTTTTACATGCCGCATGATATTGGTACCTATATAAACACCATTGGAGGGAAGAAAAATTTAGAAAAAAAATTAGATGCTTTATTTACCGCACCACAACAAACAACCGGAAGAGAACAAAGTGATATAACCGGATTGATAGGGCAGTATGCACATGGTAACGAACCTAGCCACCACATAGCATACCTCTATTCTTTTGCAGATGCGGCATACAAAACACAGCAATATGTAAATAAAATTAAAAATGAGTTTTATAAAAACAATCCTGATGGATTAATTGGTAACGAAGATTGTGGGCAAATGAGTGCTTGGTATGTATTAAGTGCATTAGGCTTTTACCCTGTATTGCCAGGTAGTACTGATCTTGTTTTTGGTACACCCAGTTTTAGCAAAGCAACTATTAATTTAGAAAGTGGAAAAAAATATGAAATAGAAAGTGCAGGGTTAAATAATACAAATTTTTATGTACAAGGCACTCGTTTTTTTGATGCAAGTTTAACTGAAATAAATAGTTTAGTTCCCGTAACATCCTTAGATAATAATGCTCTTTTAAATGGGGGCAAACTTATTTTTGAAATGGGTAGTAAACCTTCAATGGAAGTATTTAGTACTAACATTCCTTATCAAGTTTTTGATAGTTTAATTGTACTTAATCCAATTATAAAAGGGGGTGATAAGGCCTTTGATAACTCTAAAATAATAAGCATACTATCAAACCAAAATAATACAACTATATTTTATACAACCGATGGAACCGAGCCTACTAGTAAAAGCAGTAAATACAACAGCCCATTTAGTATAAAAAAGTCAACTATTGTTAAGGCAATTGCTATAGATAATAAGGGTAAGCAAAGTTTTGTAACTACGGCATCGTATAAAAAAAGGGAAAATGAATATGCTATAAAATTACTAAAACCGTATGAGCCACAGTACGATGGTGGCGGTCCAAATGCTTTACTAGATGGCATTTACGGCAACATCAACTGGCGTAAAGGCAACTGGCAAGGCTATCAAAATACGGATATGGTTGCTATAATTGATTTAAAAAAATCAACAACAGTTTCATCTGTAGCTATTAATTTTTTGCAAGATGCCGGTGCTTGGATCATTTATCCTAAAGAAATAACGATACAAACATCTATGGATGGGAAAAAATATCAACAAGTATTTTTTGCAACTACTAATTTACAAGAGCAAGATAATAGTGTAACGCTTAAAAAAGTTAATGCCCTTTTTAAAAAACAAAAAATTAACTACATAAAAGTAAGTGCAAAGCAATACGGTACATTGCCTATTTGGCATTTAGGGGCAGGAGGGCAAAGCCATATTTTTGTAGATGAAATTGAGATTAAATAAAACAAAAAGCCCCAAAAATCTTTCGGGGCTTTTTGTTTTAAAAATTATAATAATCAGCTCTTATCCGGATTACGGAGTTTACTGTGATTTTTACTGTACAAAAAGTAAACAATCAGGCCAACAGCCATCCAGCCAAATGCAACTTTTAAAGTTTGTGCATCAAGCCCTATTATCATGGCTGTACAAATAAGAACCCCTAAAGAAGATACTACTGGATAAATAGGGGCTTTAAAAGGACGTTCGATATTCGGTTCCTTAACCCTAAGTATCCATATACCTGCACTTACCAATACAAATGCAAACAAGGTTCCAAAGGAGGTTAGGTCACCTGCAATATTACCAGGAACAAATGCGGCAAACAAGCCTACAAAAATGAATAGTATCCAATTGGCTTTAAAAGGAGTTCTGTATTTAGGATGGAGCTGTCCAAAAGCTTTTGGTATCAAACCATCATTGCTCATGGTGTAAAATATACGGCTTTGCCCCATAAGCATCACCAATATCACAGAAGAAAAACCTGCAAGAATGGCTATGGTAACTGCAGTAGCCAGCCAGCTATAACCAGTCATGTAAGTAGAAATGGCATATGCAACGGAAGCTTCACGGCCTTTTTCAGGATCAACAAAATCCTTCCAATTGGCAACCCCTGTTAACACATGGCCAAAGAGTATATAAAGTATTGTACAAATTGCAAGCGATCCCAGAATACCAATTGGCATATCCCTTTTTGGATTTTTTGCTTCCTGTGCGGCTGTACTTACAGCATCAAAACCAATGAAGGCAAAAAATACGATAGCCGCTCCACCTAATACACCACCCCATCCATGTTTATTCCATCCGCTATAATCAGCGATTACTTTGCCGGCACTATCGGTAACGGCGGGAGTGTTTTCTGGAATTAGGTATGGGGTATGATTGGCTGAGTCAATAAATTGCCAACCAATAAATATGAAAAGAATTACAATGGCTACTTTAACAAACACTATAATCATATTGACCATGGCAGATTCCTGTGAGCCCTTTATGAGTAAAAGCGTAAGAAGTAACAGAATTATCAAAGCCGGAGCATTCATAATACCGGAATGATGAACACCTAGAGCATCTGTAAAACTCTCAAACGGCGAATGGCACCACTCATATGGTATTTGGCCACCAAAGAGTTTATTCAAGTATTCACTCCAGGCAATAGAAACAGTAGCGGCACCTAATGCGTACTCCATAATTAGCGCCCATCCAATTATCCAGGCTACTAGTTCTCCCATGGTAGTGTAACTGTAAGTATAAGCACTACCAGCTACTGGAATCATTGATGCAAACTCTGCATAACATAAACCAGCAAAAGCACAGCCAACTGCTGCAATAATAAACGATAAAGTAACACCCGGTCCAGCTGCCTGCCCAGCAGCAGCAGCGGTTCTTACAAAAAGCCCGGCTCCAATAATTGCACCTATACCTAGTGCAATAAGGTTAGCTGCACCTAATGTACGTTTAAGGCCATTTTCTCCACCCTCGGCCTGTGCCATTATTTGGCTTAAAGGTTTTTTTACAAATAAACTCATACAGTTAGTTTTGATTTTTTTAATTGATTATGGCAAAGTACATAATTAATTTTTAAAAAACACCACCATCTATAAAATTTTAGCGTTTACTGCTAAAAGTTGAATTAGTATTATATTGCACAATCAATATTTTGCATATGGAAGTAACTCAACAACCAACAAAAAAAAGTAAACTTACTTGGTACATTTTAATAGCTATGGTTTTAGGTATTATAGTAGGTTATTTAGTACATAATAATTACCCACCCGAAAGCAGAAAAGTATTTGCAGATAATGCAAAACTACTTACTACTATTTTTTTACGTATGGTGCAAATGATAATAGCACCCATAGTATTTGCCACATTGGTTGTTGGTATTGCTAAGTTAGGTGATATGAAAACGGTGGGAAGAGTAGGAGGTAAAGCTATGCTTTGGTTTATAACGGCATCATTAATTTCGTTGGGGCTTGGGTTAATATTAGTAAATATTTTTGAGCCTGGTGTTGGTGCAAATATTAGTAATACAGATATGGCTGCAGTTAGCGATTTAATGGAAAAATCGAAAGGCTTTTCATTAGCAAAATTTGTAGAACATGTGGTACCACGTAGTGTGGTAGAAGCTATGGCAACAAATGAAATTTTACAACTAGTCGTATTTTCCGTCTTTTTTGGTATAGCATTAACTGCCATTGGTAAAAAAGGGGAACCTATTATTAATGCGTTAGATTCTTTAGCTCATGTGGTATTAAAAATGGTGACTTACGTAATGTACTTGGCACCGCTTGGGGTTTTTGGTGCAATGGCTGCAGCTATTTCAAAAAACGGTTTAGGTATTTTAGTAACTTTTGGTAAATATATTGGCGAATTTTATTTTGGGTTAGCCATTCTTTGGGGTATATTATTAACGGTTGGTTATTTAATTTTAAAAAATAGGTTACCTGTTTTGTTAAGACGAATTTCATCTCCCATGAGTATTGCATTTAGCACTGCAAGCAGTGAGGCTGTTTACCCTAAATTGGTAGAAGAAATGGAACGCTTTGGGTGCAATAATAAAATTGTAAGTTTTGTTTTGCCTCTTGGATATTCGTTTAATTTAGATGGTAGTATGATGTATATGACATTTGCAAGTATGTTTATTGCACAAGCTTTTGGAGTTACTGCTATCACAGGAGATGTTGGGCAGCAAATAATTATGCTATTAGTATTTTTAGTAACGAGCAAAGGAATTGCAGGCGTACCAAGGGCTTCGTTAGTTGTAGTATTGGCTACAGGTGCCATGTTTGGCATACCGCCAGAAGGCGTTGGATTAATTTTAGCAATAGATGTTTTTTGCGATATGGGTCGAACCATGACAAACGTATTAGGAAACGCTTTAGCAACTGCTGCTGTTAGTAAGTGGGAGGGGCAGTTAGAAACACCTTAAACAATAAATTATTTTCATGTTAGATTTTATTTTTTTAGATTTTCATTGGACACAACTTTTACAGCCGCAATGGTATATTGCCAATGGAGGCTTATGGCTAGTGTTGTTTGTAGTATTTGCCGAAACGGGTTTGTTTGCTGGTTTTTTTTTACCAGGCGATTCGTTGTTGTTTGTTACAGGTATTTACGCACACGTAATTACACAAGCAGATAAAACTGTTGTGCCTGGTTTAGCACATCAGTTTTTAAATGTAATAGGACTAGGAGGAATACAAAATCCCTACTTAGATTTAGTGGTGTTAATTGCTTTAATATCTATTGCTGGTATTTTAGGAAATACAGTAGGCTATTGGTTTGGCAGAAAAAGTGGGACAGCTTTATACAATAGAAAAGATACCTTCTTTTTCAAACAAAAATTTCTACATCAAGCAAAAGATTTTTACGATAAAAATGGAGGCTTTGCAGTAATTGTAGCAAGGTTTGTTCCTTTTATAAGAACGTTTGCGCCAATTGTTGCAGGTATTGTAGAAATGGATAAAAAGAAATATTTTTTTTATAATGTAGTGGGTTGTTTTGCATGGGTAATAACTATGGTATGTGCAGGTTATTTTTTAAATAAGGCTTTCCCTATTTTACAAACTAAGTTAGAGCTTATTGTTATTGTAATTGTATTGGTATCTACCTTACCAATTATTTATAAAATGATACAAGCTAAAAAAGAAAAAAAGAAAAATGCTGGAATCTAAGCCACACTCTCTTTTTAATACAGCCGTTATTGTAGCTGCCTTAGGCTATTTTGTAGATATTTACGATTTATTACTTTTTAGTATTACAAGGGTCGAAAGCTTAACATCCTTAGGGCTTAGTGAGCAACAAAGATTATCGCAGGGCGAAAGTATTATTATGTGGCAAATGTTTGGTTTACTAATTGGAGGAATTATTTGGGGTGTAATGGGAGATAAAAAAGGGAGACTCAGTGTTTTGTTTGGTTCAATAATTTTATACTCTTTAGCAAATATTGCAAATGGGTTTATTCAAACAGCAGATCAATTTAAATTAGTTCGTTTTATTGCAGGTATAGGGCTGGCTGGTGAACTAGGCGCTGGTATTACATTAGTATCGGAGCTTACACCCAAAAACAAAAGAGGCATTGCAACATCGCTTGTTGCAGGTATAGGCTTAACTGGTGCAGTGGTTGCATTTGTTATGAAACAAAATTTTGATTGGCGAACTTGCTATTTTATTGGCGGCGGCTTAGGAATGCTTTTATTGGTATTACGTATTTCTGTTTTTGAATCGGGAATGTTTAATGATTTAAAAAAGACAAATGTGCAGCGTGGAAATTTCTTTATGCTTTTTAACACTAAAAAAAGACTAAAAAAATATGTGTGCAGTATTTTAATTGGTCTACCTACTTGGTTTGTAATAGGCGTATTGGTTTCGTTTAGTAGCGAATTTGGACAGCAAATGGGCATAGTTGAAAAGATAGATCCAGGTAAAGCAATTATGTATGCATATGCTGCCATTTCTATTGGCGATGTGTTAATAGGTTTTATTAGCCAAAAATTTAAGAGCCGCAAAAAAGCGTTGTATCTTTTTTATTTTATCACAGCCATTTTTATGGTGTTATTTTTTACTACCCAATGGAATGGTAGTGCAAATAGAATGTATTGGATTTGTGCTGGATTAGGATTTGGTACTGGCTTTTGGGCAATATTTGTAACTATGGGTGCCGAGCAGTTTGGTACAAATATTAGGGCAACCGCAGCCACCACTATTCCTAATATGGTTAGGGGGATGTTAACCATTATGATTCTGCCTATGTTTAAATTATTTAGAGGCGTAACTGATTATGTTACCGGTGGATGGATAACAGCAATTATTATTATGTTGGTTACAGTACTTGCTGCAATCTTTACCGAAGAAACTTTTCATAAGGATTTAAACTATGTTGAAGATTAATTAGTTTAATTCGTTTTAATTTGTGTAATGAAATTTCTAATCATTCGTTTTTCTTCCATTGGAGATATTGTTTTGGCAAGTCCGGTACTTCGTTGTGTAAAAAAACAAGTGTCCAATGCAACTGTCCATTTTCTTACTAAAAAAACTTTTAAAATAGTAACACAGCATAATCCTTATATAGATAAGTTTTATTATTTAGAGGATAATTTAAATGAGTTGATTGACTTATTCAAAAAAGAGGAGTATGATTATGTTATAGACTTACATAATAATTTTAGAAGTAATAAAATAAAACGAGCCTTAAAAAAAGAAACGTTTACCATTAATAAACTTAGCGTACAAAAATTTTTACTTACTAAATTAAAAATTGATGTAATGCCTAATCGGCATATTACACAACGAAGTATAGATGCCGTTGCTCCTCTTGGCATAAGAGATGATGGTTATGGGCTTGATTATTTTATTCCAACAATAGATGAAGTTAGTCAAGATCATTTACCTACATCGCATGTTTTAGGGTTTATTGTAGTTGTTATAGGTGCAAGCTACTATACCAAAAAATTACCTGTGTATAAACTAAAAGAACTTTGTAGTAAAATTGATCATCCCATAATATTAGTTGGTGGTCCCGAAGATGCTTTTGACGGTTATGATATAGCTTCTATTGATCCTATAAAAATTTATAATTCTTGCGGAAAATTTAATTTAAACGAATCTGCAGATTTAGTTAGGCAAGCAAAATTTGTAATCTCTCATGATACAGGGATGCTATATATAGCATGTGCATTTAATAAGCCTACCATGGTTATATGGGGTGGTACTAGCCCAGCGCTAGATGTTGAGCCCTATTATGGTAGTAGATTTTTGCAACATCAAACAAAAGCACACTCTACATCTATTTGCCTTAATCTTTCGTGCCAACCTTGTAGTAATTATGGCACAACTACTTGCCCTAGAGGTCATTTCAATTGTATGAATAAAATTGATGTTAACGAAGTTGTAAAATTGGTTAAACTACATTTATCTGCATAATTATTGTTGTTGTTTTGTATTTATCATACTAAAGAAGTACCCATGCGATTTATCCTTTTTTTATTTTTAGTATCTACAGCAACTATTTCTAATGCACAACTTGCTGTGCAAATAAATTTTTTGCAGCCTACAGCAAATCCCAACTCCGATACTATATATTTTAACCCCACTAAAAAATTAGTATGGGAAAATTTTAAAGGAGCACCCATGCAAAAGGGTAGGGCAATTGCCGAAACTTCTTCTGGCTTTGGATTTAACGCTGGGCTAAAAACCAGAAATGGAAAAGGCTCATTAAGTATAAATGTGATTTGCTATTTCGATAAATCAAGGTCTTGGGTTAAGCCAGGTAAAGAATCTATGTATGCTTTACAGCATGAGCAAAATCATTTTAATGTAAGTTATATAGCTACTAGTAATTTTGTAAAAAAATTAAGACAAGTAAAATTTACAACACAAAATTATAATACGTTACTTAACCAAATTTATACTCAAAGTATGAACGAGTTGCAAACTATGCAAAATGAGTACGATGGGCAAACACAAAATGGTATACTAAAAGCCCAACAAGCCATTTGGAATAAAAAAATTGAAGGTGAAGTTAAGCTGCTTTCTACACGTTAACAATAAGCACCGGAATTTTTAACTCGTGTCGTACAGCATTTACGGTTTCGCCATAAATAAAATCTTTTATACCAGTATGGCCATGGGCACCAATGACTAGCATATCTGCTTTATTATCTATTACTAGTTTTACAATCTCTTTATTTCTATTTTTATACCCTATAAAACCCTTGGCATTAAAACCTCTTTCCTTTAATTGATTTACATAAAAATCCATTTGCTCTTTATCTTTTATAGTTTCGTAGTCGTTACTATCTTTTCCATGTAAAATGGCACTTGCACTTTCTACAATATGTATAAGTAAATAAAAGGAATCTTCTTTACCTTGACCTAAAGCAAAAGCTAATAATTTTTCATCATTTACACTAAAATCTAGGGCAACTGCAATAGTATTAAAATTTGGTATGGGTAAGGTTTTTAAGTAGCTAGATGTGGGGTGTATGGCAATAGAGAGATCATTTTTATCTTTATTAATAAACGGATGTAGAAAAATATATAGCAATAAGAATAAACAAAATGCAGCACTTAAAATAATCAATAATTTAGCCCACCAAACATCGCCACCAAAAACAGGCATTGCTTTTTCTATTAATAATTGAATATTTAAATACAATAAAACAATAGCTATTAACCAGGCCGCAATTTTTGCAGGAAGTTTAATGGCAAATTTTCCCATGGTCGTTTTGTTACTTACAAAATGTATTAATGGAATAACGGCAAAGCCTAGTTGTAAACTTAAAATTACTTGGCTAAAGGTTAATAAATCTGTTACGTTTTCCTCGCCATAAATAAGTATTACAATTAATGCAGGCACAATAGCTATAAGCCTAGTTATTAAGCGCCTTAAAATAGGGTTTATGCGTAGGCTTAAGTACCCTTCCATAATTATTTGCCCAGCTAACGTACCTGTTATGGTGCTACTTTGCCCTGCTGCAATTAGTGCAACAGCAAATAAAATTGGCGCTAAACTTCCTAAAAAAGAGGGAAGTAGTTGGTGTGCTTCTTTTATTTCTCCTATATGGGCATTGCCGGTTTTAAAAAATACGGTAGCAGCCAAAATAAGTATAGCGGCATTTACAAAAAATGCAATATTTAATGCAATTGTTGTGTCTATCCTATTAAATTTTATGGCCTCTTTAATACCTACTTCTGTTCTATCAATTTTTCTGGTTTGTACTAAGGCACTATGTAGATAAAGATTATGAGGCATTACGGTTGCTCCGATTATTCCTATGGCTATTAACAAACTCTCGCCTGTTAATTTAGTTGGAATAAATCCTCTGCCTACTTCGGCTAAATTAGGCTTGGCAAAAATAATTTC
Source organism: uncultured Bacteroidota bacterium (assembly GCA_903837525.1). Lineage (GTDB taxonomy): Bacteria > Bacteroidota > Bacteroidia > Chitinophagales > Chitinophagaceae > Ferruginibacter. Next base: position 57,757 of record CAILUU010000022.1, on the reverse strand, counting down.
TATAAAAAAACAAACCGCAACAATTGCCACTAATGTAATAATAAACGCTTCCATTTTACGCATACCCAAGCGTTGTAAATACAGTAATAAAAAAGTATCTAAAACAGTTATACCAACTCCCCAAGCTAGTGGTAAGCCAAAAAGTAATTGTATACCTATTGCCATCCCTAAAACCTCAGCTAAATCGCAAGCTGCAATGGCAATTTCGGCTAAAATGTATAAGCAAAAATTTATCAATTTTGGATAAGCCTCTCTATTCGCTTGTGCCAAATCTCTTCCACGTACTATTCCTAACCTTGCCGATAAACCTTGTAACAGCAAAGCCATTAAATTACTCATTAATAAAACCCAAATTAATTGGTAGCCAAACTTACTACCACCTTGTAAATCGGTAGCCCAATTACCAGGGTCCATATATCCTACACTAACTAAATAGGCCGGCCCTAAAAAAGAAAATATTCTTCTCCAGCCAACTCTTTTTTTTGTTACATCTACACTTTCGTGTACTTCACTTAATGAGGTATCTAAATATTTATTCATAATATACAAATATGTTTTTTGCTACCTGCTCACTTAAAATACAAGTCGTGTTTTTTAAAATTTTTACTTCCAACGAACCATCAAATAAAAAATGCTTGGTAATTTGTATAGGTGTGCCAATACCAATTTTATAGTGCTTTAGCATTTCTAACATTTGTGCCGATTGGTTACTAACCGAACTTACGATTGCTTTTTTCTTTATAGGTAACTGCATTAAGTTGTACTGCTTAATGGTTGGTATTTTCCCAAAACTGTCGGGTATGGGATCACCATGTGGATCAAAAGATGGGTTGCCTAAAAAATCATCTAGCTTTTGTATTAATTCTTCACTACTAATATGCTCTAACTCTTCGGCAATAGCATGTACTTTAGCCCAATCAAAACCAAGTTTTACGGTTAAAAAATATTCCCATAATCTATGTTTTCTAATTATGGATAGGGCAATTTTTTTGCCCATCTCCGTTAATTTAAACCCCTTATATTTTTCGTATTGTAAAATCTTTTTAAGTTTTAATTTTTTCAACATATCGGTAACCGATGCAGCTTTTGTTTGCATTTCGCAAGCCAACGCATTGGTATTTACTAAACCAGTTTGTTGTTGTAGGTGATACACACCTTTAATGTGGTTTTCTTCGCTTATCGTAAATTTCATAGTATCTAAAAATAAATTTAGACAAATCTAAAAATAAATTCCCTTTAATCCAATTCTATTTTACAAAAAATAAAAGGGGTATACTTTAGTTAGTCTATACTTTTTAATACATTCGAACTAAAAAAAATGATACAAAAAGTAAGTTCAGGCTCACCTTGGGAAGATGTTGTGGGTTATAGCCTTGCCATACGAGTAGGTAATTTAGTTGAAGTAGCAGGAACAACAGCTATGGATGGAGAGATGTTAATTGGAAAGGATGATGTTTATGAGCAAACCATTTTTAGGGTTAAAAAAATTGAAAAAGCCTTGCTAGAAGTTGGGGCAACACTAAAAAATGTAATACGTACAAGAATGTATGTAACGAATATAGATGATTGGGAAAAGGTAGGGAAAGCACATGCCCACTATTTTAGTACAATAAAACCAGTTGCTACCATGGTACAAGTAAGTAAGCTTGTTAATGCAGATTTATTAGTTGAAATAGAAGTGACTGCATTTATTGATTAATTATATTGAGGGTTAATTGCGTATTAATTACACAATAATTTTTAACATGGGTGTTTTTACTAAAAAATGGAATTATATTGCAGCTTTAAAAAAGCAGCCTTAAAAATGAGTTTTTCAAATTTTACAGTTCCGTATTCAATTGATGAAAAGTATAGTAAAAAAATAGCGTATTTCTCTATGGAGTTTGCGGTGCACCAACCCTTAAAAATTTATAGTGGTGGGTTAGGTTATTTAAGTGGCTCACATTTGCGTAGTGCTTTCGAGTTGTGTCAAAATTTGATAGGTATTGGTATTTTATGGAAATATGGTTATTACGATCAAGGGCGTAATCCGGATCAAACCTTAAATGTTCAATGGAACGAAAAAACATATAATTTTTTAGAAGATACCGGATTAAAATTTCAGATAGAAATTCATGGGCATCCAGTTTGGGTAAAAGCATTGTATTTAAATCCAATAACATTTAATACTGCTCCACTATTTTTATTAAGTACCGATTTGCCGGAAAACGATTTTGTATCACAAACTATAACACATCGCTTGTACGACGCAAATGCGGCAACAAAAATTGCACAATTTATTTTGTTAGGTGTTGGTGGTGTAAAGTTATTGGAGTTGTTAAATTTTAATCCAGCTTTATATCATTTAAACGAGGCACATGCGGTAAGTAGTGCATTTGCATTGTATAAAAAATTAGGTAGTATTGATGAGGTTAAAAAAAGATTAGTGTTTACAACACATACACCTGAGGAAGCCGGAAACGAAAAACATGATATTTATTTATGTGAAAAAATGGGCTACTTCTGTGGGATGCCTTTAGAGAAAGTAAGAGAAATTGCAGGTACAACCGATGATAAGTTTAATCACTCACTGGCAGCATTACGTTTTGCAAAGTTGGCTAATGGAGTATCGCAATTACATGGGCAAGTAAGTAGAGATATGTGGAACAAGTACAAGGATATTTGCGAAATAAAAGCTATTACTAACGCACAAAATTATAATTACTGGGCAGATAAGCAATTGTATCATTACATGAATGAAAAAAATGATATTGCTTTTGATGATAGGAAAAAATATTTAAAGAAAAGAGCATTTGAATTAGTTGCCGATCAAAGTGGTAAAATAATGCACAAAGATGTATTTACCATTGTTTGGGCTAGGCGTTTTGCAGGCTACAAACGGGCAAGTTTTTTAGCTCAAGATGAAGAACGCTTTGAAAAATTATTAGCTAATACAAAATATCCTATACAAATTATTTGGGCAGGTAAACCTTATCCAGTTGATCATCCTGCAATTGATGAATTTAATATGTTGGTACAACTTAGTAAAAAGTATAAAAATATAGCAGTACTTACAGGTTACGAATTAGCGTTGAGTAAACGTTTAAAACAAGCATCGGATGTGTGGTTAAATAACCCAAGAGTTCCCAGAGAGGCTAGTGGTACCAGTGGAATGACGGCAGCTATGAATGGTGCTGTAAATTTTAGTACGAACGATGGTTGGATTTGCGAATTTATTAATCATGGAAATAACGGTTTTGTAGTGCCACCTGTTGATTACGAAAAAATGACTACCCACGACCAAGATGAATATGATTTGGACCAATTGTATAATATTTTAGAAAATCAAATTTTGCCCATGTACTACGATAACTACGATTTGTGGTTAAAAATAACTAAAAACGGAATGAGAGATGTTCGTTGGCAGTTTGATAGCAATAGAATGGCACAAGAGTATTATGAAATTTTGTATAAATAGTAGTTTACCATAAAATATTTAACTGCAAATATTTTTTCTTTGTGGTTTTTTAATGCAATTTGTAACCCCTTTTTTACCAATCCTAATTCATACTTTACCACTTCTTAGCAAAACCAAATGCAGAACAAATATCATTGACTGGTAATGCAGAAGCCGAAAAAATTTTAGCTATCGGTGAAAGTAAAATGGCATCTTCGTTTGGTTATTCAAGACTATGGTGGTATATGCGTGGCATTAGTATCTCAGCAGTTTTTGGGTATTATAAACTACAATAACTATAAGATAATAGAAACATAACCAAAAAATAAGGGCTCCGATTAAATCAGAGCCCTAAAAGGTGTTGAGATGATGATATTATTATCCTACAACAGTTACATTAACTGCGTTCATTCCTTTTTTGCCTTCTTGCAATTCAAATTCTACTTTGTCACCTTCTTTAATGTCGCCGTTTAAGCCACTAATGTGTACAAATGTTTCTTTGTTAGAATCATCATGCTTGATAAAACCGAATCCTTTTTCAGCATTGAAAAACTTTACGGTGCCTTGTTGTGTGTCCATTTTAATTGTATTTATTTTTTAATGGACGCAAAGATATACTTTATTTTATTAATAGCTACTTTATTTTCTATTTTACGTTTATTTTAGTAAATCAGCAGTAAAAAAGGACCCCATTTAGCTTCAATCTATCTAAACAAAACAGGCAAATTTGATAACAAAGTACAAAAAAAGTCAACAAAAAATGTTGACTTTGTATAGTATAGCTTTATTATTCAATTAGTTAGGCCTCTTGCTCTTGATAACTCTCAATTGGCTCACAGGTACAAACTAAATTTCTATCTCCGTAGGTATTATTAACCCTGCTTACGCTTGGCCAAAATTTATTTGCACTTACATAAGGTAACGGGTAGGCTGCTTGTTGTCTGGTGTAACTATAGTTCCATTCATCTGCACAAATAACTAATTGTGTATGAGGTGCATTTTTAAGTGGATTATCTAATTTATTGGAAACCCCATCTTCAATTGCCTTTATTTCTGCTCTTATGGCTAATAATGCATCGCAAAAGCGGTCTAACTCTCCTTTATCTTCACTTTCGGTAGGCTCAATCATAATGGTACCTGCCACCGGAAAACTAAGTGTTGGTGCATGGAAATTAAAATCCATCAAACGTTTTGCAACATCTTCTGCCTCAATACCTGCACTTATTTTAAAAGGGCGTAAATCAACAATAAACTCATGGGCACAAGTTCCATTTTTACCACTGTACAAAATTTTGAAATCATTTTCTAATCTTGTCTTCATGTAGTTGGCATTTAAAATAGCCATTTCGGTACTAAGTTTCAATCCTTTAGCACCAAGCATTTTTATATAAGCGTAACTAATTAATAAAATACTTGCACTGCCGTAAGGTGCAGCACTAACAGCTGTACCAATACCTGGTAAATACGGAGCTAATTTTTCATTTACACAAATTGGGCCTACGCCTGGTCCTCCGCCACCGTGTGGTATAGCAAATGTTTTATGTAAATTTAAATGGCAAACATCTGCACCAATATTTCCAGGGCTTGTTAAGCCAACTTGGGCATTCATGTTTGCACCATCCATGTACACCATACCTCCGTTTACATGTATTAGTTCACAAATTTCTTTTATGCTTTCTTCAAAAACGCCGTGTGTACTAGGGTAAGTTATCATTAAGCCAGCAAGTGAATCTTTATACTTAAGTGCATTTGCTGTTAAATTTTCCACATCAATATTACCTGCTTCATCGCATTTGGTAACCACCACTTTAAAACCAGCCATAACAGCACTTGCAGGGTTTGTGCCATGTGCACTTATTGGTATTAAAATAATATTTCTATGTTGATCATTCCTTGCAGCATGGTAGCCACGTATTGCTAACAAACCAGCATATTCGCCCTGTGCTCCACTGTTTGGTTGTAAAGAGGTAGCAGCAAATCCTGTTATATTACTTAACCAGCTTTCTAGCTCTGTAATTATTTGTTGGTAGCCTACCCATTGTGTGCTTGGTGCAAAAGGGTGTATACTACTAAATGCTGGCCAGCTTACCGGTATTAATTGAGTGGCTGCATTCAACTTCATGGTGCAACTACCCAAACTAATCATGGAGGTATTTAAACTTAAATCTTTATTCTCTAAGGATTTTATGTAACGCAACATTTGGCTTTCGCTTCGGTGGCTATTAAAAACGGGGTGTGTTAAAAATTCACTTGTTCTTGTAAGTGAAGTTGGAATATGTGTAAGCGTATCTTCAAAATTAATCTCAAACGCTACTGGGTCGGTATCGTTTTCAAAGCTATTAATTACATCAAATAAATCTTTAGGTGTTGTGGTTTCATCTAACGAAATAGTAAGGGTATTAGCTGCACCATAAAAGAAATTTATTTGCTGACGCTCAGCTTTTTCTTTTATTGCTGATGCATTAGTTACTTTAATAGTAATGGTATCAAAGAAATTTTTATTTACAACCTCAACCCCACGTTGCTCTAATGCTTCAGCTAAAGTTTGTGTTAATAAAGCAATACGTTTTGCAATCGTTTTAATACCATCTGGCCCATGATAAACTGCATACATGGCACTCATATTTGCTAATAAAGCTTGTGCGGTGCAAATGTTACTAGTAGCTTTTTCTCTACGAATATGCTGCTCCCTTGTTTGCAAAGCCATACGTAAGCAACGATTGCCTTGTACATCTACACTTACACCAATAATACGTCCTGGAATATTTCGTTTAAATTCATCTTTAGTGGCAAAAAAAGCTGCATGTGGGCCACCAAAGCCCATAGGTACGCCAAGGCGCTGTGCTGTTCCAATGGCAACATCTGCACCCAACTCTCCTGGAGGGGTAAGTAAGGTAAGTGCTAACAAATCGGTAGCCATTATTACTTGTGTATTTACAGCATGTGCTGCCGCAATAAAGTTTTTATAATCTTCTACACTACCCAAATTATTAGGGTATTGTACTAACGCACCAAAATAGGTTTCATCTAACACCGCTGTTTTATAATCGCCAAAAACTACCTCAATATGTATAGGGGTAGCTCTTGTTGCAATTACTGCTTTGGTTTGTGCAAACGTATTATTATCTACAAAAAACTTAGGTGCAGTAATATGGTCGGTATCTTTATTTTTATGGTTGAAAAGCATGGCCATTGCTTCTGCAGCTGCCGTGCCTTCATCTAACAAACTTGCGTTGGCAATAGGTAAGCCAGTTAAATCGCTTACCATAGTTTGAAAGTTCAACAAACTCTCTAATCTTCCTTGTGCAATTTCTGCTTGGTAGGGTGTGTATTGTGTGTACCAGCCTGGGTTTTCGAAAACGGTACGTAAAATAACGCTAGGCACAATTGTACCATAATATCCTTGTCCAATATATGATTTAAACACTTTGTTTAATGCCGCTGTTTGTTGCAACTGGGTTAAATACTCAAACTCACTCATTGGGCTGCCCGTAGCTAAGGGTTGTCGTAAACGAATACTTGCTGGTATTGTTTTTGCAATTAACTCCTCCATACTTTTTGCACCAATGGTTTTAAGCATTGCATCCGTTTCGGCTTGGTTTGGTCCAATATGCCTACCAATAAATTCGTTGTGTTGTTGTTCGAAAATTGTCATAAAAAAGAAATAAATTTTATATGCTAAAAAGGGAGGCTTTTAATTAACTTAAGTGGCAGCCAATTTATTTACCTATTTTAGATGTATATACTCCTAAAAACAAGTATTAATTGAGCCTTTACCTCATCATAATTTTAAACCTTAAAGGTATAACAACCTTGCAAGAAAAATGTTGCGAAAAAGGCTGATTTTATGAGTGTGGAAAAGTGAGGGGTAAGTATAGGCAAAAGAAAGATTAAGTATCTAAGCTATAACTCTCAACTTTCATTAAACCAATTTACTCATAAACCGCCAACACAGGGACTTTGCTTTGGTAAATCATTTTTTTAGTGTGCTGCGTTTTAAACAAACGTTCGAAAAAACTATGGTGCTTTGGAGCAATAATGATCACATCAATATCTTTATCCTAAGAAACCAACTCTACTGACGCAGATATGCCGCTTAAGTTTTGTGGTAAAACTATACTTGCCCTCAAAAAAAGATTTTTGAGAAAAGCTAGTTAGGCCTTTAATCATTTAGAATAAGCTAGGCACAGATATGCTGCACTGCTTTTTTCTGGCCGCATTTCTGCAATGGAATGTGTGTGTAATAAACAAATATTTAAAAAGCGCATCTTTATTTTTTTGCCGTATGAAGCATCGGTTTTTAACGCTTTACTTAACATTTGTATTAGCAACACACTTGTTTTATAAAGTAGATTTTAGAAAAGAAACTATTTATTTTTTTTATCGTAAGTAATCGTGTTCTTATGGCTTCTTTCGGGTATTGCTTTGTTCACTTTTTCAATAAATTGATTTCCTTTTTTTGCTCTTTTTACAAGATCAAAAGCATCATAAAGTTGACCTGTTGCTGTATAAGCTTCATATTTTAATTTGCTTCCATCAATATTAATTACTTGAAATAGTTGTGTGTTTTCGGCAATCCTATCTAATTGTGCATCTGCATAGCCATTCCATAATCCTTCACTTAAATTATACATTTTACCTCCACTTACGGATACAACATAGACGGTGGCTCCATTTCTTGTATTTACGCCGGTAAGTGAATTCTTTGTTTTAGGCGATTGTCCTCGGGTATACGTATGGTCGTGCCCTGTTAAAACTAAATCTACTTTGTATTTGTCAAATAATGGCTTCCATAAATCTCTTAATTCCTTGTTATCTCTATCACCTGCTCCTGAAAAAATAGGATGATGAAATGTGATTATCGTCCATTTATTTGGATTGTAAAATAAAACAGAATCTAACCAAGGTACTTGTTCTTTTCGTAAACGGTTACTATTTAAAGAAATTATACGTGCATCTTGATAGTCGAAAAAATATACAGTTTCCTTGAGTTGTTCAGGACCATTTTGAGGTAAGGTGAATTGGTATGGCCATTGTACTGATATGTGTGATACTTTTTTTGAATCATCGTCTGCATTATAGCCTCTATATTCGTGATTACCTGGTGTTGGCACACTAGGTAACATTCCGTGAAGCCAACCGCCAGCCATAAACCATTCATGCCATTGGCTTTCGTTATGTGCATTGTTTATAAGATCGCCAGCATGAATGATAAACCGGGCATCAGGGGCTTTTTTAAAGCCTTGTCGAATTAATCTTGACCAAACTTCAAAAATATAATTTTGTGCATCGCCCACATATAAAAAAGAAAATGGTTTTGCAGTTTTAGCAGCTGTTTTAAATTGAAACCATTCGCTCCAATATTTTCCATCTCCCACTCTGTATGCATATAGAGTATCGGGTAAAAGATTGGTGAAAGTTACAGCATGATAGTTTGATGAAATATTGGCCGTATTTATGCTATCGGCATTCATCAAAGTAGTAACTGCATTATATTGCAAAGCATTTCTCCAAAATCTTGGAGCACCATCAGCTAAAGCAATTTCTGCAATACTTTTTTTTATGGTTGTATTCGTTCTCCAAGTTACGCTTTGAGTGGTAGCTGGGTCGGATGAGAAAGTTAAGATGATATGATCTGGTAAAACCGTTGGCTCACTCCATTTGTCAGGGAAAACCAGATCGGGGTGCGAATTTGTTTGTTGGGCATTTATTGATACCAAAAAAAATAAAAGTATAAAAGTTATAGCGGAACAGATTTTTATTTTAAAATTCATAATAGATTATTTTAATTGTTTACGGCTTTATTTTAAGTGTTAATTTTTTATTGTAGTATTATAAATGATCCATTTGGCTGTGTCAAGCTCCATGGCCAAGTTGGCGTACATCCGTTTCAACCGGGTGTTTTCTTCTTCTAATTCTTTTATTCTTTTTAACTCGGTGGCTTCCATTCCACCATAGCGTTGCCGCCACTTGTACAACGATGCTTTGCTTACACCATGCTCCCGGGTAATTTCTTCGGCTCTTTTGCCATTATCAAATTCTTTGAGAATGCCTGCAATTTGTGTAGGACTGAATGTGCTTCTTTTCATTTATTACGTTTTTTAAAGTTACAAAAAATCTCTATTTGTAAAACGTACTATTTGTGGGGGAGCTTACACAAATAACCCTTTTATAATAAATTTTAATTAATTGTTGAAACAAAAAAACCGTAATATTTCTACCACGGCTTAATAATTTCAATAAACCAATTTACTCGTAAACCGCTAATACAGGCACTTTGCTTTGGTAAATCATTTTTTTAGTGTGCTGCGTTTTAAACAAACGTTCGAAAAAACTATGGTGCTTTGGAGCAATAATGATCACATCAATATCCTTATCTTCGGTAAACATATTTACCGCTTCGTGAAAGTCGTATAAACGCATAAAGTAAAACTCTGGCTTATATTCTGCCAATAGTTCTTCCATTTTATCTCGTTCATCTTTAAAGGCTTTTGTTAAAGAAATATAATGGCTATCATCTACATTTAAAATGTGTAAGGATGGTTTAAAATCGTTCAATACATTTTTTACAGCTAATAGGGTAGGGCTTTCTTCCACATATTTCATTTCAGATGTTATAAGTACATTCTCAATTTTGGTGTATCTAGCATTTTCGGGGACTATCAATACTGGGCATACATTTTTCTCGACCATTTTTAAGGTGTTATTACCCGAAAAACGTTGAGCTAAACCTGTTTTGCCCGTTAACCCCATTATAATCATATAAGCCGTTTTTACATGTGCATAAGCCGATAAGCTATCTATAAAATTATCGCCACTTTCAACATTCGTTTCTATATTAGGTGCTATAGCAAGTAACTCTGTTTTTAAACTAGTTAAGTAATTTTGAGCCGTAGTAACGTCTTCTTCATCAGCGTAAAAATGATATAATAGTATAGTTATATCCGTTCTTCCCTTGTACATAGCACAAGCATAGTGTGCAGCATTTAAAGATGTTTCAGAAAAGTCTAAGGGAACAATTACTTGTAGCATAGTTTAAAATTTTGAACAAAATAACTGAAATTCTTTAACACGACTACTTTTTATATTTGGAATAGGTATGGTTTGTGGATACAATAAATCGATATTTGCAGTATGGAAGATGTTTTATTACAAGATTGGGAAAAAAAATCGGCCGATCATCAAAGAGTGTACAAACAATTTTTATTACGGGCTAATAAAAATAAAGTACTAAAGGCATTACCATCCTTGCATGATGAAGCATTTGAAAAAATTGACTGCCTACAATGCGGTAATTGCTGTAAAGGGTTTTCGCCACGGTTTAAAACACCCGATATTAAACGTATTGCCAAGCATTTAAAAATGAAAGATGGCGATTTTATAAATCAATATTTATTTGTAGATAGCGAAGGCGATCACGTGTTAAAAACAAAGCCTTGTAGTTTTTTGGGACAAGATAATTATTGTAGCATTTACGAAGTACGCCCAAGCGATTGCGCTAGATTTCCCTACACAGATGAAGATGTGTTGTTAAAACGACCAAGTCTTACCCAAAAAAATAGCACCTTTTGCCCAGCAGTTTATTTTGTGTTAGAAAAATTGATACAACAGAAATGATTTTTAGTATATCCGCAGAGGGAAGAGACGCTGAGGTATGTAATTTATAGTAAATATTATTTGTGATTTCTCCTATTGTAGAAATGACAAGTTTGCGAAAATATAGTTGTTAACAGGGTTACGTTATTTTGTAGTTAACTCCATATACGCTGCTGTCAGCTGCTTTTCTATTCCATCGCCTTTACATTCTTCGGCACCAAAGTAATGAAGGGTTACTTTTTCTTTACCCATTTTTTTACTCCATTTTGTTGTGAACGTTTTGTTTTGCAATGATTAGGGCACCAATAGTAAATAACGAGTTATGTATAAACGAACGACGGTTCATAGTTTTAATTTTTATAGAGATAGTTTATAAATCTCCATTTTCTTTTAAAACTTCAATTTTGGTCATTACCTCATCGTTTAAAAATTGTTTGTGTGCTTTTAGTTTTTCGTTAATTGATGGGTAAGCAATAGCCAACATTTCGGCTGCTAAAATTCCAGCATTTTTTGCTCCGTTTAAGGCAACAGCAGCAACGGGCACTCCATTTGGCATTTGCAGTATAGATAAGATGCTATCCCATCCATCTATTGAATTAGATGATTTTATGGGTACACCAATAACGGGTAAAATACTAATAGCAGCGATCATTCCGGGTAAATGTGCAGCACCACCAGCACCTGCAATAATTACTCGTATACCTCTATCACTTGCATTACTAGCATATTCAAACATGCGGTGCGGCGTTCTGTGGGCAGATACAATTGTTATTTCGTATTCAATATTAAATTCATCTAAAATTAAAGCAGCGTTGTTCATTATAATTAGGTCACTATCGCTACCCATAATTATGCCTACTAGAGGATTTGTCATATATACGTTTTTTGCAAATTTAATTATAACAAATTGATTATAAAACTATTTTACCAACTCCCCTTTTAAACGTAGTAATTCAGTTTCGGCAACCTTTGTGTTGTATCTAGCAGCAATTAAACGGTTAAAAGCATCTTCTAAAGTTTTTTGGGTTTCTCTTAATTCTAAAGTAGTAGAAATGCCAAGCTTAAATCGTTCCATAGCTATATACACATTTTCTTTAGCTAATAAAATATTCTCCTCTTCTAATGCTAATGTTTTCTTTTGTAATTCATATGTTTTAAAAGCATTGCTTATAGCAATTTGATTAGTGGCTTTTATTTTTTCATACTCTATTTTATTTTTATCAATAGCAAGTTGTGCTTGTTGTATTTGCCTTTTTGTATTGTAGCCATTAAAAATAGGTATGGTAGCAGATAAGCCATAATTAAAACCTATGTTTCTATTTGTAATGGGCGTAAAGTTGTTTAATACTCTTTGATTATGTAGCCTGCCAAAATTATATGCAGAGTTTAAATTTATAATAGGATAGCGGTCAGCCTTTCTTTCTTTTAATGTAAAAGTAGCAATGGTAATATTTTGCTTAGCTACTTGCAATGCCGGATTATTTATTGCTGCTACATTTAATATTTCGGCGACTACTAAATTATTATTTATAGGTATGGAATCTGCTACATTATAGGTAGTATTAATGGGGGCTGCCGTTAATAAATTTAATTGCTCTTTTAATTGTTCAATAAAAGTTTGCTGTTGTAATAGCGATGCTTTTTGAGCATTCAAATCTGTTTTAGCTTGTAAAATATCTGGCTTAGCACCTAGGCCTACACTAAATCTTTTCTCTGCTTGTTTTAATCTTTCCTCATTAAGCCCCATCTGTTCTTGTATGGCCTTTTGTTGTTGTTTTTGTCTTACAATATTATAGTAATTAGTAACCACAGCAGCTACAGTATTTATAATTTGATTTTTTATATTTAGTTCTCCTAGCTTTATAAATTCTTTTTGTTTATCTCTTGTAGCAAACATTTTAAATCCATCAAAAATGGTCCAGTTTAGACCTACAGATGCTGTAATATTATCCGAGCTTATTGTACCTTTTCTCAAACTAGCATCGGCTAATTTTTGTTTTTGATTTACATTATTCAGGAGTAATCCTGTACTTCCATTTACTCTAGGATAAAAAGCAAATTTTGCATATGAATTATCTAAGGCAAAAGCTGTAGAATCATTTTTTAATAATTGGATATCATAATTATTTTGCAAAGCAGCTGCAATAGCTTCTTCAACACTAAGAAGTTTTTGTGCATTGCTAAATAAAGGAATAAATGCAACGCTAGTTATTAAAAAAAATATAAATCCTTTTTTCATTACCAGTGTTTAAATAGTTTGTATTTTTTGTTCTAAATTATCTAGTTCACTTTTTTTCTTTTTAGAAGAAAGAAAAATGTACATAGCAGGTATTACAAAAAATGTAAGAACTAACGAAAATAGAATACCACCAACAATTACTATGCCCAATGGAATTCGGCTTGTAGCAGCATCTCCAAGTGATAAGGCTAGTGGTAATGCACCTAAGCTCATAGCAAGACTTGTCATTAAAATTGGCCGTAATCGCTGCGATGCTGCAAAAATTACTGCCTCTATTTTTTTCATTCCTTGCAATCTGTTTTGATTGGCAAATTCTACAATTAAAATTCCATTTTTGGTTACCAAGCCAATCAACATTATCATACCAATTTGCGAAAAAATATTTATCGTTTGGTCAAATATCCAAAGCGATAATAATGCACCTGCAATTGCAAGTGGAACGGTAAACATAATAATAAATGGATCTATAAAACTTTCAAACTGTGCAGCTAAAATTAAAAAGATAAGTACCAAAGCTAATATAAATGCAAAACTTGTATTGCTGTTACTTTCAGCAAAATCTCTTGATGAGCCTGTAAGTGCAGTACTAAAACTTTCATTTAATACTTTTGCTTTAATACGTTCCATTTCTTTTATACCATCGCCAACAGTTTTGCCAGGGGCCAAGCCTGCGGATATTGTAGCTGATTTATATCTATTAAAATGATAAATAGTTGGTGGTGTTGCATCTTCTGTAATTGTAACTACATTACCTAATCCAATTAAATTTCCTTTAGTTGTACGTACATACAATTTTTTTAAATCGGTAGGGTCGTCTCTATTTAATCTATCTACTTGCCCCATTACTTGATATTGTTTGCCATCTTTTATAAAATACCCTAGCCTTCTGTTACTAAAAGCTAGTTGCATTGTTTCGGAAATATCTTGCACACTTACGCCTAATTCACTAGCTTTTAATCTATCAATATTTAATCGAAGTTCAGGTTTATTAAATTTTAAATCAGCATCAATTCCTTGTAGTATTTGACTTTTAGATGCTTCTTCTAGAAAGGTTGGTAATACGTTAGATAATTTTTCAAAATTATTATTTTGAATAACAAATTGTACGGGTTGTCCGCCACGACGATTAACAGAAATGGTTTGTTCTTGTATCGTAAATGCTTTACCTTGATTGTATTTAGATAAACTTTTGTTTATCATATTTACAATATCTTGCTGGCTTCTATTGCGTTCGTTTGGCTCATCTAAAACAACTCTTACAAAACCACTATTTGCCGAGCCACTTCCTGTAAAACCTGGTGCAGTCATGCTTACAGCATATTTTTTTTCAGGAATAGAATCAATTACTAAATTAACTAACTTGTCCATATAAGCATCCATTGCATCATATGATGTGCCTTCTGGTGCAGTTACCTGTAATCTAAAACCACTTCTATCTTCCATTGGCGCAAGCTCCGATTGTAGTTTACTACCAATAAACCAAATAAGAAAAAAGCAAACAGCAATAATTGGAATAGCTACCCATTTTATTTTAACAAACTTTGTTAATGAATTTTGATACCCATTTTCCATCCAACGGAAAAAAGGCTCTGTTTTAGTATAAAACCAAGTATGTTTATGTACATCTTTTTTAGCTAAAAAAACATTTAGTACAGGGGTAAGCGTAAGAGACACAAATGCTGAAATTAATACTGCACCAGCAACCACAATTCCAAATTCTCTAAAAAGCCTACCTACAAATCCTTCTAAAAAAATAATAGGTAAAAAAACAACTGCTAGTGTTATTGAGGTAGCAATTACTGCAAAGTAAATTTCTTTAGAACCTTCTTTTGCCGCTTGCCATTTGCTCATCCCTTTTTCCATTTTTTTAAAAATGTTTTCGGTAACCACAATACCATCATCTACCACAAGCCCAGTGGCTAATACAATGGCAAGTAGGGTTAATAGATTTATGGTAAAGCCACATAAATACATTATAAAAAATGCACCAATTAAGGAAACAGGAATATCTATTAAAGGACGGATGGCAATAATCCAATCTCTAAAAAACAAATAAATAATAAGTACCACCAAAACAAAAGCAATTAGTAAAGTTTCTTTTACCTCGGATATTGATTTGCGTATAAATTTTGTTTGATCAAAGCTTACTTCTAACGAAATATCTTCAGGTAAATCTTTTTTTATATCATTAAAGCGTTTAAACAATTCATCGGCAATTGCAATAGTATTTGTACCTGGCTGTGGAATAGCTACAATGGCTAGCATGGGTATACCACTTTCTTTTAAAACAGATTCTTCATTTTCTGGGCCTAGCACCACATTAGCAATATCTTTAAGTTTTATAATGGTGCTATTTACATTTTTTACAATAAGTTCATTAAACTGTTCTTCTGTATTTATTCTTCCAAATGTTCGTATAGAAAGCTCTGTGGCATTACCCGAAATTTTACCTGAGGGTAATTCAATATTTTCTCTTGCCAATGCTAACTGAACATCCCTTGGTGTAACAGAAAATGCTATTAATTTATTTGGCTGTAGCCAAATTCGCATAGCATATTTTTTTTCTCCCCAAATATTTACAGCACTAACACCAGGTATTGTTTGTATACGTTCTACAATATTATTTTGTACAAATTCGGTTAATTGTAATTGATTCTTTGTAGTGCTTTGTGCTACTAAAAAAACAATAGGGTCGCTACTTGCATCTGCTTTTGATACAACCGGCGGAGCATCTAAATCAGCAGGTAACGATCGGCTAGCTTGCGATACTTTGTCTCTTACATCATTAGCGGCAGCCTCTAAATCTACGCCTAAATCAAACTCTACATTTATATTGCTACTGCCTTGGTTACTGCTGCTTGTTATATTTTTAATACCTGCAATTCCGTTAATAGCTTTTTCTAAAGGTTCGGTAATTTGAGATTCAATAATATCTGCATTTGCACCAGGGTAAGATGCTCTTACATTAATGTTGGGGGGGTCAATAGCTGGGTAATCTCTTACACCTAAAAATTTGTATCCGATTAATCCAAACAGAACTATAACCAAGTTGAGTACAATGGCTAAAACTGGACGGCGTAAACTTAATTCGGAAATATTCAATGTTTATATAATTTAACGATTTGTAATTTTATTTACATGCACCTTACTTCCAGTTTTTGTAGTAAGTAATCCACTTACTAAAATGGTATCTCCAACCTTTAAGCCACTTGTTACCTCTACATTAGCAGAGTCTCTAATACCAAGTGTAATTATTTCCATTGCAGCTATTCCATTTCTTACCACAATTACTTTTTTATTTCTAGCATCTGGTATAATGGCTTGTGAGGGAATCATTAATGCCACATTATTTTCTCCTAACGATACAGTTACTTTTGCAAAAGCTCCAGCAATTAATTCGTTATTTATTTTTACTACATTGGCAATAATTCGTAAACTTCGATTTTCTTCTGCAATAATATTTTCTGTGGCAGAAATAAAAGCAGCATACTTTGTATCAGTTCCTTCAACAGTAAAATTTACTAATGCTCCTTTTTTCATTTTTGTAGAATACATTTCTGGCACAGTAAAATCTAATTTTAACGAACTTACCTTTCTTAAAGTCGCAATTAAAGATTGTGGCGAAATATATGCACCAGTGGTAATAGTTGTAATACCAATTTTGCCACTAAAAGGTGCTCTTAATGTTGTTCTTGAAATATTGGTTCGTACAATATTCATATCAGCTTTAATGGTATTTGCAGCCAATACATTCAAATCATATTCTTGCTGGCTAACACCACCAATTTTTAATAAAGCACCATATCGTTCTACCGTTTTATTAGCAGTACTTAATTGTATTTGTAATTTTTTTAATTGTGCTTGTAAATCACCATCAAATATTTTTAACAATACACTCCCTTGCCCTACATTGCTTCCTTCTTTAAAATAAACATTGGTAACTCTGCCCGAAAGCTCTGGATGTAATTCTACCTCTTCAAAAGCAGCTAAGCTACCAGGGACTTCAATATTTTGACTTGCTAGTTGTGCAGTAACAACAAAACCCTCTACTCTGGAAATTGGTGCTGAAGGCTTTTGTGGAGGTGCTTTTTTGTCGTTGTTAGTACAACTTATAGTTAAAAAAATATAAAAAAAGAAAATTGGTTTTACTATTACTGTCATCCTCATATTAAAAGGTGTTTTAAAACTTAAAATTAGGTTTAAAACATTATTAAAAATGAAAAAATGTATAAACGGAATAATTTTAGTTTATTAGGAAATTAAATGGGCAAAAATTTCCTCAAATAGTTAATGTTTAAACAGTCTTTACAAACAAAGTATGCTTTATTCTATTAGCTTGATGAATAAGCTCTTGCTTTTCGTTACTTAAAATAGTTACATGCCCCATTTTTCGGCCGGGCTTGGTTTGAGTTTTACCATAAATATGTACAAATACATTATCTATTTTTAAAATTTCTTCTAAACCTTCATAATGGGCATTACCCGTATAATTTTCTTCTCCTATTAAATTTACAATAGCTGCACCTAAAATAGGCTGGGTATTTCCTAATGGGTAGCCCAAGATTATCCGCCAAAGCATATCAAATTGCGATGAGTAGTTTGCCTCAATGGTATGATGGCCACTGTTGTGAACCCTTGGGGCAGTTTCATTTACTAAAACATTATCATCCATATCTACAAATAATTCAACAGCAAAAATGCCCGGGCTTTTTAAATCTTTAACAACTTTTAATGCAATGGCTTCAACTTTCCATAAAACTTTATCTGATAAATCGGCAGGGCTAAGTTGATAGTCTAATAAATTTAAACGTTGGTCAAAAACCATATCAATACTAGGGTACAATGCGTTTTCGCCATTATCAGCAACACCAATAATTACAGCAATTTCTTTTTTTATGGTAACCAGTTTTTCTAAAATGGCAGGTTCGTCAAAAGCTTTTGTAATATCCTCTTTTGTTTTTAGTAATTGAACACCTTTACCATCATAACCTCCTTCGCCAATTTTATGTACTGCTGGTAAAAAGTTGATATGTTCTTTAAGTTCTGCCGCATGCTGTGTAATAATAAATTCGCTTGTGGGTATTTCGTTTAGTTTATAAAATTGTTTTTGTAAAATTTTATTTTTTATTAATTTTAATGCTGCAGGTTTAGGGTATATTTTTACACCTTCACTTTCTAATTTTTCTAAGGCATCCACATTTACGCTTTCAATTTCTATAGTAATAGCATCTAAATTTTTTCCGAAATTATAAACGTCTTCAAAATTTTTAATATCCCCTTTTATAAAGTGATGACAAAGATGTGCCGCAGGGCAATGATCATCGTTTTCCATTAAAAAAGTTTGTACCGGATAATTTGCAGCAGCTTGTAATAGCATTCTTCCAAGTTGGCCCCCGCCTAAAATACCTATATTCTTCATTGGGCAAATATAGAATGTATCAAAGTAAGTGATAAAATTTTTGTTATCTTTGTTTCTACAAATGACACCTGATTATCCACATAAATTATTTACCGACGAACGCTGCCAGTACAATTTGTTAATGGAGGTTTTGGCTATGGATGATAAAACCTCAACCAAAACTAGTGTGGTGGCTTATTAAAAGTTTACGCTTTGCCAACATCTCGTTCTTAGTATCTTCTCTCTATACATACTTTTTTTAGTGCATTTTAAATTTTAGGTTATGTCAACTTTAATTGAACCAATACTACCAAATACAATAGCTGCAGATTTTTTACCCTTACAAGGAACAGATTATGTTGAGTTTTATGTAGGCAATGCCAAACAAGCAGCACATTTTTATAAAACGGCTTTTGGGTTTCAAAGCCTTGCGTATGCAGGTCCCGAAACTGGTATAAAAGATAAAGTGAGTTATGTAATTTGTCAAAACAAATTAACCTTTGTATTAACAACACCCTTAAGAGGTGATAACGAAATTGCCGACCATATTTATAAACATGGCGATGGAGTAAAAGTATTAGCCTTAAAAGTGGATGATGCTACAAATGCTTGGCAAGAAACTACAAAACGTGGAGCAAAATCTTATCTAGCGCCAACCACATTAAAAGATGCAGATGGCGAAGTGGTGTTAAGTGGTATACATACCTACGGAGAAACGGTCCATGTTTTTGTTGAACGTAATAACTACAAGGGCTTTTTTATGCCTGGGTTTAGAAAATGGGAGAGTAACTACAACCCAACATCAACGGGGCTGTTATATGTTGACCATTGCGTAGGAAATGTTGGGTGGTACCAAATGAACCCGTGGGTAAAATTTTATGAAGAGGTAATGGGGTTTAAAAATATTTTAAGTTTTGATGATAATGATATTAGTACAGAGTATAGTGCCTTAATGAGCAAGGTGATGAGTAATGGAAATGGGTTTGTAAAATTTCCTATAAACGAACCTGCCGAAGGAAAAAAGAAAAGCCAAGTAGAAGAGTATTTAGATTTTTATAATGGCGAAGGGGTGCAACATGTGGCTATTGCTACTGCGGATATTGTTAGTACGGTTACCGAGTTACAAAAACGTGGAATTGAATTTTTAAATATTCCAACTAGTTATTACGAAACGGTATTAGAGCGTGTTGGAAAAATTGATGAAGATATAGCCCCATTGCAAAAGCTGGGTATTTTAATTGATAGAGATGAGGAAGGTTATTTGTTACAAATTTTTAGCAAACCATTGCAGGATAGACCTACTTTATTTTTTGAAATTATACAACGCAAGGGTGCAAAAAGTTTTGGTAAAGGTAATTTTAAAGCATTGTTTGAAGCGTTAGAAAGAGAACAAGATGCTAGAGGAAATTTATAATAGTCCAGATTAACAAATTATTTTAATCAAAAGAATTATTTTTACAATAAGATTTGGAACATGAAAAACCTTTTGTTCATAATTACACTAGTTACTTTTTATTGCAATGTATCTATTGCTCAGGCTTCCTTTGTAGAAACTCAAAAAGCTGCTCCAAAATCGTTGCTTGCGTTTAATAAATTTGAAGATACCCTACAAAAACAATTTGAGGCTAAAAAATTAAGCTGGCCTCCTCAATACGTTTACATTCGCTCCTTTAAGTATGACAAGCAATTAGAAGTATGGGTAAAGGGAGATAAAAAAGACCAATACAAATTATTTAAATCCTATAAAGTTTGTATGCAAAGTGGCTCAATTGGACCTAAACGTTTCGAAGGCGATTTTCAAGTACCTGAAGGTTTTTATCATATCAACGAATTTAATCCAAATAGTAATTATCATTTATCCTTGGGTATAAATTACCCAAATGCGTCGGATAAAATTTTAAGTGATTCTGCAAAACCTGGTAGTGCCATATACATACACGGAAATTGCGTAAGCACCGGATGTTTGGCTATTGCAGATGAGCCAATTGAGGAAGTATATGTACTAACATCTTATGCTAAAGATGCCGGACAAGAGTTTATTCCTGTGCATATTTATCCGGTAAAGTTTAATCAAAAAAAATCAGAAGAGTATTTGCAGGAAGCTATAAAAAATAACCCTTCGCTAGAAAAATTTTTTTCAAGTATGAAGCAAGTGTTTGATTATTTTGAGGCAAAAAAAAATCTACCCATTTTATTAGTAACAGCGCAAGGAGAATATTTAGTTAACTAATATAACTTTTTGATAAGCTTATCCGTCTCTAATAATAGTCTATCATAGATTGATTTTATGTAGATATGAAAAAGCTTCTACTTAGCACCATACTTTTATTTTTTTTATTACACTATCTTTCGCACAAAACATTTTGTGTATTGTAAATGTGTACAGTAAAGTGTTGGCTATAGATACAGCTAATGGCTTACTAAAACTGGCCAATAGTAGTGGTTTTGGGTAATACGTGGGATATAAATTAATGAAACTGATGAATTATTTAATTGAGCTATACAAAAAAAGTTAAGTAAAATTTTTTTGTGTTTACTTTTTAGTGCAACAATGCTTGTATTGTTTCTGTGGTTTGTTGCGTTAATAGTATTTTTTTATCTTTTGTTAACTCATCAAATTTTTCTTTGCTATAATAGCGAATAGTAAGCAACGTTAAATTTTTTTCTACTAATACATCAAAATATTCTGCAGCAGATAAAGCTAATTTTTCAATTTTATCAGGCTTATCATCTAAGCAACATAAAATACTTATTGCACCATTTTGAGTAAGGTTTGGTTTTATTTTTAATGCCGCAAACAACTCATATAATTTGCTTACATACGCTTCGCCTACAAAACTGAAATCTTTACTACTTAGCTGTAATAAAACTTGTTGTTGCTTTACCACAATAATGGGCGGTAAATTATGTGCAACTTTATTATCGATAGTTGTACCAGGCAAATCTTTATTTAAAAAACATTTTACATATAAAGGAATTTGTTTGTTTTGTAAAGGTTTTATTGTTTTTGGATGAATAACTTGCGCCCCATAATAGGCCATTTCAATTACCTCATTGTAACTTAAATAATTAATAATTTGGGCATCGGCAAATTCTTTTGGGTCTGCATTCATTACCCCTTCTACATCTTTCCAAATAGTTAAGCTTTTGGCATTTAGCATGTTGGCAAAAATAGCAGCACTATAATCACTTCCCTCTCTTCCCAATGTGGTACTTTCATTTTCATCTGTAGCACCAATAAAGCCTTGTGTAAGTACCAAATTAGTTTTTTCAAAAAGTGGTACAATAGTTTCAGTAATTTTAGTTTTAGTAAAATCCCAATCCACAATCGCATCTCTAAAATTATTATCAGTCCGTAAAATATCTCTTACATCTACCCAATTATTAGTAATCTCAATTTCATTAAAGTAGGCACTAACTAATGCAGTACTTAACAACTCCCCACAACACACAATTTGGTCGTAATAATAATCATATGCTCTTACAGGTTTATCATGTAACAGCCATTCAATTTCGGTGTAAAAATCTTTTAAACTACTACTCTCTTTTTTTATTAATTGTTGTAGTACATAATTATGCTCATTTTTTATAGCTTCAAAAAGGTCTAAAGCCTCTTTTTGGTTACCTGCAAAAAAAGCATCTACAACTTTTTCTAAAGCGTTGGTAGTTTTGCCCATAGCAGATATGATAATTAAAATTTTTTCAGAACCAAAGGATTTAATAATTTTTCCTACATTTTCTATTCGCTCAATACTATTTATGCTAGCACCACCAAATTTAAAAACGTTCATATGTTTTGATTATTTTTATTTGCTTTATATAATTTGCCCAATTTTAGGCAAACACATCAAAAAATGTAGCTCAACTTCAATTTTGTATAGCTCATTTCCTATTTATTTTTGTTACTTTTGAAATACAAATTTAATTGTTAGATACATAATAAAACTTGTTTTATGCAAATCAATAGAAGAGTACAAACTTTAGATGAATTCACTATACAGCAAATGAGGGATTTTCCTCAAGCTACAGGTGAGTTAGCGGGGCTTTTAAGAGATATTGGACTAGCTAGTAAACGAGTTAATGTTGAAGTGAATAAAGCAGGGTTAGTAGATATTTTAGGCGATACAGGTAACATTAACATACAAGGGGAGGAAGTAAAAAAGCTAGATATTTATGCGAATAATCAATATGTAGGGGTGCTACGCCATGGTATTAGCTGTGCCGGTATAGGAAGTGAGGAGTTGGATGATATTTTAATTTTTGATGATCCCATAAGCAATAATAGTAAATATGTTTGTTTATTTGACCCTTTAGATGGTAGTGCAAATATTGATGTGAATATTTCTATAGGTACAATTTTTAGTGTGTATAGAAGAGTAAGTGCGTTGGGCAAACCTGCAACTAAAGAAGATTTTTTACAGCCAGGCAACAAGCAAGTAGCTGCTGGCTATGTAATTTACGGCAGTAGTACAATGTTGGTTTATGCAACTAAAAGAGGAGTAAACGGTTTTACATTAGATCCCTCCATTGGAGAGTTTACCATGAGCCATCCCGATATTGTTTGCCCTCCATTGGGTAAAATATACTCAGTAAATCATGGGCACTTTTTTAGATATGAAGATTCGGTAAAAGAATATATTACAGCTTGCCAAAAAAAGGATGAAACAACTGGTGGGCCATATACACAACGTTATGTAGCAAGTATGGTGGCAGATGTGCATCGTAATTTAATAAAAGGTGGAATTTTTATGTACCCAGGTACAACAGATAAACCAAAAGGAAAATTACGTTTGTTATACGAGTGTAATCCAATGGCCTTTATTGTTGAAAAAGCTGGAGGGATTGCTACGGATGGTGTACAGTCTATCTTAGATATTATGCCAACAGCATTACATCAACGAACTCCCATGTTTATTGGAAGTAAATTAATGATGGAAGAATTAGAATCGTTCGCTAAAAAAAGTAAACTTAACAAAAGTGAATAACATAATTATTTCGGTAAAAAACTTAGTAAAAAATTATGGTAATTTTAATGCAGTAAAAAATATTTCGTTTGATGTTTATGAAGGCGAAATATTTGGATTGCTAGGGCCAAATGGAGCTGGTAAGAGTACTACACTCGAAATTATTGAAACTCTTAGGGATAAAACAAGTGGAGAAATAATTGTAGATGGAATAAATTTAGATACTAATCCTGGTGCTATAAAAAAAATTATTGGTGTGCAATTGCAAACCTCCGGTTTTTATCCTGGGCTAAATTTAATGGAGTTAATTCAATTGTTTGCAGGCTTGTATAACCAAAAAGTTGAGCCAATGGAATTTTTAAAATTGGTTAATTTAGAAGATAAGGCAAAAAATAAATTTAAAGAGTTGAGCGGTGGCCAAAAGCAACGTTTTTCTATTGCGACCACCTTAATAAATAAACCAAAAATTATATTTTTAGATGAACCTACAACAGGCTTAGATCCGCAGGCTAGAAGGAATTTGTGGGATTTAATAAAAGATATTAAACGTAAGGGAACAACAGTAATTATTACCACACATTATATGGATGAAGCCGAACAGCTTTGCGATAGAATAGCCATTATGGATGAGGGTAAAATAATTTCGTTGAATAGCCCCGATAAAATGATTGATGAATTAGTTGCGACTGGTTTTGAGCGACCAAAGCAAGTAAAATTAGCTAACCTTGAGGATGTATTTATACACCTTACCGGTAAAGATTTGAGAGAATCGTAAACAAATTAATAATAAAATAGTAAAGTAGTATGAAAAAAGTAGTATTAATGTCCGTAAGTTGTTTTTTTAGTTTATGCCTAGTAGCACAAAAGCCATTAAAACAAGTAACTCCTTTACTAAAAAATTTATTAGATAGTTTTAGCTATGCGGCTGGTTACAATGTTGCCACCAATATGATGCAACAAAATATTAGTAAGGTAAATATGGCCATCTATAAAAAAGCTATGGAAGATGTTTTTGCTAATAAAAAATCTTTACTAACACAACAAGAAATTAGTATGAGTTTACAATTTCAACTAGAGGCTTTTAGAAAAGAAAAACTTAAGAATGAAAAAGCAAAGGGTGCTATATTCTTAACCGAAAATAAAAAACAGAAAGGAGTAGTAGTATTGCCAAATGGTTTACAATACCAAATTATAAAATCTGGCGAAGCTACAGCACCTATGCCTACTGCTATACAAGGCAAAGAAGACTCTGTAGTAGTAAATTATATTGGAATGTATATTGATGGAGTTGAGTTTGAAAATTCGTATAAAAATGGGAGGGTGGCTACTTTTAAAATAACAAATGTGATACGAGGGTGGACGCAAATTTTACAATTAATGCGTATAGGCGATAAGTGGAAAGTTTTTATACCTAGCGATTTAGCTTATGGCGATGAAGGTAAGAATGGAAAATTTGCTGGTAGTACATTAGTTTTTGAAATTAGTTTGGAAGGAATAAATCCGTTTGTACTAAAATAATAAAATTAAATAACAAACGATAATTTTAATTTAGTAGCATTTACTAAAAAGTTAACTATAATAAACACGTGAGTGCAACAAAATGAAAGAAAACCAATACCCAATAGGCAAATATGAACCACAAAGCTACTCTGCCGAACAATTTAAAAAATGGTTGATAGATATTGAAACACTTCCTCAAAAAATGGAGTATGCCTTACAAAATTTGGATGCAGCACAAATACAAACGCCCTATCGTGAAGGTGGTTGGACGTTAAACCAACTTGTACACCATATTGCCGATAGCCATATGAATGCGTACATACGTTTTAAATTAGGGTTAACAGAAATTAATCCAACTATAAAATCGTATGAAGAACAGTTGTGGGCAACTATGGCAGATACAACTGAACAGCCTATAAATATTTCTTTAACTATTATTCATGCGTTACACAAGCGATGGGTAAGTGTACTAAAAAATATTACGCAACAGGAGTGGGATAGAACTATTGTGCACTCTGCCACGCAACAACAAATGACACTTTGGTATTTATTAGGTATGTATGCTTGGCATAGCCGTCATCATTTAGCACATATAACTACATTAAAAGAAAATAAGGGCTGGAGTTAAATTTATAACCTGCTTACACTACCTATGTACTGGAAAAAAATAGCCTCAAAATATATTAGTAAGCACAAATATTTTACTGCAAAAGAAGATGTGTGTGAAATGCCCAACGGCCATTTAGTAAACCCTTATTATGTAGTGGAGTTACCAAATTGTGTTTGTGCAGTAGCTGTTACAGAAGATGATAAAATAGTACTAGTAAAACAATACCGCCACCCAATTGAGCAAGTTATTTATGAGTTGCCAGGTGGCTTTATTGATGAAAACGAAACCCCCGAAAAGGCTATACAACGAGAGTTGTTAGAAGAAACAGGGTATAGTTTTACCAACGTACAACATTTAGGTAGAGTAGCGGCCAACCCTGGCATACTCAATAATTTTACCGAATTATTTTTGCTAACTGGCGGCAAAAAAACTACCCAACAAAAACTAGACGATAACGAGCAAATAGAAATTATTTTATTAACCATTAATGAAGTAAAACAGCTATTAAAAGATAATGAAATTGTGCAGGCTTTGCATGTTAGTTGTTTGCATTATGGATTGAATTATCTCAAATAGGTTTAGTTTATTTTATTCTGTCATTTTTACCTCACCTACCAAAAACACACTACCGCAAACCACAATTACATCATTAGTTTTTGATTGTTGTTTTGCATTAGCTATAGCACTATTTACTTCACTAAAACTACTGCCAATTAAATTATGTGCAGCAGCTTTTTGCTTTAATTCATCATGTGGTAACGCCCTAGGTATTTGTGCATTACTAAAATAGTAATGTGCATTTTTTGGTAAGATAGACAGCACTTTATCTACATCTTTATCTTTAACCATGCCTAAAACAAAATGATAAGTTGAACTATCCTTATTAATTTTGGACAACTGATCAATTACTTGTTTTATTCCGTCTTCATTATGGGCTACATCTATTATTACGGTTGGGTTTTGTGTAATTACTTCCCAACGGCCGTGTAAGCCTGTAAGTTTTTTTACATTAGCTAAAGCCAATTTTTCATTTTGCGTAGATAAGTTAAATCCTTGGTTCATTAAAATACCTTCTGCATATAAAACCGTACACAAATTTTTAGCTTGGTACATACCGTTCAAATCTAATTTAAAACGTTGGGTAATGTTGTGTGTGGTATTAGTAACATCTAATGAAAGATAATCAAGTGTATAATTTATATTACTTGTTTTATATTCATCTTGTACAAAATATATGGGAGCATTTTCTAGTTTTGCTTTTTGTTCAAATACTGCTTTTGTCTCAGGTAAATATTCACCCACAATAACAGGTGTGGTTAGTTTTATAATTCCTGCTTTTTCACTAGCAATTTTTTCTAGGGTATCTCCTAAAATATTCATATGATCGTACCCAATAGTTGTAATTATAGATAGAATAGGGGAGATAACGTTTGTACTATCTAATCTTCCGCCTAAGCCAGTTTCTATTATTGCAATATCAACTTGTTGCTGTGCAAAATATTCAAACGCCATTGCTACAGTTAATTCAAAAAAACTGGGCTCTATTTTTTCGGAAAGTGTTTTTGTTTTTTGTACAAAATCAATTACAAATTGCTCACTTATTTCTTCGCCATTTATTTTTATCCGCTCTCTAAAGTCTTTTAAATGAGGGGATGTATATAAACCTGTTTTGTAGCCATTTTGTTGTAATATAGCTGCCAACATATGGCTGGAACTACCTTTGCCATTGGTGCCAGCAATATGTATGCTTTTAAATTTGTGTTGTGGATTATCTAAAAAAGTACATAAAGCAATAGTGTTATCTAAATTGGCTTTGTATGCATCTGCCCCAATTTTACTAAACATGGGCAGCTGTGCAAAAAGATAATCTATGGTTTGCTGGTAAGTCATTTTATGAACGGTGTGTGATGTTAGATGTACGATGGCAAATTTAGTTTTTTTTACCACAAATTGATACAGATGTTTCACAGATTAATAGGATAGGTTCACGGCAGACAAAGGAGTTAGGAGAGTTTACGCAGAGACGTTGCAGACTAACGTAGTTTTAAAAACTACGTTAGTCTTAGTTAGTAATCTCTGTTAAATTCTGTTGCTAAAACTTCTCTACAGTAAAAGTTCAATAACGGTACGCCGTAGAAGTGAGTGACACAACGATGCTTAATTGAAATACAAATGCTTATTACTCAATTTTAATTTACATTAAAATTAAATTGTACAGTTATAGTACTCTCATGGTCTGCGGTATCAAATTGTATTTTTTGTAAGTAACGAGCTATAGCATTAGCATAGGCTTGTTCAGTTTTACTTGAGCCTCTGGCGAAACCAGCAAATTTTCCAACACCTTCTGGCGAAACTTTTACTAAGGCAATTATAGTGGCTTTACCAAGCTCATCATTAAAATTGTAAGACTTGTAATTTCTTACTTTTCGGTCTCCAGATTTTACTTGAGGTCCACCTATATTTCCGCCTTTATCTTTACCATAACTATCAGGGTTGCCAGAAGGGTCGCCAGCATCGCCTTTGCCGCCGGGTTTGTTTCCTTGGTATTTATAACCATTATCTTCATTTGCTCCATTCCCAGTTCCACCATTTGGTCCATTATAACCTGCCATTTTTGGCTTTTGTGGCTTTGGAGTTGGTGCTGCCGAAGGTATGGTATTTACCTTAGTAGGTGCATTTGTAGGATTTTTTGCAACCGTAGTTGTTTTAATAACTTTTTGTGGCTTAGTAATTGGTGCAGCTTCTTCGTCATTATTATCTTCTACTGGCTGTTCTTTAGCAGGTTCATCATTACTTGCAGAGGCAGTATTATCTTCGGCAGGTGAATTATCTGGTGCTTTATCGCCTTTAATTAAGGGTTGAATAGTACCCATGCCCTCATCAAAATTTCCAAGATTTATTTCAATTAAATCTTCAGCAATTTTGGTAGGATTTTGCGGTAACTGCCACTTAAAAAAAATAGCAATAAGTAATAGAACTGCTATAATAAGGGCAGTGTATAAAAAAGCTTTTATGTTTTTTTCTAATTCGAATGATGCACTCATTGTGTTTGTGTAATACATAGTAAAGTTATTACTTTAATTGTACTAATGCAAAACTGTGCCAAATTCCATAGAGGTTGTTAAGATTTTAACAAATTATTTACTTTACTTTCTTTCACCAAATAATAAGCTGCCTATCCGTATCATATTACTTCCCTCTTCTATAGCTATTTTATAATCGCTACTCATACCCATGGAGAGAATTTGCAGTTTGCAGTTTGCAGTTTGCAATGGAGTGTATTTAACAAAGAGGCTTTTGAGATAGTTAAATTCTGCTCTAACTAAATCTATATTGGTTGAAAATGATGCCATACCCATTAACCCGGTAATGCTGATATTTTTTAATACAGAAAGTTCGCCGGTTAAAACAGCCTCTAGTTCATCACTATTTAATCCAAACTTTGTTTCTTCTTTAGCAATATGTATCTGCAAGAGGCAATCAATAATGCGGTTATTTTTTAACCCTTGTTTGTTTATTTCTTTCAATAAACTCAAACTATCAACCCCATGTATTAAATGTACAAATGGGGCTATGTATTTTACTTTATTGCTTTGTAAATGACCAATAAAATGCCAGCGAATATCTTTGGGTAGTTTTACGTATTTATCTACTAATTCTTGCACATAATTTTCTCCAAAATCTCGTTGTCCCAAATCGTATAAGGCTTGTATATCTTCTATCGGTTTGGTTTTGCTTACTGCAATTAATGTAGCTTTACCATTAAGGTCGATAAATATTTGTTTATATTTTTCTATGTGTATTGGCATATTTGTTGTTTTTTCCTCATTGGCAAATAATAACAAAGTTATACAAAGTAAAATGTGCAAAATTAATTGCACATTTTTATATTACTTTCTCCATAGTAGTTCCTGTTACTTTAAACAGCGAAATAAATTTTACTTTAAAATACTTCTGCTAATAACAATTCGTTGTACTTCGCTTGTGCCCTCATAAATCTGGGTAATTTTTGCATCTCTCATCATACGCTCTACATGGTATTCTTTTACAAAGCCATACCCACCGTGTATTTGAACAGCTTCGGTTGCCGTCCACATGGCAGTTTCGCTTGCAAAAACTTTTGCCATACTTCCACTAAGTGTGTAATCAATTTTATTATCTTTTTCCCAAGCCGATTTTAGACAAAGTAATCTTGCACACTCTATTTTTGTTGCCATATCTGCTAGCTTAAATTGTATTGCTTGGTGGTGCATAATTTCTTTACCAAACGCTTTACGTTGTTTGCTATAAGCCAAGGCTCTTTCATAAGCACCGCTTGCAATGCCTAGTGCTTGTGCTGCAATGCCAATACGGCCCCCTGCAAGTGTTTTCATAGCAAATGTAAAACCAAAACCATTTTCCCCAATTCTGTTTTCTTTTGGCACTTTTACATCGTTAAATAAAATGGTGTGTGTATCACTACCTCTAATGCCTAATTTATTTTCTTTAGCCCCAACTACTACACCTGGCCAATTCTTTTCTATAATAAGTGCATTAATACCTTTGTGCTTTTTAGCTACATCTGTTTGGGCTATTACTAAATAGGTGCTTGCACTATTACCATTTGTAATCCAGTTTTTAGTACCATTTAATAAATAGTAATCGCCTTTATCTTCGGCAGTAGTTTGTTGACTTGTAGCATCGCTACCAGCTTCTGGCTCACTTAATAAAAAGGCACCAATATGTAATTCGCCATCTTTTTTCCCTTTTGCTAGGGGGACTAAATATTTTTGTTTTTGAGCTTCGTTTCCATACTCTTGTAAGCCGTAACAAACTAAACTATTGTTTACACTAACGCATACGCTTACACTAGCATCTACCTTACTAATTTCTTCCATTGCTAACACGTAGCTAATGGTATCCATTCCACTGCCGCCATATTCAGGCTTTACCATCATTCCCATAAAACCAAGGTCTGCTAACTTTTCTATTTGTTCTTTCGGAAATTTTTGTAATTCATCTCTTTCAATAACTCCTGGTAAACATTCGTTATTTGCAAAATCTCTTGCCGCTTGGCGTATCATTTCTTGCTCTTCAGAAAATTCAAAATTCATAAACAATCGGTTTAAATATCTGCAAAAATAAGGCTAAACGGCTTAGTTTATAACGTTTGTAGAGTATATTTTTGTTTCTAGCATTTATTCGTATTTTAATAGAATATTTTTTATGGCTGGTTATCTACTAGTAGTCAAATCTTTATAGATCTATTCAACTAACTAAGTTTTTTCTGCGTATAAATTATTTCAATATACATCATACCTTTGGCTACATCGTTTTAATATTGCAAACAAGTAAACAAAATTTACGGATTCAAAAAATAATTACTGCTATTGCTATTTTACTATTTGTAGTAAAAATTATAGCATGGTATAGTACAAATTCTATTGCTATTTTAACTGATGCATTAGAGAGTATTGTAAATGTCATTGCTGCTTTAATTGGCTTGTATAGTTTATATCTTTCTGCTAAACCTAAAGATTATTATCACCCTTATGGACATGGCAAAGCAGAATTTATTTCGGCAGCTATTGAAGGCACTTTAATAGCAGTTGCTGGTTTTATTATTATTTACGAAGCCATAACTAATTTGTTGCACCCTCATACGCTTAAGCAGTTAGATTATGGAATAAGTTTAGTCGCAGCTACTGCAGTTATAAATTATGTGGCAGGTGTAATTTGTTTGCGGGTAGGTAAAAAAAATAATTCTTTAGCCTTAGTGGCAAGCGGAAAACATTTACAAGCCGATACCTGGAGTACAGTTGGAATTATTGCTGGACTAATACTTTTAGTAGCAACAAAAATTAATTGGATAGATAGTGCTGTTGCGTTAATTTTTTCTTTTGTTATTATTTATACTGGCTATAAAATTATTCGTAAATCTATTGCTGGTATTATGGATGAAGCCGACGAAGAGTTACTAAAAAAAATGGTAATAATGTTAAATGGAAATAGAAAAGAAAATTGGATCGACTTGCATAATCTTCGTATAATAAAGTACGGTGGCACATTACATTTAGATTGTCACTTAACCGTTCCTTGGTATTTAAATGTACATGAAGCGCATACTGAAATAGATGAATTATCTACTTTAGTTAAAAAAGAATTTGGTGAAAGTATGGAACTGTTTGTGCACAGTGATGGTTGTTTAGATTTTAGTTGTGCCATTTGCACAAAAACAGCCTGTACTGTTCGTAAGCATTGGTTTGAAAAAAAGGTAGAATGGACAATGGCGAATATTAGTAGTAATAACAAACATTCTATTTAAATTCAAAATTCAAAATGCACGATTGAAATTAATGTTCAAATAATTTTGCCACTCCAAATGCAGCTGCAGCAGCTGCAGCACCTATTAGGGTAACCCGTAATGCACCTAATAGAGGATTAACACCTGTTATTTTACTTTTAAAATAGCCTAACATAAATAAGCAAAGTAGGGTAGCAACAGCAGAATATTTTAAAGCTTCTTGCGCATCATCAATAAAAAAATAAGGGCTTAAAGGAATAATACCTCCAACAATATAAGATATGCCGATATTCAATGCACTTTTTGTTGCTCTTTTCGGGTCAGTTTTTTCTAAGCCTAGCTGGTACTTCTTCATAAAATCTACCCACTTATTTTTATCTCTGGAAATTTCTTCAGTAGCTTTATTTTGTACCTCTTCACTCAATCCTAGCCCGGCAAAAAACTCTTTTGTTTCTGCTATTTCTTTATGGCGTAAGTTTTCTATTTCGTGATTTTCTCTTTTTACTTCATTTTTATAATGATCTTGCTCGGTTTTTCCACTTAAATATCCTCCTAAGCCCATTGCTATACTACCAGCAGGAATTTGGGCAATACCAGCAATTACAATAATATTACTGTTATCAATTACTCCACTTAAACCAGCGGCTAAGGCAAAAGGAACGGTAAGCCCATCACTCATACCAATTACAATATCTGTAAGGGCTGCAGAGCTTTTTAAATGTTCTTCGTTGTGCGTTATATCGTGATGAAAGTGAGTATCCATATTGTTTAATACTTTTATTTACTTGTTATTCTTTCAAAATAAGTAAACTTTTTTTAATAATTTCTAGACACTCCAAAATTTGTTCTTTTGTAATTATTAATGGTGGTGCAAGCCTAATTTTATCCCCATGGGTAGGTTTTGCAATTAATCCATTTTCTTTCATTTGCAAACAAAGTTCCCAAGCGGCCTCTTTGTTACTATGATTAATTACAATTGCGTTTAGCAAACCTCTACCACGTACTAATTTTATAAAAGGCGAATTTAAGTTGCGTAATTCATCTCTTAATAATTTACCCATTGCATTAGCATTTTCTACCATGTTTTCATCTTTTAAAACTTGCAATGCAACCGTTGCAACTGCACAAGCTAAGGGGTTCCCGCCATACGTACTGCCATGTTCACCAGGTTTTATGGTAAGCATAATTTCGTTATTTGCTAATACAGCACTTACTGGTAATACGCCACCACTTAAAGCTTTTCCTAAAATCAAAATATCTGCTTTTACATCTTCGCGGTCAATTGCTAACATAGTGCCAGTCCTTGCTAAACCACTTTGTATTTCATCGGCTATCATCAACACATTATATTCGTTACACAAATTTCGTATGCCACCATAATAACCCTCATTTGGTACAACAACACCTGCTTCCCCTTGTATTGGTTCAAATAAAAAGCCACATACGTTTTTATCTTGAAACGATTTTTCTAATGCAATTAAATCATTAAACGGAATTACCTCAAAGCCACTAATTAGTGGGCCAAAATTACTGTTACTACCTGGGTCGGTACTAAAAGAAATTACGCCAGTTGTTCGGCCATGAAAATTTTGTGAGCAAACTATAATTTTACTTTTAGCATTTTCAATTCCTTTTAGTTGCGTTCCCCAACGCCTTGCTAATTTAATAGCGGTTTCTACAGCCTCAACACCTGTATTCATTGGTAGTACTTTGTCGAAGCCAAAATAATTGGTAATATATTTTTCATAGTCACCCAACAAATTACTATGAAAAGCTCTTGAGGTAAGGGTTAATTTTTGTGCTTGCTCTACTAAGGCTGCAATAATTTTTGGATGGCAATGTCCTTGATTAACGGCACTATATCCACTTAAAAAATCGTAGTAGCGTTTACCATCTATATCGTAAACAAAAACACCTTTGCCACGGCTTAAAACTACGGGCAATGGGTGATAATTATGGGCGCCGAATTTGTCCTCTATATCTATGTATTGTTGTGTATTGGCAGATAATGCAATTGTAGTATGCATAATGTTGAAATTGAAAATGAAGAATAAAAAAGTAGATTATGAAGGGGCGTATGTTGCCCTAAAATCAATAACTATATACTTCGATGATTGAGTAAATCGAGGTTGTTATTTAAGAAAGCTGATATGTTTAGTAGTATTCTAATTATCCTAAAATTTTGTACAAGATATATTAAATTTCTATAGCATCCAATGCTGTTCAATTTTAACACTAAATTAATCTTAAATTTCTTTTATAAAGTACTGGCTGTCAATCTTTAGCAGAAGATCAGTCTCTTTATTAAAAATTCCAAAAACTGTGCTACCACTTCCACTCATTGCTGCATAAATTGCACCTTGTTTGTACAATTCTTCTTTTATGTTTTTTATTGTAGGATGCTTTTCAAAAACTACTTTTTCAAAATCGTTACTAAGATTTTCTCTCCAAGTAGTTATGGGTTGTTGAATAATTTCTTTTATATATTTTTTGTAGTGGTCTGACGGCTTGGAGACGTCTGACTCCTTTGCCAATTCCCCAAAAGCCCAACCCGTATTTACATGAATGTTTGGATTGATTAATACAAATTTAAAAGCCGATAAATCTAATTCAAGTTCTTCTAAAACTTCTCCACGGCCGCTTGCAAAGCAGGGTTTGTTGATAATAAAAAAAGGGCAATCGCTGCCTAATTGCAATGCATAGTTTAGGAGTTTAGAGGTTGAGAGGTTTAGTTGGTATTTATCGTTGATAAGTTTTAATGCAAAAGCAGCATCTGCACTACCACCACCAAGCCCAGCACCAGTAGGTATTACTTTGTGCAAATGCAATTTTATATTGGGTAAATTAGGGAAATCTTTTTTTAATAAATGGTAGGCTTTTATACAAAGGTTATCGTCTGCTGCTCCATCTATAGCATTTCCTGATGATGTATAGGTAACACCATTTGTTGAGAACGAAGTTATAATTTCAACAGCATCAGATAAAGGAATTGGGTAAAAAATAGTTTCTAAATTATGAAAGCCATCTGCTCGTTTATTAACGATGTGTAAGCCAAGGTTTATTTTGCAGTTGGGAAAAGAAATCATTTTTATTAATGGATAATTTTATTAATCAAGATTAGTAAATGATAGAATAGCCAATAATTTTTGAGCTAATTATTCAATAACCCATTATCAATTATCCATTATTTCCCTCTGCTTTTTATTTCATCTCTAATAGCAATAGCTTTTATATAATCTTCCTGCTCTAACACATTATTAAGCAATGTATTTAATTCTTCTAAGCTCATAGCTTTCAAATCATCACTACCACCTTGTTCGGTTGTAATGCTTGTTATATTACTTTCTTTTTTCTTTTTACCATCATCTTCCATTAATACACCTGCTTGGTCTAAAATGGTATCGTAGGTATAAATAGGGCAACCAAAACGAACCGCTAGTGCTAATGCATCGCTAGTTCGGCTATCAATTTCTACGGTATCGTTAGCGCCACTGCAAATTAGCTGACTATAAAAAATGCCTTCTTGTAAATCGTTAATCACCACTTCATGTAACTCCACATTAAAAGCAAGCATAAAATTCTTCATTAAGTCGTGTGTTAACGGTCGGCTTGGGTTCATACGTTCTAAAGCCACAGCAATAGCTTGTGCCTCAAAGCCACCAATAACAATAGGTATTCGCCGTAAACCATTTACCTCACCCAATACCACCGCATACGAATGTGTTTGGGTTATACTATGACTAAGTGCTACTATTTCTAGTTCTATTCTTTTCATTGAAGAGCAAATATAAAAAAACCACAGCTATTTGCTATGGTTTTATGTGTTTAATTTGCTTTACTTCGGCAAGCTAAGTATTTTTAAGTTGAACAAGAGAGTAACGCAACGATAGAAGAAGAGTTTAAGCTCCCTTTAACTTTCTTACTGCATCAATAATTTTTGGCATTACTTCAAAAGCATCGCCAACAATACCGTAATCTGCCGCTTTAAAAAACGGAGCTTCGGGGTCTTTATTAATTACTACAATTGTTTTGCTACGGTTTACACCAGCCAAATGTTGTATAGCTCCACTAATACCAATGGCTATGTATAAGTTTGGTGCAATGGCAATACCTGTTTGCCCTACATGCTCATGATGAGGACGCCAATGAATATCTGCCACAGGCCGACTGCAAGCAGTAGCAGCGCCTAACAATTTTGCAAGGTCGGTTACTAAGCCCCAGTTTTCTGGCCCTTTTAAACCTCTACCACCACTTACTACAATTTCTGCTTCGGTTAACAATACTTCGCCAGTTACTTTATTAGTAGCTGTAATTTCAATTTTTGATACATCAACTGGTGTTGCAAAAGCGATTACTTCTGCACTGCCATCTACAACAACTATATTAAAGGAATTAGGATTTAATGAAATAATTTTTACCCCAGTTCGTATAGCAACATTAGCAAAGGCTTTACCGCTGAAAACGTTTTTCTTTACCACAAAACCATTGCTAACATCTGGTAATGCAACTGCTCCGCTAACAAAGCCTGCTTTTAAGCGTACACTTAACCTGGGTGCAATAGCTTTTCCGTTTAAGTTATTACTAAAAATTACAACAGTAGCATTTAGTTGTGTAGCAGCATCTGCAATAACTTTGGTAAATACTTGTGCATCAAAAGCAGTAGCGGCGGCTACGGTATGTACTTTTGTAATGCCATATTTGCCAAGACTAGTTAAATCATCTGTACTGTTTCCTAATACAATAGCATAAGCGTTTGTACCTAAAAGTTTAGCAGTTTCAGCAGCATAAGAGGCAACTTCAAAAGCAGATTTTTTTAATTTTCCTTCTACTAAATCTATGTAAACTAAAACCATATTATTTAATTATAAGTTATGAATTATGATTTATGAGTTTTGAAAATGATAATTAATCATATTAACACTCATCAATTATTAAAACACCTTCGCCTCTTCATGCAGTAATCTTACCAACTCTTCTGGCGTATCTGCACTAACTAATTTTACACCAGCTTTTGCAAGCGGTAAATCAAAACTTGCAAGGGTTGTTAATGCATCAATTGTAATAGGCTCTACTACTTTTAAAGGCTTAGTTCTTGCCCCCATTATACCTTTCATATTTGGTATACGCTGCTCAGCCATTCCTTTTTGGCAGCTAACTACTAAGGGTAAATTGGCTTGGTTGGTTTCTTTACCAGCTTCAATTTCTCTAACCACAGTGGCAGTTGTGCCAGCAATATCAAATTTTGTAGCTAAAGAAATATAAGGCAAATCTAATAACTCAGCTACCATTCCACCAATGGACGAACCGTTATAATCTATAGTTTCTTTTCCTGTAAAAATTAAATCGTAGCCACCTTCTTTTGCAACTGCAGCTATTTGGCTTGCAATGTAGTAGCTATCATGGCTATCTGCATTAATACGTATAGCATCATCACCGCCTAGGGCAAGTGCTTTACGTATAATAGGATCAGCTTCTGCACCGCCAACAGTTACCAAACTAATGGAGGTTGTAGCATCTACTTCTTTAAGCTCAATTGCTCTTACTAAGGCGTACCATTCGTCGTAAGGATTTATAATCCATTGAACTCCATCAGACGCAAACTTTGTGTTGTTATCTGCAAAGGCTATTTTTGCCGTTGTATCAGGAGTTTTACTTATACAAACTAAAATTTTCATACTGCTTACATTTGCCTCCTCTCCATTGGAAAGGCAGGAGTTAGGTAAATTGGTTGTTTATGCAACTAATGCAAAGATAAAGGAACATTTGAAAATTAAAAATAAAATAATAAAAAATTGAGCAGAATAAAAAAATTGTTGGAATATATTAAACAAAATGGTAAAGATAGCTTTCTGCAACATGCACTAGCGCTAGAATACATAAAGATTGATAGGGATGAAGAAGCTAGAAATGTGTTTAATGAATTATTGCTTAGAGAGCCAACTTATGTGGGTAGTTATTATCATTTAGGTAAGTTATTAGAAAGGGCTGGAAATTTTGAAAAAGCTATAAAAATTTACGAACGTGGAATGCAAGAAGCAAAAAAAGCCGGAGATATGCATAGTTACAATGAGTTAATGGGTGCAAAAGAAGATGTGGAGGAGTAATTTGGTTACAAACATTTTTTTTTCATGGCATCATCCTTGTGTCACTCACTTGTACGGCAAATCTTTATTGAGCTTTTATCGAAGCGTATATTGTAGCAAATGCTATTCATTTTAAAACTAAATCTAAGTAGAAAAAGCGTTATGTCCTTATTGAGCAACTTTCAACAATACATAAAACAACATCATCTTTTTAACCAAAAAGATAAATTGCTACTTGCTGTAAGTGGTGGTGTAGATAGTGTGGTGTTATGTGAACTTTGCCACCAAGCTGGTTACAATTTTTCTATTGCTCATTGCAACTTTAAATTAAGAGGAGCCGAGAGTGATAGAGATGAAAACTTTGTAAAAGAATTAGCCGTAAAATATAATGTAGAATTTTATAGCCAAACATTTAATACAACCGAAGAAGTTAAAAACCGAAAAACATCTATTGAGGAAACAGCAAGAGATTTGCGATACGAATGGTTTAAGGAAATTCAACATTCAAAATTCAATATTCAAAATGGTTTATATCAAACATCGTACATCTTAACGGCTCACCATGCCAACGATAATATAGAAACAGTGCTTATGAATTTTTTTAGAGGTACTGGTATAAAAGGGTTACGAGGTATTTTGCCAAAACAACAGAAAATTATTCGTCCACTTTTATTTGCTAAAAGAAGTGAGATTGAAAATTTTTCAACTGAAAATAATCTAGCTTTTGTAACCGATAGTACCAATGCACGAAACGAGTATACTCGTAATTATTTTAGAAACGACATAATACCCGCTATTCAAAAAATATTTCCACAAGCTGAGGAAAATAGTTTGCAAAACATTAATCGATTTATTGATGTAGAGGTATTGTATAACCAAGCTATTACTTTGCATAAAAATAAGCTGTGTGTATTAAAAGGTAACGAAGTGCATATACCTGTTTTAAAATTAGCAAAAGCAAAACCATTGCAAACTATTGTGTACGAAATTGTAAAAGATTTTGGTTTTACAGCATTGCAAACAACCGATATTGTTAATTTACTACAAGCCGATAGCGGAAAGTATATTCAATCATCTACCCACAGAATAATCCGGAATAGAAAATGGTTAATCATCTCCCCAAAAAATACAAACGAAGCCGTTACTATTTTAATTGAAGAAGGGGATAAAAAAATTAGCTTTGAAAACGGAGAGCTTGAGCTTGAGTTAAATTCAAAATTCGACATTCAGAATTCAAAATTCGACATTCAATTAGATGCTTCAAAAATAACTTTTCCCTTGTTACTCCGAAAATGGAAACAAGGCGATTATTTTTATCCGTTAGGCATGAAGCATAAGAAAAAACTTAGTCGCTTTTTTATCGATAACAAATTATCGCTTACACAAAAAGAAAATATTTGGGTACTAGAAAGTAATAAAAAAATAATCTGGGTAGTGGGTATGCGTATTGATGATCGTTTTAAAATTACAGCAAATACGAGGGAGGTTTTGGAAGTAAGGTTTAAAAATTTGGATTCATAAGTTTTTCTAAAAAGCCTTTAAATAAATCGGGCCTAACCAAAGCGGTAAATACAAAACCCCAAACACTGCCCCATAAATGTGCACCATGACCAATATTATCACCGCCACGTTTATCCATGTAGGCGCAATACACTAAATAAAGTACTGCAAATATTATATTTGGTAGAGGTAATACGCCAAAGATTGCCACACCAATATCCCATGGGCCTAGAATGATAGATGCAAATAATACCGCTGAAACTGCACCAGATGCACCCAACGCAGCATAGCCGCTGTTATTTTTTTGTTTTACAAAATCAAAAAGAGACGAAGCTACCAATGCAGTTAGGTATAATAATATGTATTGCGTTTTATTAAAAAGAATAACTTCTGCTAATCTACCAAATTGATATAAGGTAAACATGTTGAAGAATAAATGGATATAATCAGCATGAATAAAGCCATGGCTTAAAAATCTATAATATTGCTTAAATCCACCTTGCATACCATAAGGATAAAATAATGCTTTGTTCCTTAAAGCTGCATTGTTAAATGCAATAAAAGAAATTAAAACTGTAATACCTATAATTGTAAAGGTTACTGGAAATTGAGCAAAATCGTTCATAAAATATTTTTAAATCGTACATCTTACAATGTACATTACACATGATGGTATTTTTCGTTTTTATTTATGGTACAAGCCCTATACACTTGCTCCGCTAAGATAAGTCTTACTAATTGATGAGGGAAAACTAAATTAGATAAACTCCATTTAAAATTTGCTCTTTTTATTACTTCATCACTTACTCCAAAAGCACCACCAATTAAAAAAATAACTTGTTTTGTGCTATCGTTATTTCTTTTTTGTAAAACTTTGGCTAACTCTTCGCTCTGTAAGTTTTTGCCTCGTTCATCTAGCAAAATTAAATAATCATCCTTTTGTAGATTATTGAGGATGATTTTTCCTTCTTCAATTTTTAAATCTTCTGCACTTAATACTGCTGAATTTTTTGTGGTAGCAATTATTTTCCATTCTACTTTGTAATAATGGCTTATTCGTTTTGTAAAAAGGGCAATCCCTTCTGCTACGTAAGCCTCATTTTTTTTACCAATACTCCAAAATTGTAGTTGCATAAGGTAAATGTAAAACAAATTATTTTGCTACTGTTAAGTGCATAAGAAAATAAAAGTAAATTCTATTTTTAGGTAATAAAAAATCCCACAAAAAATAAATTGAAAAGTACAATATATCTATTTGTGGGATCAAAAAAATTTAAAACGATATCTATTCAGCATCCAAGCTCAGCGGATATTCGTATACCCCATCATACCCTGGATAAAAACCACTAATGGTAATATTTTTAGTTGTGCCAATTTGTTTTTTTAAATCATCTACACTTTTTACATCAACCTCATTCACTTTTAAAATTACAAAGCCATCTTTCATTCTAGTTTGATCGTTTAATGCTCCACCACTCGTATTTATTTTTTTAACCACAACACCACCAGCAATGCCATATTCTTTAGCTTTTTTTGCATCTAAGGTTACAAACTCACCACCTAAAGCATCTAAAGTAGCATCTGTTTTTACCACATCAAAATTGCCACTTTTGTTTTTTAGAATAACCGTAGTTGTGTTTTCTCTTCCATTGCGTAAATACTTTACGATTACTTTATCACCTGGCTTATATCTACTAATTTGCTCTTGCATTTCTGCACCTGTTTGTATTTCTACATCATTAATCTTTTTCAACACATCACCCTTACGTATACCTGCAGCATAGGCCCCACCATCGGTAGGTACTTCTTGTGCATAAATTCCTTCGGCACTAGCTGGCACACCTGCTCTCTTTTTTTCTTCTTCACTTAAATCGCTAGCATTTACAAATTGCACACCCAAAAAGCCACGTTGTACGGTGCCAAATTTTATTAAATCGTCAACCACTTTTTTTACAATGTTTACCGGTATGGCATAACTGTAGCCGCTGTAATACCCAGTAGGAGATGCTATGGCAGAGTTTATTCCAATCAATTTACCATCGGTTGTAATTAAAGCACCACCGCTATTGCCCATATTTACAGCAGCATCTGTTTGTATAAAACTTTCTACACCACCAGCTCTGTTTCCTGCTTTATCTTTATTTAAACCAAGGCTACGGCTTTTAGCACTTACAATACCTGCTGTTACGGTGGTTTCTAAATTTAATGGGTAACCAATTGCAAGTACCCATTGACCAATTTTTGCATCATCGCTATTGCCATAAACTAAAAAAGGTAAACCTGCTGCTTCTACTTTTATTACCGCTAAATCGTACGATGGATCAGTACCAATTACTTTTGCTTTATATGTTTTTTTATTGCTTAGGGTTACCAATAATTCGTCTGCTTTTTCCACAACATGATTGTTGGTTACAATGTAGCCATCTTCACTAATAATTACCCCACTTCCACTTGCCCGTTGCTCTGGCACAACATTATTACGTTGACCAAAAAATTGTTGCATCATATCATCATCAAAAAAATCGCTAAATGGATTGTTAGGGCGTATTTTAGGTAAATTATTATTTATTTGTTTAGCATTTGTTTTTGTTTTTATGTGCACAACTGCTGGGGTAGCAGCAGCAGCGGGTATGGTAAAATCTATTGCTCCACCTGGCGGGGGAGTACCATCTAAAAAACCTGCATACTTATAGTTGCTTGGTAAAGTGCCGTTTTGTTGTCCGGCATAACTGTTGTTGTTTTTACTCCATTTGCTAAAGCCTACCATTACTAACAAAGCAGTAACAGCACTT
The DNA here is from genome assembly GCA_903837525.1 of uncultured Bacteroidota bacterium. GTDB lineage: Bacteria > Bacteroidota > Bacteroidia > Chitinophagales > Chitinophagaceae > Ferruginibacter. The sequence continues at coordinate 15,356 of CAILUU010000022.1, read as the reverse complement.
ATGGACACTGTAAATAATACTTGCTTAATTTTCATTGTTTTTATTTTTTATTTTTCTGTGTTTTATATCTAAACTTTCTAAACCTTTTAACATCTATACCTCTATCTTCCATCCAAATTCCCTGCCAACTAAACAAAGTAACGAAGCACTGACAAAATGTGATTTACCTTCTGCCATCTTTAACATTAAATTAGGAAGAGCTTTGTAAATTTAATAATAAATAAACTTCTTCAAAATTCGTTCCTTAATAGGGGCGGGGGCCTTTACAACCCCAACAAAAATTCCATGGTATCTACACCATCTGCATAATCAAATAAACTAGGCTGCTGTGCTTTACCAAATGGAATAAAATTTTGTCCTACAATACATTGTATATCCGTATTACTTTTTAAAACGTTTAAGTCATCTATTTTGTTGTAAAAACTATAATTTAATTGACTAATAGCTGAAAAAATTTGCTCATTTTCAATTAATAAGGTAGCCTCATTGGTCATGTAATAAATATTATTTAACAAGGCTAAAGAGAGTTGAAAATCGTAATTGTTTTTATATTTATTATGATCGGCAAAATACGTGTATTTATCAAATGCTCTTAGAATGGGCACAAAATCAGTTTCTTTTGGTATAAAAATTTTGGTAACATTTCTACACCCAAGGCCAAAATAGATATGCACATCATCTGCCAATTTTTCCAATTCTTCGGTTGTTTCGTTGCCTGTTAATACGGCAACCGATGTACGGTTTCGGCGAATAATGTTTGGGTACTTACCAAAATATTGTTCAAAATATCTACCACTATTACTGCTACCTGTAGCAATGTAAGCATCACAGCCCTTTAACATTTCGGCAAATTGTATAAGTGTTTCGCAATCTTTATTCCACTCCTTCATCTTTTCTACAAAATGCTTTATCAAAACACTATCCTTACTACTTAATTTTATGGTTTGTTTATGGCCACTTATAAACACACATAAAAAATCGTTAAAGCCAACAAGCGGTATATTCCCTGCCATCACAATGCCTATATTTTTTCCACCAATATGGTCATCTAATCGGTAATGCTTTATCCAGCTTTCAAATTTATCCTTTTGTAAAAATTGAGTTATAATATTATGTATGGCCAAATCAACAAATTCCGGAACAAACCAGCCGTTTTCATAATAGGCTCTTTCTTTAATAGATTGAAGCTCTTGGCTATTGTTTTGTAAATAATCGCTTAGTTTCAATAAAAGTTCAATCCTATTTTGTAATTTCATTATTCCTTATTTACATTTGTGTAGCAAAATTATTGAAACTAAATCGTTAATCTAAAATAGAATATAAAAATGGCCATAAAAATAACCGATGAATGTATAAATTGTGGGGCTTGTGAGCCTGAATGTCCCAATAATGCCATTTACGAGGGTGGGGTAGAGTGGGCTGCATCTGATGGTACAACTGTAAAGGGAATGTTTAAATTAATGGACAATACCGAAATTGGTGCAGATCTTCGTAATGCACCTGTAGCTGCGGATGTATACTATATAACACCAAATAAGTGTACAGAGTGCCAAGGTTTTCATGAGGAGCCCCAATGTGCAGCTGTTTGCCCAGTAGATTGCTGTGTACCCGATGAAATGTATAAAGAAACCGTGGAAGAGCTTTTAGCTAAGAAAGATAGAATGCATTTATAAGTTTTTAGATAACTCCAATTTTATTGGATATTACAGGCAGGTGATATTTCCTGCTACAATGGCGAGGGTATTGAAAAATACTTTCGCTTTTTTATTCCCTATTCTTTTAAAGTGGGGTTTGGGGTGAGGCAATTTCTAATACTAAAACTTTATATTTGTGTATATTTTTTTAAGATGAATAAAATTTTATCTCTCCTAATAGCCCTATCTATTTTAAGCAGTTGTAACTTTTTTAAAAAATCTCCTAAATCAGCTAATAAATTGATAGATGAAAAAATAAAAATGATGGACGCCGATAAAGCATTTAGTAAATTAAGTGAAGATGAGGGTATGAAGTCAGCATTTATGGAATATATAGATAGCAATGGAGTGTTATTACGCCCTAATCAACTGCCCATTGTTGGCGCAAATGCAATTGATTATTTAAGTATGCAACTAGATACTGAATACACCTTAGTTTGGGAGCCAAAAGGGGTTGGTATTGCACAATCTGGCGATTTGGGGTATACCTATGGGGTATATAAAATGCAACCCAAAACTATTGATTCTATAATGTATGGCACCTATGTAAGTATTTGGAAAAAGCAAAACGATGGTAGTTGGCGCTTTGTGTTAAATAGTGGTAATGAAGGACTGAATATAAACGAATAATCGAGAAAAATTAACTTTTTCTATGTGTTAAATAAAAAGAATAACCTTTACTTTACAGCGTTTTAAAAAGAGTACGATATACATGATTAAAAACATTGCATTAATAACAGGCGGTTACTCCGGCGAAGCCGTTATCTCTTATAAAAGTGCCGAACAAATAGCAGCTAATATTGATGCTACAAAGTGGAATTGTTATAGCATAGATATACATCCACAAGGATGGTTTTATTTAGATGCGTCTGGCGAAAAAATTGGAGTAGATAAAAACGATTTTTCTATAACAATAAACGATACTAAAATAATTTTTGATGCAGTACTTGTTGGCCTACATGGCACACCAGGCGAAGATGGAAAATTACAAGGCTATTTTGATTGCTTAAAAATACCCTACACTAGTTGCGATGCAGCAACAAGTGCATTAACCTTTAATAAAAGATATACGGTTGCCGTAGCAGCATTTGCAGGTATGAGTGTTGCAAAATCGCTTCATTTATTTAAAGGGGAGCCAATGTTAGCTGCAGAAATGCTAGAACAATTAACATTGCCCGTTTTTGTAAAGCCAAATAATGGTGGTAGTAGCATTGGTATGAGTAAAGTAAACGATGCTAAAGATTTAGATGCCGCAATTGAAAAGGCATTTAAAGAAGATGATCAGGTATTAGTAGAAGAATTTATAAAGGGTAGAGAGTTTACCATTGGTGTTTTTAAAAGCAAGGGCCAAATTATTGCTTTACCCATTACAGAAATTATTAGTAAGAAAGAATTTTTTGATTACGAAGCAAAATACCAAGGTGCAAGCGAAGAGGTTACACCAGCCCAAGTAGATGAAAGCGTAGCAGAAAAAATACGGTTTGCAGCAAAAAAAGCGTATACTGTTTTTAATTGCAAAGGAATTGTACGAATAGATTTTATTTATAACGAAGCGGATGCTCATGCCTATATGTTAGAGATTAACACCGTACCAGGGCAAAGTGCCGCAAGCATAGTGCCGCAGCAAGTTGTGGCTATGGGCTGGTCGTTAAAAGATTTTTATACGGCTTTAATAGATGAATGTTTTTATTAAAATTATTGAAAAAAAATTGATTAAAAAAGGATAGAACAACTAAACGAATTAACAACAAAACGATGTTTAAATTTATAACCGATAAACCATTTTGGGTAAATGCCTTAGTTGCTATTGCACTAGTTATTTTGGTGGGCTTTTTGGTTTTAAAAACGTTAGGTTGGGCAACTAAGCATGGCAGTTATTTAACTGTACCATCAGTACTAAATAAAAAAACAACCGAAGCCATAAAATTATTAGAGAGTAAGGGGTTTGAGGTACGCATTCAAGATAGTATTTATACAGATACTGCAGCCAATGGAATTGTGTTAAAACAATTGCCCGAAGGGAATGCCATGGTAAAGATTAACCGTATCGTTTTTTTAACTGTAAACAAAGTGGTGCCGCCATTAATTGAAATGCCAAAGCTAGAAGGGCTGAGTTTGAATTTTGCGTTGGATATGCTTACTCGTAATCATTTAAAATTACAAGACACTATTTATAAGCCCGATTTTATGAGTGGCTCAATTATTGAGCAGCAATATAACGGAGCTAAAATAACTGAAAAAACTAAAGTGCCATGGGGTAGTAAAATAACGTTAATAATTGGCGCTGGGTTAGAAGAAACACTAATGTTAGTACCCGATTTAGTTGGAATGAAGTATGGCGAAGCAAAACAATATTTAGTAGATAACGGATTAACACTTGCCGCTACCGTTAGCGATGGGGCATTAAAAGATAGTGCAAACGCATTTGTATACGATCAAAATCCACGACGATTTAACGAGGAAAAGCAACCCAACTATATTAGTAGCGGCCAAGTAATGGATTTATTTATAGCAGCCCAAATGAGGGCTTTTAGAGACTCTGTTGTATTGCCCGAAAAAGAAAAAAAACTAAAAAAGGAAACTAAAACTACAAACACTCAAGAAAAATAAAATGACTTTTGTAACTCCTGAACAAATAAAAGTACGCCTACAAAATGGCGAAAACCTAAACTTAGTGGATGTAAGAGAGCCACACGAAAATGCAGAGTTTAATATTGGCGGTTTATTATTACCCCTTGGTAAAATACAAACTATGCAAATAGAGGATATAGAAGACCTAAAAGACCAAGAAGTTATTTGCTACTGCCGCAGCGGCCAACGTAGCATGAATGCTTGTATGATCCTTGAAACCTTTGGCTTTACCAACGTAAGTAATTTAACTGGCGGTATGCTAGGGTGGAAGGAATTGTATGGAGGGTAATTCATGCTATTTCACCTGTCCAAATTATTTCGGAAACTATAGCATAAATCTATAGTATGAAAATATCGATAATCAATCGGTCAATTCCTCTATCATCAACCTCTGCGTCTTTGCGCCTATGCGGTTACATCCTTCAATCACATCTGGCTTCTCAACGCCTATGCGGTTAACCCCTCTACAACCTCACATTAACCCCTACCATTAAATTAAACCCAGCCATAGGAAAATAAAAATTTTCTGTAGTTAATGCTCCTCCACTAATATAACTAAACGTATAACCATTAGGTTCGTATTTTTTATTAAATATATTATTTAGCTGTACAATAAACTGGGTGTTTTTTAAAACCTTGCCGGTTAAGTTGTAATTAAAATTTACATCTTGTACAAAAAAGGCATTTAAGCTTCTAGCATTATTAGCAGTGTTATCTAAGAATTGTTTACCTACATATTTACTTAAAAAATTTAGGGTTGTATTTTTAAAGGGTATAACTGTAACGGTGTTTCCAATAACAATACTTGGCGAAAATGCAAGGGCGCTTTTTTTGTAAAAATTTATTTGTTGCCCACCATTATCATAATCATCAATATATTCTGCAAAGTTTTTTATATTATTTTGGCTAAGGGCAATATTACCAGCAAGGCTCAATTTTTTATTTACAACATAACCACCTTCTAACTCAATACCCAAGCGGTAACTGTTAGGTATATTTGTTCGGGTGTATGCACCCACATCATTTATTTTACCAGTTAATACCAATTGGTCTTTGTAGTGCATGTAATATAGGGTAGCTCCATACGTGTAGGTCTTTTTTTTCTTTTCAATACCTATTTCTATATCGTTCAATTGCTCTGCTTTGGGTTGGTCGTTTAGTGCCGCCTCAAAGTCGTTTCTATTGGGTTCTTTAGCTGCCCTTGCATAACTAATATAGGCTTGCCAACTATTTTTATTATAGGTAAAACCAATTTTTGGATTAATAAAATTGTAGGTGTTGTTTAAATTTAGTGGAGGATTATCTCTAAAACCATTAATGGTATAATTAATGTTTCTATATTGTATGTCTACAAAACTTTGCCAGTAATTAGTAAGCTGTTGTGTCCATTTTGTGTACACACTAAAATCTTTTTTTGTTGCAGGTAAATCATACCATCTATAATTTTTTGGTACAGCAGCTTGTGTAGCTGCCCAAATAATTTCGCCAAAATGTTGTCCATCATATTTATTCCAACCACCGCCAAAGGTAAATTCGGTTTTTACTTTTTTGTATTGTAACGAAAATATACTGCCGTAAAAATTATTATCTAACCAAAGCCTCCTAATAATATCTGTTTTTTTTATTATAGTTGTTCCATCAAAATAATCGGGCAACCCAACCGATGAAAGCGCTCTATCTGCTTTATATTGTTCGTAAAAACCTTTACCGGTAGTTAAAAAAACAGCCACATTGCCACTCCAATATGTATTTATTTTTTGGTTATAAAAAAATTGATAATGTGTTTGTGTATAATCATCTACCTCATTTTCATAGGGGGTGCCCATACGCTCTGTTCCACTAGGGTTGTAGGTTCTGTTTGTTTTTAAAAAAGTTTCTGCTACGCCATTGTAGGCTTGGTAGGTTCTTTCCTTTCCAGTAAAAATGTTTAATCTAAACGATGCGTTTTTTGCATTATATGCAGCCGTTAAATACCCCGATGATAGCTTACTTGTAGCCCTATCAATATATCCATCGCTAGTAATATTACTCAATCTTCCATCAACAGTAAAATGTTTACCCAACAAGCCGCTGCCAAATTTTACAGTATTTTTTACAGTATTAAAACTTCCATAACTATTATTTATTTCGGCATATTTTGTGGTGTTTACTTCGTTAGTACTTAAAATAACGCTACCGCCAAAAGCACCAGCACCGTTGCTGCTTGTGCCTACGCCACGCTGTATTTGTATGCTGTTTACCGACGAAGAAAAATCGGGTAGGTTAACAAAAAATGTACCTTGGCTTTCAGCATCATTATACGGGATGCCGTTAAGGGTTACATTAATTCTGTTAGCATCTGTACCTCGTAATCGTATTCCAGTGTACCCCACACCGTTACCGGCATCGGAGTTAATAACAACACCTGGTGTTTGGTTTAATAAAAAAGGTAAATCTTGACCTAAATTATTTTTTTCAATAGCCTGTTTATTAAGATTTGTTTTTGTAAACGGGCTTTTATCTGCAGCCTTTATTGCAGTAACTTCTACGGGTTGTAAAAAACTAGTATCGTTAAATACTTTTGTTTGAGCTTTAGCAAACAAAGCTGTTGCACACCATAACAAAATGGTCATTCGTTTTTTCATTACAATAAATTTTTGTGCAAAATTTCGGTTGTGTAAGTAACCAAAATATAAGGTCCAACTCTATTCATTTCTCCCTCCGCAGGCATTATCCTGTTCAGGTTTAACGGGTTTAATCTCAGCTTTTAATTAATTAAGCACCCCGGAAATTTTGCGATTATTTTATAACTTGATGCAACAAAGATAAACTATTTGTTACTTTACTTGTAAACTAAAAAAAATCATCAGCAAAAGACGGAGGCCCCATAAAAAAGGGTTAATAAAACCTACTGCCAGCTTAGCTTTTAAATAATAAATAGGGGATAAAGTAGTTATTATTTGGCAACTACTTTGTAAAGCATTACCTTTGCATTGCGAGGTAGAGCAGCGGTAGCTCGTCGGGCTCATAACCCGAAGGTCCTTGGTTCGATCCCAAGCTTCGCAACACAATTTAAAGGCTCACAATTGAGCCTTTAAATTTTTTATTCAATACTTTTTTGAATAAAGATTATCTCCTCCATTCTTTAAGCTTGTTGTGGTAATCTAACGTATATAAACTACTATCACAATAAATGAAATCAGGTTTTGTAAACATATTCGGTAAGCCAAACGCTGGCAAAAGCACTCTCCTAAATGCATTAGTAGGCGAAAAATTAGCTATTGTATCTCATAAGGTACAAACCACAAGGCATCGTATAAAAGGCATTTTATCTACCAAGGAGTATCAAATAATTTTTAGCGATACTCCAGGCATTATTGAACCTAAATACAAATTGCACGAAAAAATGATGCAAGCCGTAAAAGGCAGTTTAGAAGATGCAGATGTGGCCTTACTCATTACCGATATTAACGAAGCCCCAGAAGAAAGTCATCAAATATTTTCGGCCTTAAAATTAAAAGTACCAGCAATTGTGGTATTAAATAAAGCCGATAAGGTAAGCGAAGAGCAACAAAATTTAGTAGTAGATTTTTATAGAAAACAACCGTATTGTAAAGACATTACCATTTTATCGGCCCTTAAAAAAAATGGCTTAGATTTTTTGCTAAAAAACATTCTAAAACTATTACCCGAAGGGCAACCTTTTTACGAAGGAGACGACCTAAGTGATATGCCTACAAAATTTTTTGTAGGTGAAATGGTACGAGAAAAAATATTCCAATTTTTTGGCGATGAAATACCCTACCACACTACCGTTGTTGTACAAGAGTTTAAAGAAAAATTAACCCTCATAAAAATACGTGCCGAAATAATTGTACAACGAGAAACACAAAAAGGTATTATTTTAGGTAATGGCGGCAGTATGATAAAAAAAATAGGAACAGAGGCAAGAAAAGATATAGAAACATTTTTAGGTAGTAAAGTATTTTTAGAATTGTTTGTAAAAGTTAGGCCAAAATGGAGAGATAACGAAATGCAGCTAAGGGAGTATGGGTATTAGTTGGGCAGTGGGCAGTGGGCAGTGGGCAAATTTTTTGCGAGATAAAGTTACTATTTAACAATCAAAATATGCAGTTTGTAAATTGCCAATTTTTAAAAAATGGGAAGCTATAAAGATTTAGAAGTTTTTAGAAAAGCATATAAATTATCAATGGAAATTTTTGAACTAAGTAAATCATTTCCACCCGAAGAAAAATTTAGTTTAACAGATCAAATAAGAAGAAGTTCAAGGTCGGTTTGTGCAAATTTTGGCGAAGCATATCGAAGAAGAAAATATCCTGCACATTTCGTAAGTAAGCTTACAGATTGTGATGCAGAAAATACCGAAACAGAAGTGTGGATAATGTTTGCATTTAGTTGTAAATATATCTCCCAGGTTCAGTTTAAAGAATTTAGTGATAAGGTTGCCGAAATTGGAAGAATGTTAGGTTCAATTATAAGCAACCCAGAAAAATATTTATAAAATAAAATAGGTTAGATAGTTAAATTGTAAGGGTATCTTCTAACACAGACTGCCAACTGCAAACTGCCAACCGCCAACTGCACCATGAGTTTTACAGTAGCAATAACAGGTAGGCCAAATGTGGGCAAAAGCACATTCTTTAATCGTTTGCTAGAGCAACGCAAAGCCATTGTAGATGATGTAAGTGGTGTAACCAGAGATAGGCAATACGGCGTAGCCGATTGGGCAGGTAAGCAATTTAATGTAATTGATACAGGCGGCTTTGTAAGCGGTAGCGATGATGTGTTTGAAAAAGAAATTGCAAAGCAAGTAATGATTGCCATTGAAGAAGCCAATGCCATAATTTTTATGGTAGATGCTGCTACTGGTATCATTGAGTTAGATGAAAATATGGCTCACATGTTGCGTAGAAGCACAAAGCCCGTTTTTTTAGTAGTAAATAAAGTAGATAATCATGAGCGCTTGTTAGAAGCAAGCGAATTTTATAGCCTTGGGTTTGAACATATCTTTTTTGTTTCGAGTATTAGTGGCAGTGGTACTGGCGAAATTTTAGATGCCATTACAGATAGTATGAAGGAAGATGATTCTGTTAATGATGAATTAGCAGGACTCCCAAAGTTTGCCATTATTGGTCAACCAAATGTAGGTAAATCATCTTTACTAAATGCCTTAATAGGGCAGGAGAGAACTATTGTAAGTAACATAGCCGGCACCACAAGAGATACCATACATACCCGTTACAATTTATACAATAAAGATTTTGTGTTGATAGATACCGCAGGTATTAGGCGTAAAAATAAAGTAAATGAAGACCTTGAATTTTATAGCGTAATACGTGCTATAAAAGCCTTGGACGAGGCAGATGTTTGTATGCTATTGATAGATGCTGGTAAAGGCATTACCGCACAAGATTTAGCTATTTATTCCCTTGCAGAAAAAAAAGGCAAAGGGTTAGTCGTATTGGTAAATAAATGGGATTTAATAGAAGATAAAAAAACGAATACCGCAAAAGATTACGAAAAAGAATTAAAGCAACGCTTGGCACCCTTTAATGATGTGCCCATTGTATTTATTTCGGTAACCGAAAAGCAACGTATTTTTCAAAGTATAGAAGCAGCCTTGCAGGTGTACGAGAATAGAGTGCAAAAAATACCTACAAGCAAACTAAACGATATTTTATTAAAAGCAATTGAATCCTATCATCCCCCAGTGGTGCGTGGCAACCAAGTAAAAATTAAATACATAACACAGTTACCGGTACATACACCAACCTTTGCATTTTTCTGTAATTACCCCGATGATATTAAAACACCGTATAAAAACTACCTCGAAAATCAGTTAAGAGAACACTTTAATTTAAAGGGTGTGCCCATTCGTATATTTTTTAGAAAGAAGTAAGCAGTAAGCAGTTGGCAGTTGGCAGTTGGCAGTTGGCAGTTGGCAGTTGGCAGTTGGCAGTTGGCAGTTGGCAGTTGGCAGTTGGCAGTTGGCAGTTGGCAGTTGGCAAATATTGAGCGGTACAAGGTAACCCTAAATCACTAAACCTTATAAACCCCTAAACCCTCTAAACCCTCTAAACCCCTAAACCCCTAAACCCTTCAACCCTTCACAAAAACAATTGCCCATATAAAACAAACTCCCTACTTTTATCCCCAATTAAAAAAACTAAAACAATTAAAATGAAAAAATTATTTGCAATTATTGCTGTAGCTGGTTTATTAACAGCTTGTAACAACGAAGAAGCTGCTAAAAAAGAAGCCGCTGATAAAGCAACTGCTGATTCTGTAAGAGCTGAATTTGTAGCTGATTCTATTAAAGCTGCTACTGCATCTCCAATGATTGATTCAATGAAAGCTAAAATGGAAGGTGCTGTTGATAAAATTAAAGCTGCTACTGCATCTCCAATGATTGATTCAATGAAAGCTAAAATGGAAGGTGCTGTTGATAAAATGAAAGCTAGTACTGAGAAAATGAAAGCTAAAATGGAAGGTGCTGTTGATAAAATGAAAGAAGCACTTAAGAAAAACTAAATTTTAGTGTAGTGTAATAACTACATACCATATTAAATCCCTGCACTCAGTGTGGGGATTTTTTTTGTTTTATCGGCAGTTGACTCCACCAACCGATAAGCAAATATCTAAAAACTCTTAGTGCCTTTTGTTTTACCGCTACCTCACATACACATTAAAAATAAATTTTATAAGATTTATTTTTAATGTGTATAAATAACTTAACAATTTTATAACATTTTTTTAATCATTTATTAATTTATACTTATTTTCAGCGTCCAAAAAAAATTCAACATGCCTAAAATACAAAACTTAAGAACTATTATAATACCCATACGGTAAGTTTTTACGCTTGTTGTATGTATTTTTTTTGTTGATTAAAAAATAAAAATGATAACTAAAATTTTAATAAATATAAAAACCAATTAACCGTACTAAACTATCTAATTGACAAGAACTAAACAAAATTTTAAATAAAACAAGCAGCTATTCATTTTATAAAAAAATACAATTTTTATGATTTTTTCTACAGCTATTTCTACAAAAAATACAAAAAACAATTTTATGAATAAATTAATTACTAAACTATTAGTGGGCGTTTTATTTGTGTTAGGTACTTTGGGGGCAAAGGCACAATTTGCAGTTACTACAAACAGTGGGTCAGGTCTTGCTGCAACCTATACAAGTTTAGCAGATGCAATTACAGCATTGAATGCTGCCACAATTACATCTGCTGTTGTTATAACTTGCCCAACGGGAACTGAAGCTGTGCCTGCGGCTGGTTATGTAATTACAGCACAAGGTACTTCAGTAAATACCATTACGATTCAAGGGAATGGTGCAGCCAATAGTATTATAACAGGTGGAAGTGGAGTGTCTACTACTACCTTTTTTGATGCTTTTTTCGCTCTTAGAGGTGCGGATTGGGTTACCATACAGGATTTTGCAATGACTGAATCGGCGGGTACGGCAGTTTTGCAAAGAGAAATTGGAGTGGCTTTACTTCATGCCTCTGTTACTAATGGAGCTCAAAATAACACCATTCAAAACAATACCATTACACTTGTAAAAACCAATTTAAATACTTGGGGTATTTATAGTAATAATGCGCACAGTGCAACAGCAGCTTGGGGTACAACAGAAAGTGTTACCAACAATACTACGGGTCCAGCAAGTGGTAATAAAGTTTACAATAATATTATTACTAATGTAAATATGGGTATTGCATTTATTGGTACAGCAACAACTGCCAATCAAGATATCGGTAACGATATTGGAGGCTCAGCTGCAGGAACTGGTAATACGATTACCAATTGGGGTGGAGCAGCAGCACTTAATAATCCTATAGGTAATTCAGGTTCTTCCTATTGTATCTTTTTGAATCATCAGGTTGGAGAAAATGTATCCTTTAATTCACTTACTAGTGCAACTATTTCGGGTACGACAGTAACTCTTCGTGGTATTTTTAAAGATTACTCAACTGCTGCAACACTTGTTGGAACAACCAACATAACTAATAACACCATTACAATTACAGATAATTTTACGTCAGGTACTTTAGAACATATTCGTACGTCAGGTACAGTAGCGGCTACTTCTACTTTAAATATTAACAACAATACAATTCTTAATTCATCAATGGGAGGAGCAAGTTCATCTACAACAATAGCTGGAATTGTTAACTCTGAAGCAGTTGGTACTTTAAGTATTAGTAATAATATTATAAGAGGATGTACTTCAACAGCAACTTCAGGTGGATTTACAGGTGTATCAAATACAGGATCTGTTGTTACTTCGATTACCATGAACAACAACGCTATTGGTGATGCAAGTGGTAATGCCATTACTTTTAGTGCAGCCACTTCTGGTGCTGTATTGGGAGTGAACTGTTCGGGTGGAGCATCTACTTGTGCAACTTCGGTTCAGACTAATGATATTAGAGGGATTGTTCATTCAGTAACAGGTACTAGTGCTATGACTCTTATTCATGTATCAGGTACTCCACTAACTCTGAATTTGAGTAATAACACCTTAACCAATCTAACCCTTAATGCAACGGGAACAACTAGGTTAATTAGCTACAGTTACACGGCCCCTGCCAATGGAACTAAGACATTAAACAACAACTCGATTGTTACACAATTAACAAGAGCAACTAGTATAGGAGAGTTTGAAGCATTATATGATTTTGGAAGTACAAATGTTGGATCAACAATAACGGTTACCAACAACAACTTTTCAAACCTTACCCTTCCGGGTGCATCGACGGCATTTTACGGATTGCGACTTGATGATGGTGGAACTGGTGCGACACATATTGTAACTGGTAATACTTTGAGCAATTGGTCAACTGGATCGACATCTATATTAGGGATGATTTTTGACCCTTATTTTGGTTCAGGTACAAACAGCATATCAAATAATACCATTACAAATATTACAGGTACAGGATCTATCGTTGGAATTTTAGCCGGCGCTTCAGGTACTGTTCCAACTTTATTAAATATTAGTTCTAATACAGTTACTGGTTTAGTTTCTTCTGGTACAGGAGGCAGTGTTACAGGTCTAGCAACTTCAAATACATCGGCATCCATAAATATCTATAAGAATAAAATTTCAGATTTATCAACAACAGCTACAACTTCTTTAGTTGCAGGTTTAACCATAAGTGGTAGTGGTACTAATTTAAATGTATATAACAACCTAATTGGTAATTTAACTGCTCCTGCAAGTAACAATACCACTATTGATGCAGTAAGAGGTATTAATATTACTAGTGCATCTTTAACTTCTTCTATTAATTTGTTTTATAATACTATATACTTAGCAGGTACATCTTCAGCGACTGATTTTGCTTCAAGCGGAATTTTTCATACCTATAGTGGAACTGGAACCACAGCTAGTTTATTATTGAAAAATAATATTATTGCAAATACTTGTACTGCAAAAGGTCTAGGTAAAACAAGTGCATTAAGAAGAAGTGCTGCAACCGATTTAGCTAATTTTTCAACCAGTTCTAGCAATAATTTATATTATGGAAGTACCCTTTATTTTGATGGTACTAATTCAGATGTAACTATGGCTGCTTTCTCAACAAGAGTAGGCGCTAGAGCGACTGCTTCTTTTACAGAAAACCCAACGTTTATAAGCACAACAGCTTCAAGTGTTGATTTTTTGCATATAAATACAACTACTCCTACACAAATAGAGAGTGGAGGAACGCCAATAAGTTCACCTATTAGTATTACAGATGACTATGATGCTGATACCAGGAATGTTACTACACCTGATGTGGGTGCAGATGAAGGAACTTTTACAATTGCTGTTCCAATGTCTTATACATCTTCTACAACAGAGCAAGTTACTGGTTTTGCTTATGCTGGAGCAACAAACCAAAGTATCATAAGGGTACAAATAGTAACAACAGGAGCTACCAGTCCTTTATCATTAACTAGTCTTACACTCAATGCAAATGGTACAACTGCTATAGCAGATATCAATGCAAATGGTACAACTGCAAAAGTGTATTATACAGGTGCTTCAACAACATTTGGAACAAGTTCTCTATTTGGTGCTACAACACCAACAGTTGCTAATTTTACTGTAACAGGAAGTCAGACATTGGTTGAGGGTAATAACTATTTTTGGTTAGCCTACGATGTGGCTAGTGCTGCAACTAGTGCTAATTTAATTGATGGAGAATGTATTGATTTAACTGTAGGAACTTTACAAACACCAACAGTTAGCGCACCAAGTGGTAACAAAACTATATTAGGTGCCATGAGTGGTACTTATGCAGTTGGTGCAAGCCAAACAGAAAATGGTTCTGCATTTACTAAATTAACTACTGCAATTGCAGATTTAAACTCACGTGGTGTTTCGGGTGCTGTAATTTTTGCTTTACAAAGCGACTATACTTCAGCTTCTGAAACTTTCCCATTAACCATCAATGCAATTACGGGTGCAAGTGGTACTAATACCATAACCATTAAACCAGCAGCAACAGTAACTGCAACTATTAGTGGTTCTTCCTCTTCATCAATTTTTAAATTAAATGGTGCCGATTATGTAATTATTGATGGAAGTAATAATGGCTCCACAAGTAAAGATTTAACCATAACTAATACTAATACTGGTACTTCAAGTGCTGTTGTTTGGTTAGGAAGCGCATCTGTTTCTAACGGAGCCACTAATAACACGATAAAAAATTGTATTATTACCGGTAATGCACCTACTACAACATTAGTAGGAATAATTAGTAGCTCTGGTACTACAATAGTAGCTGCAGCACAAATTGCAAATGCCAATAATACCTATAATAATAACACAGTAAATACAGCTTATTATGGAATAGCTGTTATAGGCCCAACAGGAAATGAATCTGGTACAGTAATATCGGGCAACCTCATTGGTTCTGCCACAGCAGGTAATAAAATTGGAGGAATAGGTATTCTAGTTAATAACCAAAGTGGTGTTTCTGTTACGGGTAATACAATCTTTGGTGTTACTACTTCAACAGAT
>CAILUU010000021.1 GCA_903837525.1 uncultured Bacteroidota bacterium | reverse complement strand
CAGTGGTTTACGTCCTGGTGAAAAACTATACGAGGAACTATTAAACGACGCAGAAAATACTACACAGACTTATCACGAAAAGATTTTAATTGCTCAAGTGCGTGATGTCTCAATTGAACTGGTGAAACAAAACACATTAGAACTTGAAACCATTTTAAGCACCACCAGCGACGAAATGTTGTTGGTAGGTAAAATGAAGGAACTAGTTCCAGAATACATCAGTAACAATAGTATCTATCAGCAATTGGATACGAAGGTGATTTCGATTTCGAATTAATTTGTACATGCACCAGCGCGTAAATATTTTAGGTACACAAGTAAGCTCTATCACTACCTCAGATTTGCTTGCTGATTTTAAAGCTGCAATTCAAAATAAAAAATTAATTCAAGTGGCTATTACGCCCGTGAATTCTATTCTTGCTGCTCATAAAAATCCTCAAGTTCAAAATGCATATAATGCTGCCGATTATGTGCTTTGTGATGGCATGCCTGTTAAATGGGCATCTACATTTCTAAATACGCCAATTGTAGAACGTATTACTGGATTAGATTTATTGCCTAGTCTTGTTGCTTTTGCTGCTGTTGAAAAATTTAGTTTGTTTCTACTAGGTGCTTCGCCTAGTGTGGGAGAAAAATTGAAGGAAGTGATTTTGCAACAGTATCCAAATTGTAATGTAATTGGTATTTACGTTCCGCCTTTCATGCCAGTTTTTGACGCTGCTGAAAATAAAAAAATGGTGGATGCGGTCAATACAACTGCTCCTGATATTGTCTTAATTAGTTTAACCGCGCCTAAACAAGATTTATGGGTCACACAAAATAAATCACAACTGCATCCTGCATTGTATGTGGGTATTGGAGGCGCTTTTGAGGTAATGGCTGGCCTGGCCAAAAGAGCGCCAAAATGGGTCCAAAAAGCCGGTTTAGAGTGGTTGTATAGGTTTATTCAAGAACCCAAGCGACTGTTTAGAAGGTATTTTATGGAAGCGCCCTTGTTTATTCCTTTAATTATAAAGCAAAAATGGGGTAACTAGGTCAAAATTCAATACATCTTACCCTTACATCTTTTACTTCCCCATTTTCATTAATTCCCCTGGGCTTATTAATCTTGTATGATCCAATAACTCAATAAGCGCCATAGTTTTTTCTGTTTTCATATCGCTGATGGCTTTCACTATGGTATAAGAGTCCTTTAATAAATAAAACACATTGGTGGTGAGATTAATTGTTTTATTGTTTTTGTATAAAGAAGGTAGTATTTGGTTTTGATAAAAATTTTCAATTTCATTTATAGCATTTACGTATACTTGAATTTTTTTCTTACGGCCCTTACCAGAATTGTTAGCCTTATTAATGTCATTACGCTGGTTACTCTTTTTAACCTCAACACTCTCAATATTCTCAATAGATTCATTATCTCTTTCTTCTAAACACCAAGCATTTAATAAAATCATTTTTCGAGGGCTATTAGCTGCAATCATATCGGCACTTAATTGATAAATTAAACCATCTAGCTTCCAGCGAAGGGTATTATAGTTGGAAAGAGCGCTGTCTTTATTCGAGCCTTGTTTTAATGCTGAACTTAAATATAGTTCCGATGTGTATTTTATTTCAATAAGTTTAGAAAGTAGGCCTTGGTTATAAGAAGGCTGTTGGGACTGCGCTCGCGCAGCCCCAACAGGAAAAACTCCCAACATTAAAACAATTAGTCCTATATAAATTTGCTTAGTTCTCATAATATATTTTTTATTCTTCACTCTCATTGTATTTTAAAAGCATTCTTATAAAAAGAAAAATTTATTCTCTAGCAGCCCCTCACTCTGAGGGTTTTGGTCGTATCCGTTTTTTTCGAGGTCTTTATTTACGAGTCCAATAATGGAGCGCATATTTTTATTACCACTATACTTATTTAAGTTTTCAATTAAGTAATGCGTAAAGGCCCCAATAAACCTTTTATTGATAT
>CAILUU010000020.1 GCA_903837525.1 uncultured Bacteroidota bacterium | reverse complement strand
TATTCTTATAATTTTTATAATTATAATAAATCATCATTCACATTAGTTAAATTAAATAAATAACACTTTTAAAAAGAAAAAAAATATAACATGTACACTCTAAATACAAACATTAAAAATCTAATTGCAACATTTTTATTTTGCTTTTTTATTTGTTTTAGCGTTAGCGCTCAATTCACCACTAAATTATCTTTATCTGAATACAGGGTAAACTGTCCATCTAATTTATTTGGTACCTGGATTATGGAAGAAAGCAAAAGTAATGAAGAAAAGAAAACTTTTAATGATTATGTCATTATAAGAAAAAATGGAGAAAGGGGATTTACCATGCAAGTTTTTGATTATAGTAAATCTTCTTCAGAATATCGCAATTATTATTCAAATGTTTATCAAGGCTTCATTATTAAAATAAATGACACTTATTTTTTACAATGTAAAAAACTTATGGAAAGCGAATCTGAAGAAGAAGAAATTGATGACAGTTCAGAAGATGGTGAATATACCATTCAACGATTAGATTTAAAAGAAGATAATTTTATTATTAAAGATGTTATAAATTATAATAAAGAAATTTCTACATCAAAAGAATTGGAAAGCTTCTTCAAAAAAAATATAAATAATAGCTTTTTTTACAGAACATACGGAGATTTTGCAAATAAAATAATGTACAAGCAATTGTAAAATAAAGCGATTTTTGTAATCAAAAAGGATAATAATCAAAAAAAGTAGTATGTTATTTATTAAATGTCTTTTCAAGAAAAAGGAACTTTTAGGCTTATTGATTTTTATGTCATTTCCTTTATTTTCTTTTTCTCAAAACGCTGAAGGGTATATAATTGAAAACATTGATACTTCCCTTATCCAAAAAAAAATATTTTCAAGTATCGGCAATCAACTACCAGTTAATTATGATTTATTAAAATTGGTTCCCAGAACAGGTGATCAAGAAAATGTTGGATCTTGTGTGTCTTGGGCTGCTGCATACTACGCGCTTACCATTGTAAAAAGAGCAGAAGGCGAAATCGGTTCTACTGAAACGTTTTCTCCTTTATGTTTGCATAACAGATTAAAAGCCTCCGAAAATGAAAGTCCTTGTGTTGGAGGTAATCATATATTTTCTGCATTAAATTTACTTAAGGAAAGTGGCTGTGAAAAATTTGATTCTAGTAAAAACAAATGCAGTTTTGAGCCCGCTTCTAATAAACACGAATCCGGGAAATTATATGCATTTGATCCACTTGATATTAGTGTAAATCAATTGAAGTATGCTTTGAAGGAAAATTATCCAATTGTAATTGGTGTGAATACTTTTAAGAACGGTTGGGATAATGCTTCTAATTTTGATAACGGTGTTTGGAATGGTAAGCGGGGAAGTATGAATTCTTCTAATGGCCATGCTATGTGTATTATAGGGTTTAATGACAGTATAGCAAATGGTGCTTTTTTGGTTAAAAATAGTTGGGGTGACAAATGGGGTAAAAATGGAGAATTCTGGCTTAAATATGAAAACATAGACATTATTAAAAATGGATATTGTTTACGTCCAAAAGAAAAAGCAATTAATGAAAATAAAGAAATATTAAGTCAGGCAAAATATTTTAGGGTATACAACAAAACACCATATAACTGTTACTTAGCCGTAACAATGAAAATAACAGGGAAGTGGTTATCAAAAGGTTGGTTTTGTGTTCCTAAAGGAGGCTTTTATGATTTCAATATTAGCGCTAGAGAAGAAAACGACATTTATTGGATTGCTTCTGCAGAAAAAAATAAAATAATTTGGAGTGATGAAAGTAAAGACGGAAAATCTTTTGGTTATGAACCACAAAAGAAATTTGAACTTTTAGATTATAGTTATGCTCAAAACAAAATCAAATATTTCAAAATAACACCAGGGAAAAATGATGAGTTTGTATCAACTAAATTAACAACTAAAGAATTGACCACGAGAGGTAATGAAACTATTATTTTAACTGAAAATACAGAGTTAAAAATTGATACTAAAGATGCAAAGGCCGCTAACAAAAATTGGAATCGAAAATTTGTATTGTTTGATCTTTATTCTAATGACATTATTAGTCCTAAAACGAATGGAAATGGTTTGCAATCTTTCAATATTTGGTATAAAGAAACCTCAACAAAAAAAAATATCAATAAGACATTTACAGAAGTTGAATTAGAAAGTTTGAAAGAATACAAATTTGCTTCTGAAGCCAATTTAGATCATTGGTTTGAATACGAGAATACTGCTTTATAAAATAATTATTATTAGTATAATATTAAAGTATGATTATTGCCTATATTTGAAAAAGCAAAAACCTACTTTAATGTTGAAATTTTTTTTATCCATTATTTTCTTATTGGGTTCCTTTAACCTATTCGCTCAAGCAAGCGAAAATATCACCGTTTATTGCACTTCGGGTAAAGTGGAATTGAAATCTGGGAAAGTTAGCCGTCAACTTAAGTCTTACGATGTGCTTACTCCAAAAACGATTGTAGTTTTATCGCCAAATTCAAAATTATTTTTTATCACTGCTGATAAAAAAATGCGTGAGTTTACAAAAGCAGGTAAATATGATGTAGCTAAAATCATCGCTTCTTTTAACAAAACGCCTGGTGAAATGAGTAATGTGATGTCATTGATCATTCGCCGCTTTATTGAAAAAGGAAAATCCTACCACGACAACATTAATTTTAAAACAGCAGGAGTGGTAACGAGGGGAGGTGCACCAAAAATACTAATGTTCCCGAATTACAATACAACCATTCTTTTTCAGAAAAAAATTACACTAGTTTTTAATTCTAGCATTATTGATTCTAATGCGGTTGTAGATATTGCATTGATTATAAATGAAAATGTCAACGCGAATTTTCAAATAAAGAATGGAGAAACGATTGAGTTGCCAAGCGATCTAAAAAGCAGCGATGAAGTGTATTTAAAAATCAATAAGGGCACTAAACCAGAACGAGTGAAATTGACAATTGCAACCGAACAACAAAAGAGAATCATTGCAAAAGAAATTCAACAAATAGAAGCGGATTTTAAAAATGATGACAATAGGAATCTATTATTAGCAAAGGCGTTATTTTTTGAATCAAAAGGATTTAATGTGGATGCGTTGGATTGCTACAATCAGTTGATTCAGCAATCCGATAATGACATGGATTTTATAGAACAAAAAAATGCTTTTTTAAACGAAGTAACGCAATAAAATATGATTAGGAAATCTCTGGGGCCTTTATGTTTCACCTTTTTGTCATTGTTGTTTATTCAATTCATTTTTCAAGTGGATTTTAGTTTCATAAGTTCATTAAAATCGGTAAGTGAAGAAGTGGAAATGAAAGATATTTATTTTTCCAGCATCCAGCGTAATGAAATAAAACCGATAGCCAACATTGTATTGATAGACATTGATACTTGCAAAAGAGCACAGTTGATGGATTTGTTTAAAAAAGTACAACAATACCAACCAAAAGTTGTAGGAGTAGATGTATTGTTTAAAGAAGAGGAACCACCAAGTCCTTTACAACTTGATTATTTAAACTATGCTGAATCATCAGCTTCAACGGTATTTGCTTGTGTTGATTCTGGAAAAAATATAGCCCATTCATTTTTTGCTAAAGATGGATCTAAGGCTGTAGAAGGGTTGGTGAATTTTGGCAACACAGGAGAAGGCCATCCGATAAGATCAATCTTGAACAAAAGTAAATCCAATG
Organism: uncultured Bacteroidota bacterium; assembly: GCA_903837525.1. Taxonomy (GTDB): domain Bacteria; phylum Bacteroidota; class Bacteroidia; order Chitinophagales; family Chitinophagaceae; genus Ferruginibacter. Next base: position 97,343 of record CAILUU010000020.1, on the reverse strand, counting down.
GCAATTTGATGTCTTTTTCAGCAAAGGTGGCAAGCATTTACAATCCGTCATTGTCTGCGCTAAAAAAAATAAAAGAGGATACCTCCTTCAATATCACGTACATACCGGTAGATTTTCCTATAGAAATAAAAGCAGTGGATATTGTGAATGATTCTACAAATGCATTTGCCCAAGAATTAAAAAACAAAATTGTATTAATAGGCGCATTAGATAGTGCTGAGGATAAGCATAAAATAACCAATGCTGGATATGCAGAAAATGATGGACTTTATACCATTATTAGCGGATTGAGAATTCATGCTATAGCCATTGCGATGTTGCTAAATGACAACTTAATATCAGAACCATCTGCTTTTTGGAATCATTTTTTTACGTTGTTTGTTTTCCTTTTATTTTTCTACATTTTCTTTTATTTGATTGAGTATCACGAATTTTATTATGAACTAACCTTCAGATTGGTAATACTAATATCTGGTATTTTGATGTTATTCTTTTATGTATTATTGATGAAAAAAGGTATTGAAATAGATTTGGGTTATTGGGTGACTATGATCATATTTATTAGTGGGATTTTAGAGTTGTATAAACCGGTGACGCATCTTTTAAAAAAAGGGTGGAAGAAATTGCCATTCAACAAATAATAAACGTTTGTAAGTTCAAGTAATAAATGCAACACTGGTAATATACCCCTTCGTGGAGTAGTATAGCGAAACGGATCCCCGAGGGGGTGAGCCAATAAACACTACCTTAACATAAGCGTTATTAAAAAACACCATGGAAAATTTAGGGTTAAAACAAAATGCTCAACCTTTCGGAACTGCCAATATTAAAATAGGAATGGTTGATGATGTTGTAAAAAATAGTATTCAGTTGGCTAAAGAAAAACCAGTTGTTTTGTGCATTAGTGCAGAAGATAAATCTACAGATGAAGGTGGCTTGCGACTAAAAGATAAATTAAATACGAAGTTGATGAAAATTACATCAAGAGGGATTGATGCTCCAATCATTTATATAGAAAAAGAAACCAGCAGTGCCAATGCCATTAAATTAAAATATGAGGTAAACTCAAGCAAAATTAAATGCGACATCATCTTTCTAAAAAATCAAAAGAAATACAATCAGTCAAGTGTTGAAGGAAAAGAAGTTGATTTGGATGGGATGATTGATTTAATTATTGGGGTGGTGGAGAAAAATATTAAATGAAGAAAAAAACAAAAATCAGGAAAATGAAAGGTGTTCTATTCTTTATTATTTCAATTGCGCTATTTCAAATTTGCAAAGCGCAGGATAGTTTGAAGTTAGTGTTGCCGTTGGGGCACTCTTATGGAATCCGTTCAATAGACTATAGCTACGATGGGCTTTTTATTGCATCGATAAGTGATCATACACTGAAGATATGGGATAGGAAATCACTCAAAGAAATTAAGTCTTTAAGCTTTGAACATAATTTACAAAGTGTGTATTTCCTGCCAAATAAATTTAAAAAAAATATAAATGATTTATCGGTTATCATAGTTTTTGAAAATGTTAATAAAAATCCTGTCTTTTTATTAAATATCATTTCTGGGAGAAAAAAATATTTTGAAATTAATGAAGAAATAGAACAAATTAGTATAAACTCAAATAGAAATCAATTTCTTATTATTTCAAATAAAAAAAAGGAAATAAAGCTTTTTGATATAAGAGATAGAAAGTTACTTAATGTATTAAAATTAGATTCAAAATTATTTAATAAAGCTATTTTTGATCATGGTGGTAAAAAAGTGATAAGCATAACAGAAGACAAGAGTATAATTGTATGGGATGTTTTTAAAGGTGTTGTTTTACAAGAATTAAAGGGACACTTGGATAGAGTATTTAATCTTGAAATTAATTCGGATGATACCTATCTTCTTAGCTCATCATTCGACAATACTGCGAGACTTTGGAATTTGGCTAAAAAAGGTACATTTCAAAAAAGTTATTCAATAGATGAAGGTTTTAAAAGCCCTACATCGTTCAATGTAAATAGCGATTTATTATTAATAAGTACTTCCTTTGATACTTCAAATTTGTATGACTTTAAAACTGGCTATTTGTACATGATATTAAAAGGCAATGAAGGTCACTTTGGCTCCAATTCTAAATTTGTTTATACAATTTCGTCCTATTCCAGTTTAAGCAATACCCATGACTCATTAAATGTCTGGGATATAATTAATAAAAAGAAAATAGGTTGTTTCGCAATTGAATTTGATAATACGCCAACTTATAGTAAAGATGGTAAATATTTATCTTGGGTGTCAGACAGAACAGTTATAAATGAACTTGATTTACAAAACGGGTTATTAAGGACTTGTAAAAAGAAAGCAATTTGGGTTGAATTTTCGACTATTAGCAACGATAAAAAATATGTGGTAAGTGTCCCAAATAGAACTAATAGCACTGAAATTAAAGGTGATAATATTATCCAATTATGGGAATTAACTACCGGTAAAATAAAACAGTTCTTTCAAGGAAATCGTATGATGAGCACACCTGCCGAATTTAGCTCTGATGACCATTATTTAATAAATGGCTCTTACGATAATACTGCTATTATATGGGATGTAGTTTCTGGTAAACAAATAAAAAGCATAATAGGAAAGCATGATGTTATTGTTAAAGCTGAATTCAGTAAAAACAATAAGTACGTCTTATTAACACAAGAAAAAAATCATACTGGTTGTATTTCAAGACCCTCAATATATTATTTAAACGACTTGACGGAGCCTTCTTTTACAAAAAAATATGAAAGAAATTGCGAATCAATTTTAATTAATAAAAAAGGTGATAAGGTTGTTTTGACTATTTATGACACTATTAAAATGGAAGAAATAGTTGTTGGAGAAGTTATAGATCATGTAGAATTTGGATCACTCTTAAAAGGAGAATTTTACAAAGAATTTGAGTATAAAAAAGAAAATATTCGTACAGTAATTACTTCACCGGATGACCAAAATGTTTTTATCATTACAGATTCCGAAATTGATGTTTTAGAATCAAGTAACTATAAAATAAAATACAGTATTCCAATGGATAATTGTGGTCCAATTTATTTTTCCTCTGATAACAAAAAATGGTATGCATGCAAATACAATCATAAAGGTGTTCGACAATTCGATGTAGAAACAGGAAAAGAAATATTACCAGCATTGAATAATTTAGAATATCAAATGGGTCAAATTTACAGTGATGATGGGGGTTTTTTATTCAATAAAATAAATGATAGTACAATTGTGAATTGGGATACCAAAAAAGACACTGAAAAATCAAGAATTTCGAATAATGGGACAATTTTGTTTTTTTATTTATTGCCAAAGACCAATACCATATTGACAATTGATGATAATTATAAAACAGTAATCTGGGATAGCGAATCGGGGAAGCCGGTTTATGAGAGATTCATACTAGAAAACAACAACTGGCTCATCAAACTCCCCAACTCTCCTTACTACATGTGCTCCAAAGATGCAAGCAAATTGTTGCATTATGTAACCCCCAGTTTAAAAGTCATCGGTTTTGATCAGCTCGATCCAATTTACAACAGGCCTGATATTGTGCTCGACAGCATCGGTAAATATTTTGCAGGCGGTCCCGATTTAAAATTAATCCAACAATATAAAGAGGCTTGGGTAAAAAGGATGGTTCGTTTAGGTTTGGATACTACAACATCCAGCAATGCAATCGAAGTTCCCGATGCTGAAATTGTAAATGCGGATGATATAGTCTATAACAATACTTCAGGTAAAATCAACTTCCATTTTAAAGCTTCAGATGCCAAACACGACTTACGTCGCTACAATGTATATGTAAATGAAGTGCCTGTTTACGGATCTAATGGCATTTCTATTTCGGAAAAAGTAAATCAATTTGAAAAAGACATCTCATTAAATTTAACCGAAGGAAACAATAAGATTCAGGTTTCGGTGATGAATGATTTGGGGTTGGAAAATTTTAGATATCCAGTGTATGTTCAATATCAACCTGCAAAACCTATTGTATCAAAAACATTTTACATTGGAATTGGGGTGGATAGTTTTGCAACCTCGAAATTCAATTTGCAATATTGTGTAAAGGATGTAAATGATTTGGGAAATCTGTTGGCGAATGATAAAAATACCAAAACAATTATTTTAAAAAACAAGGACGTTACCAAAGAAAATGTACTCAAATTGAAATCTTTTTTACAACAAACCACCGAACAAGATAAAGTGATCATTTCTTGCAGCTCTCATGGTTTGCTGGATAAGAACAATAATTTTTATCTCGCTATGAACAATGTGGATTTTAATCATCCAGAACTAAACGGCCTGGCTTACGAAGATTTACAAGGTTTGTTGGATGGCATTCCCGCTCGAAAAAAACTATTGTTGCTGGATGCTTGCAATAGCGGTGAAAATGAAAAATCTGATAACAACGGATTGGCCAATTCAAAAGATCTTGCCATTAAACAAGGTGCCAAAGGAGTTGAAATTGAATCGGTTTCAGATTCATCGCAAAATAAAAAAAATAGTTTTGAAACCATGATGGAGCTTTTTGTGAATGTAAACAATCAAACAGGCGCAACAGTTGTTTCTGCAGCAGGAGGAAAACAAAGTGCATTAGAAGGTGGTGCGGTTTATATAAACGGCAAACCCATTAGCAACGGCGCTTTCACATACAGCATCTTGGAATATTTAACGCAACATCAAAATGATAAAAATAAACTAACGGTTAATCAACTCAAACAATACGCCGAACAGCGCGTAACAGAAATCACTAATGGCAAACAAAAACCAACATCACGCCAGGAAACCATGGAGGTGGATTGGGGATTTTAATTCCAAAATTGTTTACATTTTACCTATTAGCTACTCTGTAGTTCCACTATAATGATATAATTTAAAAGTCCTTTTAATTGATTTTTGTTTTACTAAATCGATTGAGATCATTCAATATTTGGTTAAATAATTCCCCTACTAAGAGTACGCATGTTGTTTTATAAAACAATAATTGTTTTGTAAAATAACACATGATTTAATGCCTCAGAGGGAATTCTGAGGCATTTTTTATTTCTTGAAAAATACTTATCTTTAGCGTTAGTAACCTAATTAGTTAGTATGATTGTTTCATTTAGAGATAAGGATACACAAAAAATTTGGGAAGGTATTCAGGCGTAAAACTGCCAACAGAAATTTAAGAAATAGGAAGAAGGAAGTTGAGAATGTTAAATAATTCTGTTGATGTTAATGATTTAATGATTCCACCATCCAATCGTTTGGAGAAGTTGAAAGGCAATCTCAAAAATTATTACTCTATCAGAATTAATAATCAATGGAGAGTTATTTTTAAATGGAATAAATGTAATACTACATAAGTGTCAATTATTGATTACCTAAGTTATACGTTTTTTGAACTACCCTTAACTCAATTAACGCTAAAAATAGTATTTTGCTACAAAACTTGGTTTCTTAACAAATCTTCAAAAACATCTCGTTGCCGTATTAATTTTGCTTCGCCATTTTCAACCATTACCTCGGCAGGTTTTAAGCGACTGTTAAAGTTGCTACTCATTTCGAAGCCATACGCACCGGCATTGTAAAAAACCAAATAATCGCCTTCTCTTACTTCAGTGATTTTTCTATCCCATGCAAAAGTATCTGTTTCGCAAATATTACCTACCACCGTATATATACGCTCTGTTGCATTTTCGTTACTAATATTTTGTATGTGATGATAGGCTTCATACATCATTGGCCTAATTAAATGGTTAAAGCCGCTATTAACTCCTGCAAACACTGTAGCTGGTGTTTGTTTTATAACATTTGCTTTTACTACAAAGTATCCGGCCTGGCTTACTAAATATTTACCAGGCTCAAACCAAACTTGTATTTTTTTGCCTGTTTCGTTTTCGAAAGCACTAAATGCTTCTGCAACTTTTTCGCCAAGAGATGTTAAATCAGTTTCGCTATCAGTTGGTTGATAAGGCACTTTAAAACCACTGCCCAAATCAATATATTTTAAGTTAGGAAAATGTGAAGCAATAGTAAACATTACTTCTAGCCCTTCTAAAAAAACGTTTACATCTTTTATTTCGCTACCTGTATGCATGTGTATGCCTTCCACATTTAAATTGGTGGTTTTTACCACACGTTCTATATGCCTCATTTGATGAATGGAAATACCGAATTTACTATCTACATGGCCTGTGCTAATTTTAAAATTTCCACCTGCCATAATGTGAGGATTAACTCGTATACAAACAGGATAATTGTTGCCAAACGTATTACCAAATTGTTCTAAAATAGAAATGTTATCAATATTAATTTTTACTCCTAAATCTTTTGCTTGTAAAATTTCTTCAAAATCTACACAATTGGGTGTAAATAAAATATTATCTGCTTCAAATCCAGCCATTAAGCCCAACTTTACTTCGTTTATGCTTACACAATCTAAGGAAGCGCCTAGGTTATTAATATGTTTTAAGATATTAATATTGGTAAGCGATTTACAAGCATAAAAAAACTGAGCATTACATTTACTAAATGCTGTTTGTAGTTTTTGATACTGCTCTGTAATACGCTCTGCATGATAAACATAAACAGGTGTGCCAAATTTGTTGGCTATTTGTACGAGTTGTTGGTTTGATACTATTTGTGACATATTGCGAAAATACGAAGGAAGTTTTTTTAATTCAAATTATGAAGAAATGTTTTATTCAACTGGTTTTTATAAATGCAAGCTATGCTTAGTAAAGAGGATGTGTTTTTATGCATTCATTTCTTTTTGTAAAAACTTTCCCGTAAAACTTTCCTTAACTTTTATTAAATCTTCAGGTAACCCTTCAAACAAGATTTTTCCTCCTCCATCGCCACCCTCTGGACCGATATCTATAATATGATCGGCTACTTTTATAACATCCATATTATGTTCAATTACTAATACCGTATTCCCTCTATCTACTAATTTATTTACAACATCTAGCAACAACTTAATATCTTGAAAATGCAAACCAGTTGTAGGTTCATCTAAAATATAAAATGTTTTACCTGTATCTTTTTTTCCAAGCTCAGTACTTAGTTTTACTCGTTGTGCTTCGCCTCCACTTAGGGTTACAGCACTTTGACCTAATGTAATGTAGCCCAAACCAACCTCTTGCAACACTTTTATTTTTCTATAAATAAAAGGTACTGGTTGAAAAAACTCTACGGCTTCATCAACACTCATATTTAACACATCGCTTATACTTTTTCCTTTATAACGAATTTCTAAGGTTTCCTTATTATATCTTTTTCCATTACATTTTTCACAATGCACATAAACATCTGGTAAAAAATTCATTTCAATTACTCTCATACCGCCACCTTCGCACACTTCGCATCTTCCACTTTTTACATTAAACGAAAAACGCCCTGCGGTATACCCTCTAATTTTTGCCTCGGGTACACTTGCAAACAGGGTACGTACATCGGTAAAAAACCCACAATAGGTTGCAGAGTTGCTACGTGGTGTACGCCCAATTGGGCTTTGGTCTATTTCAATTACTTTATCAATATGCTCTAACCCTTTTATTGATTTATGCGGCATTGGCATAGCTTTACTTTTGTAGCAATGCTTTGCAATTATGGGGTATAGTGTTTCATTTATTAAGGTGCTTTTTCCGCTTCCACTTACCCCTGTTACCACTATTAATTTACCTAGTGGAAATTGTACAGAAACTTTTTTTAAATTATTACCTGTTACTTCTTTTAGCTCAATATGTTGCCCATTTCCTTTTCTTCGTTCCTTAGGTATTTCAATTTTTTTTACTCCACTTAAATATAGGGCTGTTTCGCTATTACTCTCTAACACTTCTTTTGGTGTGCCTTGCATAACAATATTTCCACCAAACCGCCCTGCTTTTGGGCCAATATCAATTAAATAATCACTTGCTAACATAATATCTTTATCATGCTCTACAACCAATACATTATTACCAATATCTCTTAAATGTTTCAACGCATCTATCAATCGTTGGTTATCTCGTTGGTGTAATCCTATGCTTGGCTCATCTAAAATATAGGTAATACCTTGTAGCTGGCTACCAATTTGTGTTGCTAGCCTTATTCGTTGAGACTCTCCACCACTAAGGGTTTTAGTTGGGCGGTTAATGCTTAAATAGGTTAAGCCAACATTTAATAAAAATTGTAAGCGTTCTCTTATTTCCTTCAACACATCTTTTGCAATGGCATTTTGTTTTTTATCTAATCGTAATTCTAAGCCATCAAACCATGCTGCCAAATTATCTAAATTTAGGTTAGATAGCTCTGCAATATTTCGATCATCTATTTTAAACCACAAACTTTCTTTACGCAAACGGCTACCATTACAACTGGTGCAATCTTTTAAGGTCATAAATTTTTCTACCCACTCAATTAATGTTTGTGTGCTTTGTGGAGAGGAAAACCAACGCTTTAACATAGGAATAATACCCTCGTAGCTGCCTGTATACGTTTGCGGAATGGTATCGTCGCTTAAATCCATTTCTAAATCTGCACTAATCCCTTTATCGCCATGCAACAATAAGGCTAGTTGGGGTTCTGATAACGTACTAATTGGTTTATCTAAATTTATTTTATACTGCTTTGCAAAAGCTTGTACTTGCATAAAAACACTAGCACTTCTTTCTTCACCTAGTGGCACAATACCACCTTCCTTTACCGATTTAGTTTTATCGGGTAGCACTTCATCCATGTCAATGGTATATACATTTCCCAGGCCTTTGCAAGTTGGACAAGCCCCATAGGGTGAGTTAAAAGAAAATGCATTTGGTGAAGGCTCCTCGTAACTTATGCTGGTATCTTCACACATTAATAACTTACTGTATTGCTTTAACCTATTGGTTTGTTCGGTTAATACAAACATTAAATCTTTACCTAATTGCAATGTTTTTTGTACACTTTGGCTGAGGCGTAAACGCATATCATCATTTACGGGTAATCTATCTACCACCAACTCTATATCATGAATTTTATAGCGATCAAGCTGCATTTTTGGGACTAAGTCTTTTACTTCTCCATCTATTCTTACTTTTAAAAAACCTTTTTTACGAACCTCTTCAAACAATTCTCTGTAATGGCCTTTTCGTCCTCGTACTAACGGAGCTAAAATATTTATTTTTTGATCTTCAAAATTTTCAAAAATATTTTGTGTAATTTCTTCTTCACTAAACTTTACCATTCGCTTTCCAGTGTTGTAGCTATACGCCTCCCCAATTCTTGCAAAAAGTAACCGCATAAAATCGTACACCTCTGTAACGGTACCCACTGTACTTCTTGGATTTTTATTTGTTGTTTTTTGTTCAATAGAAATTACTGGAGATAGTCCAGTTATTTTATCAACATCTGGCCGTTCCATATCGCCTACAAATTGCCTTGCATAAGCCCCAAAGCTTTCCATATAGCGGCGTTGCCCTTCATTATAAATGGTATCAAAAGCCAAGGACGATTTTCCACTACCACTTACTCCTGTAAACACCACCAATTTATTTTTGGGTATAGATATGTTGATGTTTTTAAGATTATGCTCTCTTGCACCAAATACTTCAATAGTATCTTCTGTAGTTTGTTGAATAGTTGTTTTTGCCATGATTAATTTATCACAAAGAGACTAAGGTAACAAAGTACACCTAGAAATGTTAATTTATAACTTTATTTAGTTGGGTATTTGTATGAAACAACAAATGGGGCTTATTGTTCGGAAGAGTGATGTGTTACGTGTACGGCCCAAAATATTCTACAATAATGATCTACTCTATGCTCTATATAAAAAGCAAAATCTTCCAATAAAAACAGCAGAAACCAGTACAAAAAAGTATGTTCAATTTTAAAAAAATGATAATAATAAAAACCAATATTCTCTAGCATAATTCATATGCGTATTGGGCAATTTATTGAAAAATTATACGGCCATTATTTCTTTTTCTTTGGCATCTAAATGCTTTTCAATTAGCGCTACAAATTTATCTGTAGTTTGTTGTACCTCGGCTTCAGCATCTTTTGCTGCATCCTCACTCAACCCATCTTTTTGTAGTTTTTTAATATCTTCAATGGCATCTCTACGAATATTACGTACTGCAATTTTTGCATGTTCACCTTCTCCATTACATTTTTTTACCATTTCTTTTCTACGTTCTTCGGTTAGTGGGGGTAAAAATAATCGAATATTTACCCCATCATTTTGTGGGGTAATACCAATATTGGCCATCATAATTGCTCTTTCAATAGCTTGTAACATATTTTTTTCCCAAGGCTGAATACTTATAGTTCTAGCATCTAACGTAGATACATTGGCAATTTGATTAATAGGCGTTGGGCTACCATAATAATCTGCCAGTATACCATCAATCATATTTGGTGTGGCTTTTCCAGCTCTAATCTTCATTAACTCCAACTCTAAGTGATTAATGGCTTTTTGCATTGAAGTTGATGCTTCTGATTGTATTATACTTAACTCTTCGCTCATAAAAACAGTTTTTAAATGGTTACAAAGCTATAAAAAAAAATGTGATAGCCGTATTAAAAGGCTAAAAGATATTATAAAAGAATGATAATAAGACGATGGTTTATTCTACTTCAACACCATCGATTGCTAAAGAAAGTACTTTATGAGTGGATACTATTTTAGTTTTTGTTGCACCACCTAGTTGTTGCATTTGCCTAGTTTTTAAACGGCTACAGTAATAAATAATTCCCATAAACAAAAAGGCCAAAACAAGCAAACTAGCAATTGTGGTGGTAGTGCCCATATTACGCATTGCAAAAGCTAACCCTATGAATACAATATTTGCTCCCACAAAAGTAAGGGTTACCATTTTATGATTTAAACCTAAGTCCAACAAAAAATGTCTACTTGTAAAACGTACTATTTGTGGGGGAGCTTACAAACCCATCTTCCCCATTAATTAAATTAAACGAATTGGTAATTAGAATAATGGTTAATAAAGAGAGGACAATACTAGCCACTGGAGGTATTTCGTTCATACCTAAAAAACCATACATATCGGTAATCCGCACCCCGCCAAATTTTATAATAATACCTGCAGCTATTAATTGACCAATGAATTTTTTTGTAACGGATAACACTAAAATATCATCTTTGATGCCTAAGAAAAATATTAAAGTAGCTGCAGCAGCAAAATATTGAAGCTCCGAGGCTATCCCCGATGGAAGACCCATTAAAATAGCAACAATAAAACCAGCAAAAATACCTAACCCACCAAGCGTAGGTATAGTAGTTTTGTGCACCTTACGTTCGTTAGGTTCATCAAACAGCTTTTTATCTTTAGCAAGTTGTATTATTACAGGTATTGAAAAAAGGTAATTAAAAAAGCTAGTGCCGCACTCAAGAAAACATTATCCATACACCTTGATTTATGCTCTAAGCTGGAATTAAAGCTAATAAAAAAGTATAAAAATATAATTGTAGCTCTTTATTAATAATTATATGACTATACCCTACTACTAAAAGAATGAAAATTATGATTAGTATGACGATTTAATTGTAAACTTATTATTAACAATTATTGTACCAACCTTTATTTTGTTTTGCATAAAGGGGTATTTATTTTAGGTTTGCACAAAATAACTATTACTACATGAGCAAATTAACCGAAACAGCTAGCCAACTACGTAGAGATATTGTAAGAATGGTACATGCCGTACAGAGCGGACATCCAGGAGGCAGCCTAGGCTGTGCAGATTATTTTACAGCTTTATTTTTTGATGTTATGAAACACACCGCTGTTCCGTTTAGTATGGATGGTGTTGGGCAAGACTTGTTCTTTTTAAGCAATGGACATATTTCGCCTGTATATTATAGTGCTTTGGCAAGAAGTGGGTATTTTCCTGTAACGGAGTTAAGCACTTTTCGTAGGCTTAATACTAGGTTGCAAGGCCACCCAACAACACATGAGCATTTGCCGGGTGTACGTATTGCAAGCGGTAGCCTTGGGCAAGGTATGAGTGTGGCAATTGGTGCCGCATTGGCAAAAAAACAAAACAACGATACTAATATTGTTTACTGTTTACATGGCGATGGTGAGTTAAATGAGGGGCAAAACTGGGAAGCCATATTATTTGCAGCACATAATAAAGTAGATAATCTAATAGCCACCATTGATTGGAACGGACAACAAATTGATGGTAGTACAGATAACGTATTAAGTTTAGGAAACTTAAAAGCAAAGTTTGAAGCTTTTGACTGGCTAGTACTAGAAATGGATGGAAATGATATGGATGCTGTAGTTGCTGGTTTAAATAATGCCAAAACATTTTTAGGCAAAGGAAAACCTATTGTTATTTTAATGAAGACCGAAATGGGTAAAGGAGTAGATTTTATGGAAGGCAGCCATGAATGGCACGGCATTGCACCAAACGATGAGCAACTAGCTAAAGCGTTGGGGCAGTTGGAAGAGACGTTGGGGGATTATTAAGGTGACGAAAGGGTAATGAGTTAGAAGAAGATATTTTTATTTAATATTACTAAATAGATATATTAATTTAAAAAAGTTTTTTAAACCTACTTCAACTCAATCCCTTGCCCACTTGCTTTATACGCCGGAAACCAGGCTGCAACAAAAGCAATAATTAATGTGGTAACAGCAACTAGCAAAATATCGGTAGCCACTATTTTTACAGGAAAATAATTTACTAAAAATGTGCCGCCTTTTAATGAAATAATATGCCATTTGACTTGTATAAAACAAATCAACATTGCCAAGACAATACCTATACTGCAGCCAATTACACCAAGCAACAAACCCTCTGCTAAAAATATTTTTAAGATAGATGCTTTTGTAGCACCAATGCTTTTTAAAATGCTAATATCTTTTTTCTTTTCTAAGACCAACATAGTTAAGGCACTAATCATATTAAAAGCTGCAATAATTAATATTAACGTAAGCACTGCATAAATGGCCCATTTTTCTAACTGCATGGTATTGTATAGGCTGGTATTTTGCTCGTACTTCGTTTGTACTTTGTAATTAGTGCCTACCAAAGTGGCTAGTTGTTCTTTTATTTTTTTAGGATTTTCAGCTGGTTTTAACTTAATTTCTACTGCACTAAACTCATCGCTTTGTAAATTCATTTGTCGTTTTACAAAATCAATATTAGTAATGGCATACTTATTATCAAACTCTTGTTGTATAGTAAATACCCCGGTGGCTTTAGCATTACCTTCGCTAAGAGATTGTAAGGGATCGTTGCTTTCGCTATTTTTTTTGGGCAAAATAATAGTCAACTCATTACTAGTAAATGCACCATCTAAATTAATACCAGCAGCATCTTCAATACCACTACCCACAATAAGTGTAGGGTATTCGGCTGTGCCTATTTCGTATTTTCCTTTTTTAGTTTTTTGTGCTACGCCGCTTACATTAATATACTGTTCATCTACTCCTTTTAAATAGACTACGGTTTGTGCATCACCATTTTGTAGTAATGCTTTTTCTTCGGCAATAGTACTTATATTTTGTACAAAAGTTTGTTTGCTTAGGATAGATAATTTATCTGCCGACAGTAAAAATGTTTTTCCTTTGGTTGGTATAATTTTTATATCGCTGTAAAAAGTGGAGTAACTATCTTTTACCAATGCTTCAAATCCATTAAATACACTTAACACCAATAACTGACAGCAGGTAGCAAAAGCAATTACGCCAACAGTAACCCATGCAATTATATTTATTGCATTAGCACTTTTTTTTGCTTTAAAATACCGCCAGGCAAAGGTTAGATACATTGTTAATGGTTAATAGTTGATAGTTGATAGTAAGGAGAAATAACTATGAACAATGAACTATATGTTATGAACTTTTGTCTTTTTTTATTTCCTTAAACAACTCTTCAATTTTATCTACATAATCCAACGTATCATCAATATAAAAAGTAAGTTTAGGCATACTACGCAATTGATGCCGCACCCTTGTAGTTAATTCTCGTTTTATTTCGTGACTTAAGTCGGTAATTTTTTTTAGTGTTTCGGCAGCATCTTTTACCTTAAATAAACTTAAATAAACTCTAGCATCAAATAAATCGGGTGTAATTTTTACACCCGATATAGATACCATGCCCCCATCTAGCATACTTAAGCCCATTCGTTGAAAAATATCGCTTAACTCTTTATTTAGCAACCCTGCTACTTGTTTTTGTCGTTTTCCTTCTAACATAAATTATATGTATTGATTAATACCTTTATGTGCAAAGGTAATTTTATTAGCTAATGTTTGTTTATATAATAAATCATTTACTTCAAGTTGCTTACCATCAGCCCCTTTGTGGTGTATATGATACAAATTTACCCCAAATTTTATTACTCTAATTTTTATCCCATGCATAAAAAGCCGTACAGCAATGTCATTATCCTCTTTGCCCCAGCCTGTAAACTCTTCGTTATAACCATTTACAGCCAATAAATCTTCTTTATAAAAAGCCATATTTACGCCCAACACATATTTTGTTTGTGCTATACCTTGTTGCAAATAATAATTAGCGTAAGATAAAATTGGTATGCGTAAGCCATTATACTTTTTAGTACAATTTTCTAGCATTTGTTGTACTGTGGGGTTGGTATGTTGGGTTAAAATATTTTCTGAAAACTCTTTATTCAACATACATCTTGCCCCAGAAACAAACGTATTTTTTTTAGCAAAACGTAAATGGTCTTGTATAAAATTAGGATGCAAAATAACATCCGCATCCGATTGAATAATATATTCGCCAGTGGCTTTAGCAAAACTTTTATTGCGAATTGCCGCCAATTTAAACCCCTCATCTTTTTGCCACACATGAATAATAGGTATTGGAAAAGTTTTACGTATTTCGTCAATTAGCAAAGCTGTTTCATTGGTTGAGCCATCATCTGCAATAATTACTTCCTTGGGCAAAAGTGTTTGATTTTTAACACTCAATAAACAATGATATAATGCCGCAGGCCAATTATAAGTTGAAATACAAAGACTACATTTGCTATTAAGTTGCTTCATTGTAATTTTACACTGTTTTTAATTAAACAAAGTAACCAATTAATTTAGCTACTACAACTATTTTTAGGCAATACATAACAAATGAAAATACTTAAACGCTTAATACCTTTTGCTAGACCACTAAAGCATTTTTTTCCTGAATATACTATTTATACCTTTTTTTCCATACTTTTTGGATTAGTAAATTTTGCCTTGCTTATACCTGTATTAGGTTTGCTATTTAATAAAGATGCGGTAGCCGTTATAACAAAACCCACCTTTAGTTTTACATTGAATTTTGCAAAAGATTTTTTTAATTATCATTTTACAAGCATTGCCAACGAGCATGGAAAATTTTGGGCTTTAGCTTTTGTTTGTGCAATAATTGGGGTAAGTATACTACTCACAAATTTTTTTAGATATATGAGTGTACGGGTAATGCTACGCTTACGTTTAAAAATTTTAGGCAATTTAAGAAGTGCGCTGTACAAAAAATATATACACCAATCTTTACCTTATCATCATAACAAAAAAAAATCGGATTTATTGGTGGTCATGATAAATGAAGTGCAAGAAATTGAAAGCTCTGTTTTAAACTCCTTACAAGTAATTTTAAGAGATCCTTTTATTGTACTATCGTACTTTGCTGTCCTTTTTTATTGGAGCCCTAAGCTAACATTATTTACCTTATTATTTTTGCCCATAACAGGTTTTGCCATTTCGATACTAACAAAAAAATTAAAGAAGCTAAGTTATTTTAGTAGCGAAATGATGAACAAACTATTAGGCATTAGTGAAGAAAGTATTAGTGGAATAAAACCCATACAAAGCTTTACTGCCGAAAATGATATGGGCGAAAAATTCAATCAAATTAATAACGATTTTACAAAACATAGCAAACGCCTTTTTGGCCGTAAAGAATTAGCAAGCCCAATATCTGAAACCATTGGTGTGCTTGCGGCATTGTGTTTAGTATTGTTTGGTGGCTATTTAATTTTAATTGATGGCACTACAAGCCTAAGTGGTGAGGCGTTTATTGGTTATTTAGCCTTATACACCCAGCTCATTCAACCACTAAAAAATATATCAAGTACATCTAGCAATTTGCAAAGAGGCATTGTAGCCAGCGAAAAAATATTTGATGTGCTAGACAGCGAAGTGGTCATAAAAGATTTACCAAATACTACTGAAAAAACTAGTTTTGAACATAAAATAGATATTAAAGCTATTAATTTTGCTTATGGAGAAAAAAGTGTGTTAAACAACATAAACTTAACCATAGCAAAAGGAAAAACGATTGCATTAGTTGGACAAAGCGGTAGTGGAAAAAGTACGTTGATAGATTTAATTTGTAGATTTTATGATGTACAAAATGGCGAAATTAATATTGATGATGTACCTATTAAAAACATTAAAATAAGCAATTTACGTAGTTTAATAAGTGTAGTATCTCAAGATAATTTTTTGTTTAACGATACCATAGCAACCAATATTAGTTTAGGCAACCCAACAGCCACCATGAATGATATTATAGCTGCTGCAAAAATTGCCAATGCACATGATTTTATTACAGCCATGCCCGATGGTTATTTAACAAACACCGGCGAAAGGGGTGTAAAATTAAGTGGTGGTCAACGCCAACGCATAACTATTGCAAGAGCTGTTTTAAAAAACAGTCCAATAATAATTTTAGATGAAGCTACTAGTGCTTTAGATACCGAAAGTGAACGATTAGTACAAGATGCTATTAATAATTTAATGAATAACCGCACCAGTATTGTAATTGCACACCGCCTTAGTACGGTACGCCATGCCAACGAAATTATTGTACTACACCAAGGCACTATTGTAGAACGTGGCACACATGACGGCTTAATTGCAGAAGAAGGGTATTATAAAAAATTGGTAGAGATGCAGGAGGTGAGGTAAGAAAGGTGTTACAATAATTATTGTAACACCTTTCTTATTTAGACTTATATTTTAAATACTTTTAGAACGTATAACGTACACCAAAACCACCCCATCATTATTAGAAAAACCAATAAACTCTAGTGCGGCTTTATCCGCAATAAATATTTTTAAGGTTAAACCAGCACCATCGCACACTTTAACACCAGCGGCTATTTTATAGGTTAAACTTTCGGCTGTTTTGGTTTATGCAAAATTTACTTTTACTATAAACAAAATTGCAATTAATACGATTACTTTTTTCATTTTTTCGTTACTTGTTTTAGGGGTTACTAAAATATTTGCTATATCTTGGTAAAAACCGTGCAAATTATGCATTCCAAACTCAATAGTTTTTATTTAGCCACAAGAGTATAGGAATCATCTATCATTTGCAAAATTATTTTACTTGATAATTGCCCATTTAGTACAATAGTATTCCAATGTTTTTTACTCATATGGTAGCCAGGCAAAACAGTCTGAGGATACTGTTCTCGTAACTCAATAGCCTTATCTGGTTGACATTTTACATTAAAGCGTAATGGAGTTTCATCTAACGATAAAAGTAAAAACATTTTATTTTTTACTTTTATCACTAAGGTTTCTTCATCAAAGGGAAACCCTTCGGTTACATTTTCTTTTTGCAATACATATTCTCGTATTGTTTCTACATTCATTGTTTTAGTTTTTTACTAACTCAATATTGTGTATACCATTTAACTTATATAATACCTCTTGCAATCTGTTTTTGGGCAAGCCAAATTTTATGCTACAAAATAGTTGTAACTCTTGCTTAATAATAGTACAATTATACTGTTTTAACACTTGCATAATTTCATTTAGTTGTGTGTAATCAAACTGTATGGTATACTTAATTTCTATTTGCTTTTGTACAATAGGTGTTACTTGCAAAGCTAAGGATGCTGTAGTTTTGTAGGCATTTATTAAACCTGGCGCACCTAATAAAGTACCTCCCCAATAACGTACTACTACAATTAGCGTGTTGGTAATTTCTTTGCTATCAATTTGCCCTAAAATTGGTTTGGCTGCGGTGCCGCTTGGCTCACCATCATCGCTACTTCTAAATACATTTCCATCGGTACCTAATCTGTATGCAAAGCAATGATGCACCGCTTTTGGATGTTCTTTTTTTAAAATTTGCAATTGCTTTTTAAACTCCTCTATCGTTTCAATTGGAAAAGCGTAGCCAATAAATTTACTACCTCTGTCTTTAAATTCGGCTGTAGAGGGTTGGATAATTGTATTGTAATATTCTTGTTCGTTCATATTTATTTATCCAAAAGCAATTAATGCAATAGCTACAAGTGATAAAACTATGCCTACCCAGTTTATTAGCGATAATTTTTCTTTAAATAACAGCCAAGCTGCAACTGCACTAAACAATACAATACCCATATTATTTACTGGGATGCTTTGATTACTTTGCCATGGACTTTGTTTTAAAAATTTTACTAAGCACCAAATAGAAAAATAATTAGGAATACCAACTAAAATACCAGCGACTAAATTTTTAAGTGCAAAGGTTTGTTTGCCCCTAATAAATTGAATGCCCAAAAGCACTAAGCCAATTGTTGCAGCCGATAAAAAACCTGTAATTAAATACGCATTACTGTTTTCGGTTGTCACATAATTTTTTTGAACATGGTTTATTATAGCATCTAACAAACCACTGCCAATAAATAAAATAAAAGGCAATAAATAAATAGACCATTTATTTGTTGGAGTAGTTACCGAAGATTTTACGGGTTGGTAACACGTAAAAAAAACAGCAACTAAAGCAATACCTACAGCAATTATTTTTAATATACTCAATTGCTCGTTATATAAATACACACTAAGTACAACTGGAATTATTAAGGATAGTTTATTAGCAACTGATGCTACAGCTACTCCATTTTTTTGTGCGGTAATACCAATAATATTAAACAAACAAATAAACAACACACCCATACCGCAAGCCCAATAAAACCAAATATTATTTACCGATGCTGCCGAAATAGGAAAAGATCCGTTTACAAAAGAACCTGTAACTACACAGGTAATATAATTAAATACAATTGTCTGAAAAACATTAATACCATAACGCTTACATGCTTTAAAAGCAAGGGTTAAATAACTACTAAATAAGATACTGCCTAGTAAATAAATCATCTTTAAAATTAAACTGGGTGGTAATAATAAATGCTATCAGTTAAATAATTTTCTTTTTTTGCAAGATGGGCGTTTTTTAAAATCGGGGCTTGTAATCCATCATCCATAATTAGCTCTTTGTTTTCAATAATACGTATTTCATCCCACAAATTATCATCAATAAAAGATTGCAAAAGCTTTGATCCACCCTCTACCAATATACTTTGCACTTGCAAGATATGCAAAGCATTTAGAGCAGTCCTTAAATTAAAATCGGTTAATCGATAATATTTGATATTATTTTCTTCTCCGTTTTTTTTGGTATTGAATACAATAGTTATAGCATCAGTATTAAATAAATGATGCTTTAAAGGAACGTTCAGCTCTTTATCTAACAAAATTCGTATTGGATTTTTACCCTGCCACAATCTAGCTGTTAGTAATGGATTATCGTTTAAAGCTGTGTTAGTACCAACCATTATAGCAGCATCCTGTGTACGCCATTTATGTATAAGCCTATTTGTTATATCGTTGCTAATAAAAATTCGTTCATTACTTTTACCAGCTATTTTGCCATTTTTACTTTGTGCCCATTTTAAGGTTATGTATGGCCTTTTTTTGTTGTTAAATGTAAAAAATTGTTTGTTCAACGCTTTACAATCATTTTCTAACACTCCATAAACTACTTGTACCCCATTATCTTTTAATTGCTGAATACCTCTGCCATTTACTTTTGCAAAACTGTCGGCACAACCAATAACTACTTTTGGTATTTTATGTTGCAAAATTAGATTTGTACAAGGTGGTGTTTTACCAAAATGTACACAAGGCTCCAACGAAACATAGAGTGTGCTTTTTTCAATTAGTATTTTATCAATTTCTGCAACACTATTTATGCAATTTACTTCGGCGTGGGCTTTACCACATTGTGCATGGTAACCTTCTCCAATTATTCTATTGTCAAACACCAATACTGCACCAACCATTGGATTAGGCGCCACATGGCCACAACCTAATTGTGCCAATTGCAAACAGCGGTACATATATTTTTCATCCTTAATCAAGTTGCAAAAATACGCATCATAAATTTAACCTGTTTAACGTGTGTTTAAAAAATTTACTACCCTAAAATAAGCTTGTTCTTTTTAATAAAAAACATGGAAAATAATAGGCCTTAAAGGAGGCTTCCTCAAAAGGAGAAGCGTGCAAAGTCACTAAAAACAGAAAGAATTTTTCTACATTGGTAATTACTGCATTGTGACCTTCTTGACTTTGTGGGAAATATAAAAATATCTTAAGAGCCAGCCTCTTAGGAATGAGGCCAAATAGATACACAATTTTAAATGAACACTCAAAGCTAGCATCAAAAAAATTAACCTAAGTTTGTTGTAATGTTGATAAAAGAAATGTATAGAAATTTTTTAGTGGAGCTACAAGACATTTACTCATTAAGTGAAGCTACAGTTATTGCTAATTGGGCTTTTGAACAAACCGCACACATAAAAAAAATAGATATTTTAAAAAACCCAACTCAAAAAGTTGAAGGCGATTTAGAACAAAAACTAACAAACCAACTTACCCAATTAATAAACCATGAGCCTATACAATATGTGCTTGGGCAAGCTTGGTTTTATAATTTACTTTTTACAGTAAATGAATATACGTTAATACCTAGGCCCGAAACGGAAGAATTAGTAGAACTAATTTTAAACGAATTGAAAACAACAAAATTTGATAGCAATAATAAAATTAGTTTCAACCAAAATACAAAAGCTAATCTAACCATTTTAGATATTGGCACAGGTAGTGGTTGTATACCCATTGTATTAAAAAAAAACTTGCCTTTAAGTAGTATTACTGCAATTGATATAAGTAATGAAGCTTTAAAAATAGCTCAACTAAATGCACAAAAACATAACACCCCTATTTCGTTTATACAAAATGATTTTTTAGATGAAACTACCTGGGGTACATTACCGCAAGTTGATATTATTGTAAGTAACCCACCTTACATACCTATAAACGAAAAAGAAAAATTAGATGCAACTGTAAACCAATTTGAACCACACACAGCTTTATTTGTACCCAGCAAACAACCTTTACTCTTTTACGAAAAAATTGCTGCCTTTGCAAAAAAACATTTAAACTATCATGGAAAGGTTTATGTAGAAACACATAAAGACTATACAACCCAAGTAGCTGCTGTATTTCAACAACATTGCAGCCACACACATATTGTAAAAGATATTAGTGGAAACGAAAGAATGGTGATTGCGTTTTATTAACGCCCATCTACACTAAGCGATGCTGATGATGCACCCGCTTTTTTTGCATCTCTCATTATTATAACCAATTTATTAATAGATACAGAACTATCGGCATTTATTACAACAGCTTGTTTGTTGCTACTATCCGATTTATCAATCATTTTACTAAGTTCCGATGAAAGAGAATCAAAGTTTATTTGTTGCTGCCCAATATACGTTCGTCCATCTTTACGAATACTTACTACAATACTTTGTTTAGATTTTGTATCACTTTTAGATTTTGGATTCGTCAATTTTATTACATTAGGATTAGCTAATGTAGATATAATTAAAAAGAAAAACATTAATATAAATAGAATATCATTTAGTGGGCCAGTATCTACTTCGCTATGCTCTTCATTAAATTTTTTGCGTAAACTCATGGTATATAATTAACGAGTTGGTTCTTGTAAAATGTCAATAAATTCAGCACTAGCAGCCTCCATTTTATTTTCTATTTTTTTAATTTTTGTTTGTAAAATACTATACCCTAAGTAGGTTACAATACCAATAATTAAACCTGCTGCCGATGTTATCATTTTTACATAAATACCGCTTGCCATTGCATTAATACCAAAACCTTCTGGACTTTGGCTAATACCATTAAACAAACTAAGCATACCTATTATGGTACCTAAAAACCCAAATAGTGGGGCAATACGTACGATGATATTTAAAATGTTTAAGTTTTTTTCCATTTTATACATTTCTAAAACACCCACATTTTCCATACTTTTTTCAATAGCTTCTATAGGTTTACCAATACGCTGTAGTCCTTTATCAAT
The DNA here is from genome assembly GCA_903837525.1 of uncultured Bacteroidota bacterium. GTDB lineage: Bacteria > Bacteroidota > Bacteroidia > Chitinophagales > Chitinophagaceae > Ferruginibacter. The sequence goes on along the minus strand of CAILUU010000020.1, from coordinate 75,153 downwards.
CATTCTTGCAACAGGGTTAGGCGTATTTTTTGCCAAACTTCGGGCAGCTGTTATATTACCGCTAACTACATTATCTCTAATAATATTCATAAAATTTTCTTCAATTTTTCCAAATTTTTGAAGCAAAATAAAACGTTCAAAAAAGAAGAAAAGTGCTACCACAAAAAGTAAGGCTAAGGGTAACATTAGCCACCCGCCCTGCATAATAGTGTTACCAATTGATTTAAAGCCTTCAACTTTTTGTACCACTTTTGTAGTATCCATTTGTAAAAAAAATAGGTGAAACATGTATAACTGATTTAGGTTTTAGTTGTATAAACGATAATTAGGCCAAAAATAAAAGTATTTTGCTTTCAAACGAAACAAATATACCTAAGCGTTACAAAAAAATGTTAATGTTTTCTTTTGCAAATAAAAAGACCTCAATAATTGAAGCCTTTTTTATTTTTATGGTAATAGTTTTTTATTTTACTTTTTACTTTCCAATTGCTGCATAGCCATTATTTGTTTCATTGTTTTTTCCATACCATCACTACCGCCATCTAAAAATATTACATTTCCTTTTCCGTACTCCGCAAAGTTTTTAATAGCCTCTACCCACATACTAAATAAAATTACATTAGTATCTAAATTAGCTTGTTTCATTTCCGATGCAGCTTGGCTCATACCCTTAGCCACTTCTTCTCTAAATAAGGCAACACCTTGCCCTCTTAATTGAGCAGCCATTCTCTCGGCCTCTGCAGCAATTTTTATAGCATTACCCTCTGCTTCGGCAGCTTTTGTTTTTGTAATTAACAAAGCTTGTCCTTCGTTTTCGGCAGCGGCTTTTAAGTTATTACTTGCTACTACTTTACTCATACTAGCTATAATAGCCTCATCAAAAGTAATATCGTTAATTTGCAAATCTTGTAAATGATATCCCCAACTTTCTAAAGCAACATCTACTTGTTCTTTTACATTTTCAACAATATCTCTACGCACATTTAAGACCTCTGCTTGCTTTTTGGTAGATACAAAGGCCCGTATACTTCCTTCTACAGTGCGTATTAGCGCTTGCATTAAATCTTTATCGCTAATAAATTTAAAGGCAACTTTTTGTATCGTTTCCTCCTGCTCATTTTGAACAGAGTATAATAACATCGATTTAAAATAAACATTTGCCTGATCTACTGTTACGGCTTGAAACTCTAATTCTACCGAACGGTTTTGAACACTTACTCTTTTAAAAATTTGATCTATAAAAGGTATTTTCCAATTTAAACCGGCTCGTTTTATGCCTGCATATTTACCTAGCCTTGTAATAACCCCAATGGTACCTTGGTTAATGGTAAACAAGCCACTGGATAGAATGGCTAAAATGGGAATTGCCCACCAATATTCTTTTAATAATTCCATAGTTGTAATTTTTATTGAAGGTAGCTTTTTTTTGGTGTAAACTAGTTGTTTTAAAAACAACTAGTTTACACCTGCTTTAGCCAACCTGTAATACTCATTCTGCTTTGGTTAGCTATAAGTACTTCATGCTCAGTTTCATCGCTTTTAAATAAAACGGCAGTTTGAGCATGGGGTTGTATTTGTTGTATATTCCTATTTCCATACACTTGTAATTGCCCGCCATCTGCTTCAGCCCAGTTATCATTTAAATAAGTAATTAATGAATATTTACGGTTATTGTTACTTTTAAATTGATCTTTATGGCGTTTATAAAAACTTCCTTTTTCATAAACTGCATAATGAAATTCGCAAGCGTTAATACCAGCATAACAAGTTTCATTTAAGTAAGCAATAAAATCTTCTACTCGTTGTAAAAACTCATTTTCAAAAAGGTTGTTATGCTTTTTATCTAACCAATAAATTTTATCGCTACGCATTTTTTGATTAGGGTCTTTTATATCATCATTGCCAATGCTGGCATTGGCCATTAAATTATCTTTCTGTAATTGATGAATATTTTGTTGCAAACCCTGTGATAGAGCCTTTGTTAAAAACCGAGGAGCAACGCCTACTTTACTATCCAAATAAGTATTAATAAGTAAATCGAATTGTTGAGGCATACGTTAGTTTATTGGCGTAAGTTAGCCTTTTAAAATCCGCTACAACAATAGCTTTTATTGAGGAAGATTTATTTATCTTTAAACCTTAACTAATAAAATGGATAATACTACAAGTACATTACAAGATTTATACAACCGAACACCTCGGCGACATAATGATGAAAACATAAAAGAAATTAATAACATAGTTACTGAATACGAAGATATTTTGATGAGTATAGAAGCCATAAACGGCTATTACGAAAAACAACTACCTGCTTTTTTTGATGTGGTTGAAGAGGTAAAACTGACCATTAAAAAATCGAATGATAAAAAGATTTCTAAAAAAAGTAAAGACGAATATTTTGATATTGCCGCATGCACATTAAAAGATAGTATCGAAGAATTAATAAGCCTATATGGTGATGGAAAAAAAGTATAAGTTATTTTATAAAATTTAGTCTTAAAATTATTACCACTTTACTTTTGGTATCCTATTTTGTCCTCTATTTGTATACTTTTATATAATTATCTAATTTTTAGGTACTTCACTCTTGTTTTTACCTTGCCCCTTTGTTTATTTTATACTGTTTATTAATTATCTTGCGTAGAGATAAAAATAAAAACTTACGATAGCTATTACACTCAACACTTTTTTCAATTAACTATTTTATGAAATACGCATTTTTACTTTTATCCTTTTTTTTACTAAGTTTTTCGGCAACAGCTCAAGAGTCTGTTTACGAAATAATGGAAAGAACAGACCTCTCCTTAAAACAGGCTGAGCAAAAAGCTAATGCCATTTTTGATAGAGTGGGCAAAGAACGTGGTAGTGGCTACAAACAGTTTCAACGTTGGTTGTACGAACGTAAATTTCATATTGATGAAAACGGTACTTACTTAGCTCCAAAGGAAGAGTGGAATAGATATGAAGCAACTAAACAAAATAATTTTGTAACAGCTGGTAATTGGACGGAGCTTGGCCCACTTACATGGAACAGAACAAGCAGCTGGAACCCGGGCACAGGACGTATTTCGGCAGTAGCTATACACCCTAGCAACGAAAATACTATTTATGTTGGCTCCCCTGGCGGTGGTATATGGAAAACGACTAATGGTGGTGGCACTTGGGCTCCTTTACAAGATTATGTAAACAGTAATTGGATGAGTTATTTTGCCATTACAATCGACCCCAATAATCAAGATATTGTGTATGCAGGTATGAGTAGTAGTGCGGGTATAATAAAATCTACTAATGGTGGAGTAACTTGGACATCGATAGGAACGATGTTTGGTGTTACTGTACGTAAAATAGTTATTCATCCTTCCAACTCTAATATTATTTTTGTAGCCTCATCAAATGGAATTTGGCGAAGTACTAATGCTGGTACAAGTTTTACGCAAGTACATACCATAGGTAAAGAAGATATTGAATTTAAGGCTGATGATGTAAATGTAATGTTTGCTACAGGTAACGATGTGTGGCGTAGTACTAATAATGGTATTACATGGACAAATGTAGGTGCAGCACAAGGTATTACAAATACAGGTAGAACTTTAGTAGGCGTAACTGCCGCTAACCCAAACTATGTATATGTATGTCAAGCAAGTGGAAGTAGTTTTGGTAGAATGTATAAAAGTACCGATGCTGGTTTAACTTTTACCACTACAGTTGTTGGCGACCCTGCAAGTGGCACAAATTATTTTGGTTACGAAACTACAGGTGCTGGTACAGGCGGACAAGCCACGTATGATATGGCTTTAGGTGTATCGCCTTCAAATGCAAGTGAAGTATATATTGCTGGTATTATTTGTTGGAAATCTATTAATGAAGCCGTTTCATTTTTTCCACAAACAGCATGGAGTTTACCAAATGGACTAGGTTATAATCATGCAGATGTACATGGGTTGATGTGGGTTAATAGCACCCTTTATTCCAATAGCGATGGAGGTATTTTTAAGAGTGTTAATGCTGGAGATGATTGGACAGATATTTCTGCAGGATTAGGTATTAGGCAATTTTATAGAATAGCAAATTCACAAACAAACGCCAATGTAATTACTGGCGGTGCACAAGATAATGGTAGTGCTACTAGGCAAGCTACCGGCAATTGGGTAGATTGGTTAGGTGCAGATGGTATGGAAGGTTTAGTAAGCCCTACTAATCATTTAAACCTATGGGGTACCAGTCAAAACGGTTCAATTTATCGTTCAATAAATGGGGGCAATAGTTATAACGGTTTACCAAAGCCATCCAATGGGCAATGGGTTACACCACTTTGGATACACCCAACAAACGAAACCATTTTATATGGCGGATGGACAGGTGTTTATAAATCAACAACAAGTGGCACAAGTTGGACAAATATTAGTGGTGCAACCATTACCACTACATTAACAGATTTAGCCGTATCAACCTCTAACCCAAATTATATTTATGCAAGTAATGGTAGCACATTATATGTAACTACAGATGATGGAGCTACATGGGCTACCCGAAGTGCTCCAGCAACTATTAACGATATTTGTATAGACCCCACAGACCCAACTAAAATTTGGGTAGCACTAAATAGTACTACCAACAGAGTGATGGTAAGTACCGATGCTGGAGCTACGTTTACAAATGTTTCAGCTGGTCTTCCTACTTTTTCTGCAAGAACAATTGTTGTAGATGATAATACCCCAAGAGGTATGTATGTAGGTATGAATATTGGTGTTTATTATAAAACAGAACCAGATGTTAACTGGACCAACTTTTCGGATAACTTGCCTGTTGTAGCTATTAACGAATTAGAAATACAAAAAGCTGCTGGTAAATTACGTGTAGCCACCTACGGTAGAGGTGTTTGGGAAAGCCCAGTAGCTAATATTCCACCGCCATCTGGTTTTACATTTAACTCCCCAGCCCCAGCTGTTTCTAGTTGCCCTACACCTAGTACTATGAGTTTAACATTAAGTACAAACGTAGTTGGCACATTTACTAACCCAATTACTTTATCGGCAACAGCAGGGGTGCCTGTTGGTACAACCATTACATTTGGCACTAACCCTGTAACACCAGGCAATAGCAGTGTTATAAATTTAAATAATGCTAATTCATTAGCAGCAGGTTCGTATATCATAACCATAACGGGTACGGCTAGTGGCGCATCTGCACAAACAAGAAATATTACGTATACCATAAACGCAGGTACTGGACCAACTATTTCAGCACAACCTACAAATCAAACTGTTTGTTCAGCAACATCAACTTCTTTTTCAGTAAACTCTAGTGCTACATCTTTTCAGTGGCAAGTAAGTATAGATGGTGGTGTTACCTTTAATAATGTCACTAATGGTGGTGTTTACGGAGGAGTAACTACTGCTACTTTAACTATTTTAGCTGGTAATATAACAGTAAGTTTTAACAACTATCAATATCGTTGCATTGCAACAAATGTTTGTGGTAATACAACTTCTAATGCTGGTATATTAGTTGTTACACCAGCTACACTTATTAATTCCAACCCTACAGATGTTACCATTTGCTCTGGTAATAATGCTTCATTTTGTGTAACAGCAGTTAGTACAAATTTAAGTTACCAGTGGGAGGTTGCCTCTAGCTGTAACGGACCATTTACAGATGTTGCAGGAGCTACCAATGCTTGCTTATTTATTACAAACGCATTAACTTCTGCAGTATATCGTTGTAAAGTAATAGGTACTTGCGGTAGTGCAATTACATCAACATGTGCACAACTTACGGTTGGTAGTCTTGCTACAGTAACAACACAACCAAGCAATAAAGAAATATGTACCGGAAGTACTACAAGTTTTAATGTAGATGGTGTAAGTGCTTTTGCTATTTCGTATCAATGGCAAGTAAGTAGAGATGGTGGTATTAGTTACACAAACATTAGTAATGCCACTAGTAAAATATTAACCTTATTAACAACAACGATTGCCGATAATAATAATCGCTATCGTTGTCAGTTATTTACCCCTGCTTGCCCTACGCCAGCTAATTCAGATGCTGCACTACTTGTAGTACGTTCCTTACCTACTATTGGTTTAAGTGCAACTCCATTAACTAGTTTATTGCCCGGGCAAACCACTGTTTTAGCAGCAACGCCTAGCCAATCGGTTGGGGGTATAGTTAGCAAACAATGGATTAAAGATGGTACGCCATTTAATTACAACGGAAATTTAATTGCACTTAATGTGGAAAAAGTTGGTAGCTACCAGTTAAGCATACAAGAAGTATTTGCAAGTGGGCTTACTTGTGTAAATCAATCGCCGGTCGTAAAAATTATTGCGCCACGTAGCGATCAGTTATTTATTTTCCCTAACCCTAACGATGGTAAGTTTACCGTTTCGTATTACAATGCTTCGGGCAATACATCCAGAATAATAACGGTTTACGATGCTAAGGGAAGTAGAGTATATAGTGAAAAATTGGAAATATCTGGCGCTTATACCTTGCTTGATATTAATATTAAATCTACACAAGGCGGTATATATTTTGTAGTAGTGGGTGATACAGCTGGCAAAAAAATAATTGAAGGAAAAGTATTAATAAAATAAAAAATGGTTGAAATAAAAAAATGCCTCATTGTTGTTGAGGCATTTTTTTATAAATCTATTCAATGTTATTAGCTAATTTTTTAATCTTTTTTAAGTGTTACTAATTTAATAATTCCCTATTTTTTTCTAGTTGGTTTTTGCCCCCTGGTTTTTGGCTTACCATATTTTTTCATCATCCTATCTTTTTTACGTACAATAACATTTACCTTGCTATTTTTTGCAGATTTTTGATGAAACGCTGGACCTACCTCTTCCTTTTTTGGCAACTTTACGAGATAGGTTTTCATAAACACTTTTGGTATTTCATCTTCGGTTAAAACTTCAGATATTTCTAGATTTTCGGGTAAGGGTAATAAGGGTACTTCGTATTTCATTAATGCTTGTATAGTATCCATTAATGGCTTTTCTTTGGCTGTAAAAAAAGTTATGGCAATTCCTTTTTTATCGGCTCTACCTGTTCTACCAATTCTATGTATATAGTTTTCGGGTACTTCGGGTACATCAAAATTTATAACATGTGTTACTTCAGAAATATCTATACCTCTTGCAACAATATCTGTAGCAATTATAAATCTATACGTTCCTTCATGAAATTGCTTTACGGTATTAAAACGATGATTTTGCTCTTTGTTAGAATGTATAACACCACAAGTTTCTAGATAAATGGTTTCTAGTTGTGTATACAATTCATCTGCTAATTTTTTTGTAGCTACAAACACCAAAAGCTTGGTCATGGTTTGATCTTGCGCTAACATTAATTTTAGCAAATTTACTTTAGTATAAAAGTTTGGTATGGCATAACCAATTTGTTCAATGTTTTCTAACGGTGTACCTGTTGGTGCAGCTTCTACTCTAGTTGGTTCATTAAAAAAGGTATCCATCAATAGTTCTACATCCTCGGTTATGGTTGCAGAAAATAATAAATTTTGCCTTTTTGTAGGTAACAAGTCAAGTATATTTTTTATTTGAGTACGAAAGCCAAGATTTAGCATTTCGTCCATTTCATCTATTACTACTTTTTTTATGCTCTTTGTTTTTACAGCTCCGTTCATTAATAGGTCAAATAGTCTGCCTGGTGTGGCTACCAAAACATCTACTCCTTTAATAACCTCTGCCGCTTGTGTATTTATATTAGCACCGCCATATACCCCAACAACAGTTACACTCATATAGGTAGTTAATTCTTTTGCGGCATTTACAACTTGTGCTACCAACTCTCTGGTGGGTACTATTATTACTATTTGAGCTTTTTTTTCTTTGTTAAATTTCCATTGGTTTAAGCAGGGTAAAAGGTAGGCAAAGGTTTTACCCGTTCCGGTTTGTGCAATGCCACATACATCTCTACCACTCATTACAACAGCAAATACTCTATGTTGTATTGTAGTGGGGTTTGTATACCCTGCATCATTTAATGCAGATAGTAATGCGTTGCATAGGTTTAAATCTTCAAATGTCATATTGCTAAAATATGGATAAAGATAGTTTTAAAAAAATGGGTAGATTTTATTTGGCATTTAGCTTCAATTTATTGCTTAGGAAAGGAGGCAATAAATTTTATTTGTACTCCGCTATATTGTAACAAACGGCTAACTTTTTCTTGTTGGACATCATCATTTAAATTTTACAAAACCCTTTACTGGATTATATTACATGCATTATTACTTTGTTACCCGTAATAAAAGTAACTCAATATTGGTTTTAATTCACAACCAAACCATCTTACTTTTACATTATCAATTAAATATTTATTAATTGATTTACCTCAATTGTACCTGCTGTGTGAAATAATTAATTTTTTAATTTTTAAACCAGTATAATCATGAAAAAAACAACACAAAAATTTTCAGCCGTATTTGTAGCCTTATTTGCATTAGTAATTTCTGTAAATGCACAAAACACCGCTCCGCAATTAACAAAAGTTAGCGATTTAAACAATCAGCCCGTATTTCAATTAAAGCTAAATAACAATCAAAAGGATAGTTATACCCTAGTAGTAAAAGATTTATCGGGAGTTGTATTACACGAAGAAAAAATTACCGATGCAAAAGCGGTACGGAATTTTGCTTTAGACAGCGATGCGTTTAGCAATGCTTCTACGTTAATTTTTGATGTAAGAAATAATAGCAACAATATTAACACTCTATTTGAAGTAAAAAACACAACAAGAGTGGTAAATGATGTAATAGTTATAAACGTTACAAACAAAAAATTTCGTTAACCCCGTATTATTTATTTGCACAAACATGCTGGTAAATATGTTTGTGCATTTTTTTTTCTTATCCCATATCAATTTTTTCTTTCTACATAACCTATGTTTATGTATTTATTGGCTTCAGTCTGCCAAATACATAACACAAACCCCATCCGCCGGGGCGAATGGGGTTTCACAATATAAATAACCAAACACAAACAAAAAGATAATGCCGCATGCTACACAACAGCAAACGGCAATAATTTAGTCTGGCTTTTTACCATCTAAAAATGTATTAATAGTACTTATTTCGGCCTGATTATTTTCGTCGGTTTTTACAGTATAGTTGCTATAAAAACTTTCAACATCGGCAATGGAATTATGCAATTCCATATTGCGGCGAAGGTATGCAGGTACCGTTTCAAACTCGTTGTTTGGATCGACTGCGTTAATATTGAATGACAAATTACGCAGTTTTGCAATTCGAGCTATATTACGGCGCCTAAGTTCTTCTGCTTCGTCCTGCGGTGCAAGTTCCTCAACAGTAGACATTAAAATGGGCTGAGTAAGTTGAACAGGCTGCTCTTCCTCCGCCACTTGATGGGTCTTTACCACCAATTTCATTTCTTCTTGCTCAGTTTCGTCTTCCTTTACAGTTGAATGCAACGGAAGCTGCTCATCGTTCGTATTGGATTCTGATTTAGGCTTTTCCTCCACATATATTTGTGCTGGTTTGGCCAATTGCACCCCCGACGAAAAGGGCTTGCTAGCATCTTTATTATCAAAAATTTCTTTTTCGACTAAATTAGTTGGATTGGATGTAGCATTTGCTACGATTAATTTTTCGGAAGGGATGGGATTTTGTGGAATATCAAATTCTATTACTGGAACCTGATCTGATGCCGAAGATATTTCAAAGAATATTGGAGTTTCGTCTAATTTATCTACAGTAATTTTACTTGGTAATTTTACTTCTATTTCTTCCTTGATTATTTCTACCAATGTTGGCATCATCACATCTTCTTTAACTTCAACAGGTAACTCTGTAATTTCTGCTATGGCTTTTTCTTCATCTAGTTCATCAAATAATAACACTGGTTTTGAGGCAACTTTCTTTTCGTCTTTTGACGGCATTTGCAAGGTCATTACAATTTTTTCATCCTTTTTTTCGGTTACCTCATTTTTTAGAAGTGCAGTTTTAGCAAAAGGGTCTTTATGCTCAAAACCTGTAGCAATAAGTGTTATACTTAATTCGCTGCCTAATGTATTATCATACCCAAGGCCTAATATTACATCGGTATCTTCACCAGCTTGCCCTATTAAATGATTTTGAATAACTTCAACTTCATCCATGGTAAACTCATGTTCGCCTTCGGCAGAATTTATATTTATTAAAATCCATCTAGCTCCACGTATATCATTATCATTCAATAATGGGGAATTTAAAGCATTCTCAATGGCAGTTTGTGCTCTGTTTTCCCCTTCTGCACTTGCACTTCCTAAAATAGCAACTCCGCCATTACTCATTACGGTACATACATCGGCAAAATCCACATTAATTTGACCCGTACTATTTATAACATCGGTAATACATTTTGCAGCCGTTGCTAATACATTATCAGCTTTTGCAAATGCTTCCTTCATTTTTAAATTACCAAATTGATGACGCAATTTATCATTGCTTATTACCAATAAAGTATCTACATGATTTTTCAATAACATAATTCCTTCCTCTGCTTGTGCTATTCTTTTTTTGCCCTCATAAGCAAATGGAGTAGTTACAATACCCACAGTTAATATACCTAAATCTTTACAAATTTTTGCTAAGATTGGTGCTCCCCCTGTACCTGTACCGCCACCCATACCTGCAGTAATAAATGCCATTTTGGTATTTACTTCTAATATGCGTTTTATTTCTTCTAAACTTTCTTCAGTAGCCTCTTTACCAATTTTTGGATTGGCACCTGCACCAAGCCCCTGGGTTAAATGTGGCCCTAATTGAATTTTGTTAGGTACTTTACTTTGTGCAATAGCTTGTGCATCAGTATTACAAATAATAAAGTTTACACCTTCAATATTTTGCGAAAACATGTGGTTTACTGCATTGCTGCCGCCACCTCCTACACCAATTACTTTGATGATGGACGATTGATCTTTTGGTAAATCAAAATGTATCATAATTTGTTTGTTTTAAACTCACTCTATATTTCTTTTATAGAAATATGGAAAGTTGTTAGAATTTATACAACGTAAATTTTTCAATTAGTAAGAAAGAAAAATATTGCTGCATTTTGGGTTAGTTTTTTTATTCAATTTTACAACTTAGCGTCTTCTTCTTCCTTAAACAAATCAATTAAGCCATTTTTAAAACCATCCATAAAACCTTTTAATGTTTTACGTTCTTTGCTTTTTACTGTTTCGTTTTCTACAACATCTAAGGTTTCGTCTATTGGTTGTTGTTGTAGTCCATTAGGAATAGCAACTTGTTTAAAGGTTTGCTCAAACTGTTTATTTTTATTTTCGTAATCGTTGTAGCCTTTTAAAATTAATCCTATACAAGTACTATACATTGGCTTTGCTAATTCATCAATATGACCACCAGCTAAGTGCTCATTAGGATACCCAATTCGTGCATTTAACCCGGTAATGTACTCTGTTAATTGAATTAAGTGCTTTAATTGAGAGCCTCCACCAGTAAGGATTATGCCGCCATTTAACATACGAGTATCTAATCCTACTTGCTTTAAGTGATAGGTTACAAAATCCATAATTTCACTCATACGAGCTTGTATAATTGATGCTAAATTTTTAACCGATATTTCTTTTGGTGCCATACCACGTAAACCTGGTATGGTAATAAATGCATTTGATTTTGCTTCGTCGCTTAATGCACTTCCAAACTGTACTTTCATTTGTTCGGCTTGCGTTTTTAAAACCCCTAAACCTGTTTTAATATCGTTAGTAATATTTTCGCCACCAAACGGAATTACTGCTGTATGTTTTAATATTCCCTCATAAAATACTGCTAAGTCTGTTGTACCACCACCAATGTCCACAATGGCTACACCTGCTTCTAAATCTTGATCACACATTACTGCTGCGGCAGATGCTAATGGTTGTAGGACTAAGTCTTTTGTTTTTAATCCAGATTTTTCTACACTTCTATTGATATTTCGAATGGCATTTTTATCGCCAGTTATAATATGAAAATTTGCACCAACTTTTACACCACTATATCCTATTGGATTTGGAATGTTTTGAAAATTATCAACTGTAAACTCTTGAGGAATTACATCAATAATTTGATCGCCAGCTGGTATATAGGTTCTATATTGATCGGCTACTAGCCTATCAATTTCTTGCTGACTAATTTCATCGTCAACGGCTTGGCGTACAATATCCCCACGGGTTTGTAAGCTTTTAATATGATGGCCAGCTATACCAACATATACTTCGCCAATTTCTAAATTAGGATTACTGTCGTAACAGTTTTTTAAAGCTAATTCAATAGCCTTAATAGTTTGGTCAATATTTAGTACCATACCATGTTGTACGCCATTACTATTGGCTCGACCAAATCCCAAAATTTCTAACTTGCCGTATTCATTTTTGCGGCCAGCTATGGCTGCAATTTTTGTAGTGCCTATGTCTAAGCCTACAATAATGGGTTGTTCTTGATTCATAATTGTGTTTGTTTTGTGTTTGTGTTAGTTGAGTTATTTATTCTTTTGGTAGTTTTAGTACCATCGATTTTATTAATTTTTTGTAACGGGTTGTTTTGGTTTTACAATTGGTTTTGCTGGATTTGGTTTTACAACTTTTGGCATTGGTTTAGGGGTTGGTGGTTTTGCAACAACAGCTTGCGGTTTTGGATTTAAGGGTTTTGCTAAAATAGGCTCTTCAATGGTATTGAAACCAGGCACAACAGCTTCTTCATCTCTTTCTATACTTTGTTGAATAATTGTACTATCGGTTGTATTATTACTATTATCTATTAGTATGGTTTGTAAACTATCGCTTGCTTGTTTTTCTGCAATGGTTGCAATTTGTTGCATTAGCTGTATGGCTTTTAACGAATCTGCAGTTACATCTTCGACTCCTCTTCGCTTTGCAATAATTTGATTAGCATATTGCAAATTGATTGTACTATATTTATTCCAACTTTCAACTGCTATTACTTTTTTATAAAATAATTTTAACTTATATAGTTTAGCATCAATATCAGTAGCTGTACCAAATTGTATTAGTTGGTTACCAATTTTGGGTATAAATTCAAACGTAAGTTGTGGGGTAATATCAATTTGTTCAATCATTGCAGTATGAAAAGAATCTTTTTGAATTGCCATACTTAAGCGTTTGACTTGCTTTAAAATAATGCTATCCAATTCGCTCAATATTGTTTTATCTGAAGGAAAGCCAGTAAAAACAGGTACTTTAGCACTATACGTATCACTTAAGGGTAATTTAAAAAGCATGCTATCAATATAAAACGATGTGCCGCTAGTGGAAAATAATCTTGCAATAGGTTCTCTTTCTTCAATGCTTACTTTTAGCACTTCGTTATTATTAAAAAATAATTCTGCTTTTTTTATCCAAATTGATTTTTCTAACTCGGTTTCTAATAACCTAATATTGATTGTATTTATTGGACTCCCTATAATTTCATTTGTTTGTAGTTTTGTCATCATTGCTAATACATCTGCCTCTTCAACAAAGAAATTATTACCCTTACCTTTAAGTTCTATTTCAATCGATTTACATTTTTTTTCTTCTTTTTTATTAATGGCAGCAACTAACAACACAATTGCAGCTATAGCTAGTAAAAGCCACAGTATGCCAAATAAAATTTGTTTTAGTTTATATGTTTTTAAATGCTGCATTATTTTTTATTCAATATTTCTTTTATTGGGTTTACTAATGTATCAATATCGCCTGCGCCTGCAGTAATAAAGACACCATCAACATTTTCCTTTGCATTTATTTGTTTTAACGACATTAAATAATGAGCAATATTTTCTTTGGCTATCACTTTTACATTTTTATTTTTCATTCGTTGCATTATCATATCGCTACTCACTCCAACCATAGGTAATTCTCTTGCCGGATAAATGGGTAAAAGAATAATTTCATCCGCTTCATCTAAAGCTGAAGCAAACCCATCTGCAAAATCATTGGTACGGCTATATAAATGAGGTTGAAAAATAATGGTACATTTTTTTGTTGGAAATAAGTTTTTAGCTCCATTTAATAAAGCGTTTAACTCATCTGGATGATGTGCATAATCATCAATAAAAACAAGCTCATCGTTTTTAATAATATATTCAAATCTGCGTTTAACGCCTTTATATTCGCTCACTGCTTCTTTAATTTTATTATCACTTATTTTTAAATATTTAGCTACGCCTATGGCTGCTATTATGTTTTCGACATTGTGTAAGCCTCCCATATTTAACGTAACATCGTTAATTGTCCAATACTTATTTACAACATCAAATGTGTAACTGCCATTATGTATAGTTAAATTTTGCGCATAAATATTTGCATTAGTATCAGTTGCATTATATGTACATGTATCTTTTACATTAAAATCATTACTTCTTTTTAAACCATATTTTAGCAATAAACAACCGCCTTTTTTTATTTTTGTAGAAAATTCTATAAATGCATTTTCTACATTTTCGGCAGTACCATAAATGTCTAAATGATCGGCATCTATTGCTGTAATTATTGCTACATCAGGATTAAGTTTTAAAAAACTTCGATCATATTCATCTGCCTCTACCACACAAACATTATTTGACGACGACCAAAAGTTACTATTGTAGTTAACTGCAATACCTCCTAAAAATGCATTACACCCATAACCACTATGTTGCAATAAATGTGCAACCATACTACTAGTCGTTGTTTTGCCGTGAGTGCCTGCTACGCAGATATTAAACGAGCTACTTGTAATAGCACCTAAAACATCACTTCGTTTTACAACCGTATAGTTATTATTAATAAAATAATTTAACTGCGATTGGTTTTTAGGAACAGCAGGTGTGTATACAATAAAGGATGCATTTTTATCTGCTAAGTCAATATTATCTTCGTAATGTACCCCAATGCCCTCTGCTTGTAATTGTTTAGTAAGTAACGTTTCTGTTTTATCGTAACCAGAAACATTTATACCCTTTGCATTAAAATAACGAGCAAGTGCACTCATCCCTATTCCCCCAATTCCAATAAAAAAGACAGAACCCTTTACCCCATCCACCCCCTGAAAGGTTAACTGGAGCAACGTCGTGAATATTTCGTTAAGTTCTTTTTTCATTTTTATACTACACTTAATATTTCGTTTGCAATAACCTCATCGGCATTGATTATGGCAAGTTTTGCAATGTTTTGTTTTAATGTATGTTGTTTTTCAAGGTTATTTGATAATGCTATAATGCTACTTACTAATTTATCTAACGCCTCATTATCATTTATGGTAAGTGCAGCAGATTTATTAACTAAATTCTGTGCATTTACCGTTTGATGGTCTTCTGCTGCAAATGGATAAGGCACAAAAATGGTAGGTTTTTTAGCTACGCATATTTCAGCAATTGCCATTGCGCCACTTCGGCTAATTATTAAATCGGCTGCGGCATAAGCATATTCCATGTTGGTTATAAAATCACTTGTATAAATATTGGCGCTACCTTTTGCTGTTTGTTGTGCTGTAGTTGCACAAGGTTTACCCGTTTGCCAAATTAATTGTAACTCATTTTTTTCAAATTCATTAATATACTTATTAATAGCTTCATTTATACTTTTTGCACCAAGGCTTCCTCCAATTGATAAAATTGTTTTTTTATTTGGGCTTAATTTAAAAAATTCAATTGCTTCTGTACGACTTATATTATTTTCTACAATTAATTTTCTGACAGGATTTCCTGTTATTTTTAATTTATTTGCTTTAAAGAATTTTTCCATACCATCGGTAGCAACAAATATTTTTGTAGCATTTTTCCCTAAAAGAATATTACTTTTTCCGGCAAACGAGTTACTTTCATGTATAAATGTTTTTATACCTCTTGTTTGTGCATACTTTAATACAGGGAAACTTGAATAACCCCCAACGCCAACTACAGCGATTGGTTTGAACGTATTAAAAATTCGTCTTACCTGAAAAAAACTTTTTATCAACTTAAAGGGTAAACCAATATTTTTTATCAAAGAACTTCTATTAAAGCCTGCAATAGCTAACCCTTCAATCTTATATCCAGCTTGCGGTACTTTTTCCATTTCCATTTTTCCTTTTGCTCCTACAAATAATATTTCTATTTTATCGTCAATTTTTTTCAACGCATTCGCAATTGCAATAGCAGGAAAAATATGCCCACCAGTTCCGCCACCTGCTATAATTATTTTTTTACTCATTTACAACAACCTCCTGATTTTTTCCTTCTAACTGTTCTACATTTCTTGCAACACTTAATACAATGCCAATAGATAAACATGTGAATAAAAAACTACTACCTCCCATACTTACAAGGGGTAATGTAACTCCAGTATTAGGAAATGCATTTACAGCTACACCCATATTGGCAATAGCTTGTATTACTAGTGTAAAACTTAATGCCAATGCCAAAAATGCTCCAAATGCAAAAGGGCATTTTCTGTACAGTCGAATACATCTATACAAAAACAATAAATAAATAAACATCATAAATGATGCACCTAAAAAACCATACTCTTCTATTATAATGGCATAAATAAAATCGCTGTAACTATGGGGCAAAAAATTTCTTTGTGTACTATTGCCTGGCCCTTTACCTATCCAACCGCCATTAGCTACTGCAATTTTTGCTTGATTGGTTTGATATAATTTTTCGCTGTCGGTATTTTTATCGGTGTATATAAATGTTTGAATCCGGCTTATCCAGGTTGGAATTCTTCCTCCAGAAAAAATTGCAGGTAACTCTTTTTGTTTTTGCTCTACTTTATCGTAATATTTTACTGCTACAGAAACTAAGAGTATTATAGGCACTAATCCTATGCCTATAGTTGCTAAAATATGTTTAGTATTTATTCTTCCGATAAACATTAAAAGCAAACTTGTTGCACCCACTAATAATGCAGTAGATAAATTTGCTGGTGCTATAAGTAAACAAATAATACCAACTGGAATAATGATGGGTAAAAATCCTTTCTTGAAATCTTTTATTACGTCTTGTTTACGGCTTAGTTGTAAACTTAAATACATAAATAAGGCAAGTTTTGCTAAGTCAGAAGTTTGCATAGTCATATTTATGACCGGCAATGTTATCCAACGGTTTGCGCTATTTAACCTTGAGCCAAAAAGCAACGTATAAATCATTAATGGAATAGAAATTAAAAAAAGAATTTTGGCTACTCTTGCATAAATGGTATAGTTAACTCTATGTGCAAAATAAATAAGCATTACGCCTAGCACAATAAATGCAAATTGTTTAAATAAATAGCTTTCAGTACTCTTACTATATTTATATGCTAAGGACCCTGTACTGCTATATACAACTAACAAACTTGCCAATGTAAGGATTACAACAATTGCCCAAATAACTTTATCGCCTTTGGTTTTAGATGCAAGATTGCTACCAACATTTGTAAATGAAGGGGTGAACAATTGTTTTATATTTATGTTTTGGGCCAATTATAATTCTTTTACTGCTTGTTTAAATTGATTTCCTCTATCCTCATAATTTTTAAATAAATCAAAACTTGCACATGCAGGACTTAATAATACACAGTCGCCTTTTTCGGCAAAGTGAAAAGCTGCCTGTACTGCCTCTGATGTACTTGATGTATTTACAATGAGCGGCATAACCTCTCCAAATGCTTGATGGATTTTTAAGTTATTGGTACCCATACACACAATTGCTTTAACTTTTTCTTTTACTAAATCTTTAATTAAAGAGTAATCATTTCCTTTATCTACACCACCTAAAATAAGTATAGTAGGCTTTTCCATACTTTCCAAAGCAAACCAAGTACTATTTATGTTTGTAGCTTTACTATCATTAATAAACTCTACTCCTTTTATGGTTACTACGGGTTCCATTCTATGCTCTAAGCTTTCAAATGTTTGTAGTGCTTCTCTAATTTTTTCTTTTCTAATGTCCACCGCTGTTGCGGCTAAGCTTGCTGCCATACTATTATATTGATTATGTTTTCCTTTAATTGCAAAGTCAGATATGTTCATTTGCATCTCTTCGTTTTTCCATTTTAAGTGCATTTTTGCGTTAAGCAAATAGGCTCCTTGTGGCAGTTGTTTACTCATGGTGAATGGGGCTAATGTTGATTGAATGGAATAGTTAGTAATGTTTTGGTTTGTTGTTTCATCATCTAAAGAATATATAAATACATCCTCCTGAGTTTGATTTTGTATAATTTTAAATTTGCTATTTATATAATTTTTAATATTGTACTCGTATCTATCTAAATGATCTTCGGTAATATTTGTTAGCACAGCTACATCTGGTTTAAATGTTTTTATATCATCTAATTGAAAAGAACTAATCTCTACAACATACAATGGCTTTGGCTCAACAGCTACTTGCTTTGCAAATGAAAACCCGATATTTCCTACAAGAGCACAATCTAAATTGGCAGTTTTGCATATATGATAAATAAGTGAAGTAGTTGTTGTTTTTCCGTTACTGCCTGTTATTGCTATTACTTTACTATCTCCTTTATGCCTATATGCTAATTCTATTTCGCTAATTATTTCTATTCCTTTTGCTCTTATTTTTTTTATCAATTCGTTTTTTTCAGGGATGCCAGGGCTTTTCATTATTTCCTTGGCACTAAAAATTTTTTCTTCAGAATGTTCTGCTTCTTCAAACTCAATTTTATATTGAGTTAACTCTTTTTTGAATTCGTCTTTAATTTTTCCACTGTCGCTAACAAAAACATCGTACCCTTGCAATTTTGCTAAAATTGCAGCTCCTACTCCGCTTTCGCCTGCGCCTAAAATGACGATTCTCTGATTCATAATTTTTTAAAAATGGCTCTTCAACAACATAGAATTTAATAAGTCAGTTTTTCATCGAATAATTTTCTCATAGATATTGGATACTTCAAAAAACATAGAAAGTTTTATTGCTTGGCTTTCCATTACTTCTTTTATTAGCGTAATTTTAATGTTACCATTGCTAAAACCACACTTAAAATGGTTACAATCCAAAAGCGTACTGCAATTTTACTTTCGTGATAACCTAGTTTTTGGTAATGATGATGTAATGGACTCATTAAGAAAATTCTTTTTCCTTCTCCATATTTTTTCTTTGTGTATTTAAAATAAGCTACCTGAATCATTACACTTAAATTTTCTACTAAAAACACAAAACAAAAAATAGGTATTAATAATTCTTTACGAACAATAATGGCTAATGCAGCAATAATTCCACCTAGTGCAAGGCTACCCGTATCACCCATAAAAACTTGTGCTGGGTAACTATTGTACCACAAAAACCCTATACAAGAACCAACAAATGCTGCAATAAAAATAGATAACTCACCAAGGTTAGGTATGTACATTATATTTAAATACTCGGCAAAATTTATATTGCCACTTACGTAAGCAAATATTCCTAAACAAATACCTATAATTGCACTTACACCTGTAGCCAAACCATCTAACCCATCTGTAATATTTGCTCCATTACTTACAGCGGTAACAATAAATATTACAATTAATATATACAGTATGTAGGTATAGTCTCTCCAACTTTTCGGTAATATTTTAGAGTAATCAAATTCATGATTTTTTACAAACGGAATGGTTGTAATTACAGATTTTACATTTACAAATTTGTGTGGCACTCCATTAACCGTTCGTAATATTACACTATCCCCTATCCATTTATTTCCGCCTTTCATTTCAGCAATTTCATTTCTTATTTCCTCTTTATTAGCACCATATACTTCTCTTTGCACTGTTACGCTTTGGGTAAAATAAAGGGTAGTACCTACAATAATTCCTAGTATTACTTGGCCAAATATTTTAAAGCGGCCAGCCAAACCATCGCTGTCACTTTTTTTATACACTAAGCCTTTTGATTGTGCAATTCGTTTTGCTCTTATTTTTAAATAATCATCTATAAATCCAATGGCACCCAACCAAACGGTACAAAGTATCATTAAGCGTATGTATACTTTATCTAAATTGGCTAATAGTAATGTAGGAATAAGTATACCCAATAAAATTATTATACCTCCCATTGTGGGTGTCCCTTTTTTTTGTTGTTCGCCTGCTAAACCAAGATCCCTAACACTTTCGCCTAATTGCTTTTTTTGTAAAAAAGCAATTAATTTTTTTCCATATACCGTTGTTATTAATAAACTAAGTATAACAGCCATTAATACTCTAAAGGTTTGAAACTTAAACAAACCGCTACCTGGGAATGAAAACCCTTCTTTTGTTAACCAATCAAATAAGTGATATAGCATGTTAATTTGATAATTTAATAATTAGATAATTTGCTAATTTGTAGCATCTTATTAATCATAAACATTTTTTATTTTCCAAGTAACTCAAACATTTCTTTTAATACTTTTTTATCATCAAAATCATACTTCACCCCTTTTATGTCTTGATATTTTTCGTGTCCCTTACCTGCAACTAAAATAATATCTTCATAAGCAGCAAGACTTACAGCTATTTTGATTGCTTCCATTCTATCCGGTATTGTTATTACTTTTCGTTTTGTAACTACATTAACACCCTTTTGCATATCGGCTAAAATATCCTCTGGATTTTCGTTTCTAGGGTTATCCGATGTTAAAATAATTTTATCGCTGTATTCGCAGGCAACTTCTGCCATTATGGGGCGTTTTGATTTATCTCTATTGCCACCGCAGCCAATTACAGAAATTATTTTTTCGTGCCCTTGTCGCAATTCTTTTATTGTTGCTAATACATTTAATAAGGCATCTGGTGTATGAGCATAGTCAACAATACCCATAACTTTATCTTGTTGGCTAACGATATAATCAAATCGCCCTTCGGCACCAGTTAGGTTACTTAAAATTTGTAGTACAGTATTTTTTTGTTGGCCTAAACTAATTGCTGTGGCGTATACTGCTAAAAGATTATAGGCATTAAACTCTCCAACCATTTTGAAATGAACATCAATTTCATTTATAGAAAGATGTAGGCCTGATAAACTATTATCTAATATTTTACCCTTAAAATCTGCAATTGTTTTAAGGCTATAAAATATTTTTTTGGCAGAGGTATTTTGTACCATAACCATTCCACGTTTATCATCCGCATTACTAATTGCAAATGCTGTAGGTGGTAAATTATCAAACCAATATTTTTTTACTTTTATATATTCATCAAAGCTTTTATGATAATCTAAATGATCATGTGTAATATTGGTAAATATTCCTCCTTTAAATTCTATACCTGCAATACGATTTTGATGGATGGCATGGCTACTAACTTCCATAAATACATAGGTACAACCTTGGCTAACCATTTTATGTAGCAACGTATTCAAACTAATTGCATCTGGAGTTGTATGGGTGGCTAGTATTATTTCATTTGCTATTTGATTTTGCACTGTACTAATTAACCCACACTTATACTCTAGTGCTGTAAATAAATTAAATAGTAATGTAGCTACTGTTGTTTTTCCATTGGTGCCTGTAATGCCTATTAAGTTAATTTTAGAAGATGGGTTTTCAAAGAAATTACTACTCATTATCCCAACAGCTATTTCGGTATTTTCAACTTGAACATAAACAATTTTAGGATTAATAGTTATTGGCAAAATTTCACATACAATTACACTAGCCCCTTTTTCAATTACGGCATCAATAAAACTATGCCCATCATTTAATGTTCCTTTTAAGGCAATAAAAGTATCTCCATCAACTACTTTACGAGAGTCTATCTGCAACGCATTTACCTCTATTGATGTATTACCAACAACAGATTTTATGTTTACTTTATATAGTATATCCTGTAATTTCAATTGAGTAATAAGGTTATTGTTTGTCCTTTTTTAAATAAAGTGCCAGCTGATAATGATTGACTAGCCACTTTCCCTTTACCCGTTATTATTGTTTTTAGTCCTGCATTTTCTAACGTATATAAAGCATCTTTTAAACCCATGCCTACCATATTTGGTACTGTATTTTTTAAACTTGGTGTGCTATTATTTATGATTGCATTATTATTTTTAACCTGTACAAATTGAATCGCACCTGCAGCATTTTGGTTACTGTTGTATTTAATATTCATCACACTAAAAATTGAGGAAACATCTTTTGCAGCACCGTAATAATTATATTGTATCGTATCGATTAAAGTTGCAGACTTATATTTTTGTGTACTTAAATATTTTCCATAAATTCTATCGCTAATTTCTTTAAACACCCTACCAGATACATCTGCACCATACGTTAATCTTGACTGATTACTATTTTGAATAACTACAGCCATAGTATATTTTGGATTATTAGCAGGAAAATAACCTATGAAAGATGCTTGATAAATTTTATTGCCCTTGTTATACCCTTTGTTGTTTAATGCCGTAACTGCGGTGCCTGTTTTTCCTGCAATTTTATATGCACTATCAAACAAAATTTTATGGCCTGTACCATGTACGCTATCTATTACTGCACTTAAGCATTCTTGCAATTGAAGTAATGTTTCGTTACTACAAATTTTTTCAACTAAAACTTGCGGTTCAATACTTCTAAGCGTAACACCATATTGTTGTATAGAGCTTACTAAATAGGGTTTCATAAATTTACCCTTGTTGGCTACTGCATTATAAAAGCACAACATATGCAATGGTGTTACCAACTCTTCGTAGCCATGTGCCATATATGGAATGGTAGTATTTGCCCAACTACGATTAGTTGGTTTTTTTATTGTTGGCTTTGCAGATGATGCTGTAATATCTATACCTGTTAAAACATCTAATCTATATTTATGTAAGTTGTTTATAAACTTAGTAGGTTGATTATGGTAATACTGATCGGCTAATTTTGCAAAAGCAACATTGCTACTTCGTAAAAAAGCATCTTTTACTGTTAGTGTTCCTGTACCTAAGTGAGAATCTTTTATACGCAAACCATAGAAATATTTTGCACCACCTTCGCAATCTACCAAGCTATTTTTTGTAACAAATCCATCATCTATTAAGCTCATTAACGTTGCTAATTTAAATACCGACCCTGGTTCTGTTGCTTTAGCAATTCCATAATTTAAGTCTTCGGCATAGCTTCCATCTGGTTGTTTACCGAGGTTAGCAATTGCTTTAATTTTACCTGTTGCAGTTTCCATTACAATTGCTGTACCATGTATTGAGTTATTGTTTACTAACATTTTCATTAAAGCATTTTCTGCAACATCTTGCATATACGTATCTAATGTTGTAATAATATCTTTCCCATTTTCCGGATCAACTTCTGCGCCATCTACAGGTACATATGCTCCTGACATATAACGCATCAAACGCTGTCCGGTACTACCTTTTAATAAACTATCATAGCTTCTCTCTAAACCTACATTTTTAGTACTATCTTCTCTTGATAAACCTATAGTTCTATTCGCTAATAAAACATAAGGATTTATACGTTTATCTCTTAGGTCTATAATAAAACCACTTTTATTTCTACCTTGGCGTACCAGTGGAAAATTTCTTAGGGCAGTATATTCTAAAAAAGAAATTTTCTTTTTTAGTAAAAAATAGCGGTCTTCATTTTTATAAGCTAGTTGTAGTATTTTTTTATACTCGGCAACCGTTTTGTCGTTAAATAAATTAGTTAAACTACTACTTAAAGAATCTACATTTTCTCTAAATCGTTTTCCATTATTTTGTCGTAATCCTTCTGCACCAAAATCTATAAACACATCAAATATGGGAACTGATGTACTCAACATATTTCCATCTTCACTATAAATTGTTCCTCTTTCGGCATTTATTGGCATATATTTTAAATGCAAACTATCCCCCATTTTTTTCCAGTAATTTCCTTCTACTCGTTGTATATAAAATGTACGACCCAGTACTACAAAACCTAGTAATGCCATTGCAATAAAACAGAGATAAACTCTCCACAATATGTCTTTTTTTACATCCATCATTTTACCCTAAAAGGGTATTATTATTTTACTGAATCATTTAATAAGACGGGCGGTGTTAGTAATTCTTTTAAACCCAATGGTTCTACAGCTTTTACTAATTCACTTGCTTTGCTTCTAAATATTACTTCGCTTTTTATTGTTTTATATTGATATTCTAATTCTTTAATATGCTTTTCCGTTACATTTATTTTTCGAGCAATTTTATCGTTGTAATGCCCGTTATATATATACATTACTGCTAATAGAGCCAGAAATAAAAAGAAGGGTATATTTTTTTCAACCCATTTATAATTCAACATTTTTTTCCATCCGAACCAATTCGTATCTAATTTTTGGCTAGTTGGTGTTGATGCCTGTTGTTCTATATTTTTTATTTCTGTCATTATTTTGCCTAGTGGCCAAGTGGTATAATTTATTTTTTACTATTTTTTTTCAGCAACTCTTAATTTTGCACTTCTACTTCTAGCATTTTGTTTTAACTCTTCGGTTGATGCTGTTATTGGTTTTTTGGTAATAATAGTTAGGGGGTTATTGGGTTTTGTACCATATACATCATCTTCTTCTCCCTCTGTTATGCTTCCTATTTTAAAAAAATTTTTTACAATTCTATCTTCTAAGGAGTGAAAGGTGATTATGGCTGCTCTGCCTTGTGGTTTTAAAATGGATGGGATTTGTTGTAGTAAATTTTGTAATACTTCTAACTCACTATTAACTTGAATACGCAACGCTTGAAAAACCTGGGCTAAATATTTTTGAGGATTACCTTTAACCACAGTGTGAATAGCTTTTTTAAATTCGGCAATTGTTTTTATAGGTACTATGGTTCGTTGCTCTATAATTGTTTTTGCTAATGTTTTTGCATTGGTTACTTCGCCAAATTTTTCAAACATTTTATGCAATTGTACCTCTGTAAAATTCTTTAAAACACTAGCTGCAGTAAGGGTTTGGCGTTTATCCATACGCATATCTAAATTAGCATCAAAGCGAATAGAGAAGCCTCTTTCGGCTTCATCAAACTGGTGACTGCTTACGCCTAAGTCTGCTAAAATTCCATCTACCCTCCTAACTTTATGCAACCGTAAAAAACGTTGTAGGTGTATAAAATTTTGTGGTATAAATAGCACTCGATCATCATTAGGTACATTTGCTTTTGCATCTTCATCCTGATCAAACACAATTAGTTTTCCCTCTTTATTTAATAAGGAAAGTATGACTTTACTATGCCCTCCACCACCAAACGTACAATCAACATAAATGCCATTTGGTTTAATTGCTAATCCTTCAATTACTTCATTTAATAAAACAGGAATGTGATATTCAGTTGGTTCATCTGTTGATTGGTTAATTAGTGTTGATGTTTTATTATTCATACTTTTTTACTAATTAACTTTTTAACCAATTAACCCAACTCTTCCTTATTCATTACCTCATTAGCCAAATCACTAAAGCCTTGCGGTGTAAAAGTGTCAAAGAACTGTGTGTACTTATTTTTATCCCAGATTTCTATTTTGTTTACGGCCGATACCAACACTATATCCTTACTATCCTTATCTAAGCCGGCATGTTCAATTAAATTTTTAGGTAGCAATAATCTTCCTGCCCCATCCAATTCAATTTGTGTAGCACCATTTAAAAAATGTCGTCTAAATTCTCTTACCTTAGGGTCAAAATCATTGAGTTTGCTAATTTTTAAAAAAATAGGATCCCAACTTTGTAGCGGGTATAAGGTTAGACATTTTTCAAAGCCTCTATTAATCACAAATTGGTTGCCCCCTTCTTCTGGCAGTTGCTTTTTAAAGCCTACTGGAAGTAGAAAGCGACCTTTTGAGTCTATAGTTGCTTCATATTCACCTAAAAAACCTATCATTTATAATAAATTAGCTATTTTAAAACATAAATCTACACAAATAAACACATTTTCCCACTTTTTATAGTGTTTTACATATAACATTTTTATCCACAAGCTGAAAGGCTTATTGGCATTGACTATAACCTTATTTTGACGAAAAGGGGTGTGGATTAGTTGTGAAGAGG
The DNA here is from genome assembly GCA_903837525.1 of uncultured Bacteroidota bacterium. GTDB lineage: Bacteria > Bacteroidota > Bacteroidia > Chitinophagales > Chitinophagaceae > Ferruginibacter. The sequence continues at coordinate 49,217 of CAILUU010000020.1, read as the reverse complement.
TGTGGATTAGTGTGGATTACTAAGAAAATACGTTGGTGAAAGTTTATCCTAAAACTGGAATAGTAACTATAAAACTACTTCCTTTACCCGGTGTACTTTCTGCCTTTATGGTTCCTTTATGTGCATCAATCATAGTTTTTACATAACTAAGGCCTAGGCCAAAACCTTTTACATTATGTACATTACCGGTGTGTGCCCTATAAAATTTTTCAAAAATTCTGCTTAGTGTTTCTTTGTTCATACCAATGCCATTGTCTTCTATTTTAATACGAAGTTGCTTTCCAATATTTTGGGTAGATAATTTTATTATAGGATGTTCATTTGAATACTTAACAGCATTATCTAATAAATTATTAATAAGGTTTGTAAAATGAACTTCATCAGCCATTATCATCTCTTTTTGTGCTGCTTTATTTACGGCTAACTTTCCTCCCCTCTCCTCTACTTGTAGCGTAATATTGTTTAATGCAGCATCAATTAATTGGTGTGCCGATAATTTTTTTAAATTAAGTTGTACCTCTTGTTTATCTAGCAAAGCTGCCTGTAGTATAGTTTCCACCTGTTTATTCATCCGTATATTTTCTTCCTTAATTATACCCGTAAAATAATTTGTTTTTTCTTTGTCGTTTATTACTTTTTCGTTTTTTAATGCATCAACCGCTAATGAAATAGTGGCTAGTGGGGTTTTAAACTCATGCGTCATATTATTAATGAAATCGTTTTTAATTTCACTAACCTTTTTTTGACGTAAGAGTGTCCGTACGGTTATAAAAAATGCCGTTGTAATAATCATGGTAAATAAAATTGCTCCTATTATAAACCAAAACATTTCTTTTAAAATCATTGAATTTCTATGTGGTACAATTACATTAAGCAATTCTTCACCAACAAGATTTTCAAAATTACTACCGCTTGAAGGCTCTAACGGTATTACAAAACTTGTGTTTTTACCACTTGCCGAATCGGCATACAAAGCGTAATAATTATTACTAAGCATTTGTTGCCCAGTTAATGAATTGCTTGTTATAGCAAATTCAAATTGGTAGTTTTTTAAATGAAATTTATCGAAGGTCCTTCTAATTATGATATAAATCTCTTCTTCATTAAAGCGTTGTAAAACGGAAGGTTTTAAATATTGCATTTGCATTTTATCACTAGGGAAAAGCAAATCGCTTTTTTTATTAAAATTTAATATAGAGGGTTTATCTTCTGTTAATTCTAACGCCACCTCCTGCATAGATTGAAATAGATTTTCATCTAATTGTTTATTTCTAGCATCCCTAGCACTATCTAACCATAATATCTGAAAAAATATTATGCCCAATAAAGAAAGCGTAATTAGTACAGTAATAAGTGGCAAGGTTTTCTTCATCAACTCAAAATTATAATAATATAGTGTACGAAAGATACTGTAAAAAATTTTAACATAGGTTTACAGGTGAGGAAGAGTTTAGAGGTATAGGGGAGCAGGGGTTTAAGAGTTTTGTTTGATAAAAAATTTACTGAAATAAATTTAAAATTAATTGTTATTTTACAACATGATAAATTTTGATGCAGGCAAATTATTAATTGCAGACCCATTTTTAAAAGACCCCAATTTTTTACGAACTGTGGTATTATTATGTGAGCATAATGAGGCCGGCGATTTTGGATTAGTATTAAATAGATTATTCGAACAAACATTAGATGAATTAAATACAGATTTTGCAGGTTATAAAATTCCTTTGTATTACGGTGGCCCAGTAGAGCCAAATTATATTCACTTTATACACCAATATCCGGCTTTACTGCCCGATGGCATAGAGCTTGCCCCCAATATTTTTTGGGGAGGAAATTTTGAAACCCTTACGCAATTAATAAAAACAAATAGTATTGATATAGAAAAAATAAAAGTTTTTATTGGGTATAGCGGCTGGGACGCAAACCAGTTAAATGAAGAAATTGAAGAAAAAACTTGGCTTGTAGCTAATGTAAACGATGTTATTGTTTTTAATACACCAGAAAATAAAATTTGGCAAAACAGTATAAAACTATTGGGTAGCAAATACGAGATGCTAATAAACTTCCCTATTGACCCTCAATTAAATTAAAAATTTTATTTGTTATATACGTTAATAAAAATACCAGCTAAACTTGCTTTGCAACTTTATTGTAGAAAACTACAATTGAATAATAAAGCACTTGCCAACTTTAAAGGGCCTTTATTAATTGCTTGCAATCATCCAAATTCTTTTTTAGATGCCATACTTTTATGTACCCTATTTAATGCCCCTATTTATTCGTTAGCTAGAGGAGATGTATTTAAAAAAAATTGGGTTGCTAAAATTTTAAAAGCCTTACACATTTTACCCGTTTTTAGAAAAAGAGAAGGTGCCCAAAACCTCAACAAAAATTATGATACATTTAATGAGTGTATTGAGCTTTTTAAAAAAAATGGAATAGTATTAATTTTTAGTGAAGCATTGTGTATTAACGAATGGCATTTGCGTACATTAAAAAAAGGTACTGCAAGGCTTGCCGCTACTGCATGGCAGCAAAATATTCCGTTACAAATATTGCCCGTAGGCATTAACTACAGCAGTTTTAATAAATTTGGGAAGCACATTATTATTAATAGTGGTCATTTAATTTGTAAAGAAGATTTTACCGTTCAATTAACTACGGATGGAAAATTATTAAATGATATTACCTCTTCAATTCAAAGCCAATTAAGTACATTGGTTTACGAAATACCTAAAGATGATGATTTAAAACATAAAGAAATATTTGCACTACCATCATCTACTATAAAAAAGAGTTTACTTTTTTTTCCTGCTATAATTGGTTGGATTATTCACTTGCCTTTTTATTACCCCATAAAAAACGTTGTGCAAAAAAAAGCATTGCATAGTGGGCATTATGATAGTATTATTATGGGTAGTTATTTTTTAGGTTACCCGTTTTATTTGTTGGCTATAAGTTTATTAGTTTTTGCTTTTAGTGGCAGTTGGTGGGGCTTGTGTAGTTTTTTGGTTATGCCTTTTTTAGCTTGGTGTTGGGTTAGGTGGAAGGAGTGATTTTTATTTCCCACAAAGATTGATTAGAAATTTTTATAGAGATAATTTTTATAGAGATGCTACAATAAAAAATGCAGCAATAGTTGCGGCATGATCATTTTAAAAAAAGTAAACTTAGTTTTCCTCTGCACCTTCAATAAGTACAGTAGTTTTATTATTTATAACTTCGGCAAAGCCACTTTGTATAGTATAGGTTTGCGATGTAGTTTTATTAGTTAAAATTTTTACAGTACCTGCTTTTAATGCACTTACCATTGGGGCATGTTTATCTAATACTTCGAACGAACCACCAATACCTGGCAGAATAACGCCGTAAACATCACCGCTAAAAATTTTCTTTTCTGGTGTTAATATTTCTAGAACCATACCCTTGTTTTATTCCCCTTCCCGAAAAAATCGGGATGTACCAAAAGGGGAACCTGATTTTAAAGTTTATAATTATTTTTTTACTCCACTTATTTCAATCGCTTCAATAAAAGAAGAATAAAGAACTTTTTGTACAAGAGTGCGACGCCAATGAAGCTAAATAGTAATATAAAAGATTGGCTCACAAAAAAAGTACACACTTCAATTTAAGAACTAATTTTATTTAATTATGATGGCTGAACGCTAGTTCCCCTTTAGGAGACAGGGGTTTTAAGCTTGTGCTGCCGCCATCATTTTCTTTCCTTTTTCAATAGCATCTTCTAATGTACCTACTAGGTTAAATGCTGCTTCTGGATATTCATCAACCTCACCATCCATAATTGCATTAAAGCCTCTAATGGTATCTTCTATAGGAACAAGTACACCTTTTAAACCTGTAAACTGCTCTGCCACAAAAAATGGTTGGCTAAGGAAACGTTGTACTTTTCTTGCTCTTGATACTACTAATTTATCTTCATCGCTCAATTCATCTAAACCAAGGATGGCAATAATATCTTGTAACTCTTTATAACGTTGTAAAATTAATTTTACTCTATCGGCCGTATTGTAATGCTCTTCGCCTACAATAGCTACGGTTAATATTCTTGAGGTGCTATCCAATGGATCAACCGCAGGGTAAATACCTAAATCGGCAATTTTTCTGCTTAATACCGTAGTTGCATCCAAATGGGCAAAGGTAGTTGCCGGAGCCGGATCTGTTAAATCATCTGCTGGTACATATACTGCTTGTACTGATGTAATTGAACCATTTTTAGTTGATGTAATTCGCTCTTGCATTAAACCCATTTCAGTAGCTAAGGTTGGTTGGTAACCTACCGCACTTGGCATACGACCTAATAATGCGGATACTTCGGAACCTGCTTGAGTAAAACGGAAAATATTATCTACAAAGAAAAGAATATCTTTTCCCTGACCAGTTCCATCCCCATCACGAAAATATTCTGCAATGGTTAATCCGCTTAACGCCACTCTAGCTCTAGCTCCTGGAGGTTCGTTCATTTGTCCAAAAACAAACGTTGCTTTACTATCTTCTAACCCTTTAATATTTACTTTGCTTAAATCCCATCCACCTTCTTCCATACTATGCTTAAATTCTTCGCCATAGTTCATAATACCTGCTTCAATCATCTCTCTCATCAAATCATTTCCTTCTCTCGTTCTTTCCCCCACACCAGCAAATACAGATAAACCTGCATATGCTTTTGCAATATTGTTAATCAACTCCTGAATTAATACTGTTTTACCTACCCCAGCTCCACCAAATAATCCAATTTTACCACCTTTTGCATATGGCTCAATCAAATCGATAACTTTAATACCAGTAAATAATATTTCACTTGCTGTGCTTAAGTTTTCAAACAATGGCGGTTTGTTATGAATAGGGCGACCACCTACTTTACTTACTTGTGGCAAACCATCAATAGCATCGCCTGTTACATTAAATAATCGGCCTTTGATAGCCTCGCCAACAGGCATTGCAATTGCTTTACCTGTATCAATTACAACAGTACCTCTTACCAATCCTTCGGTACCATCCATAGCAATAGTACGTACACTATCTTCTCCCAAATGTTGTTGTACTTCAAGTACTAAAATGTCGCCATTTTCTTTTTTAAGTTCTAAGGCGTTTAAAATTTCTGGAAGCTTGCTACCACTATCAAACTGCACATCTACCACCGCTCCAATTACTGATTTTACTTTACCTGTATTAGTCATAAAAATGTATTAACTATATGTAGTATATATTTTGAGCGGCAAAGGTAGGCAATTCAATCAAAAAAGGAAAATGAAAAATGAGGAAATAGCAGGTTTTTGCTCACTTATTTTGAAAAAAATGTGGGCAACACCTGTTTTTAAATGTTATTAATGCAATTAATTACTTTTGTCTAAACTATGGCACTACTTACTACCCATATTAATTTGGCAATTGTGGCGTTGCAAAACGATGATATCATTGGCTTACCTACCGAAACGGTTTACGGTTTAGCAGGAAACATGTATAGTGAAAAAGCTATTAAAAAAATATTTGAAACCAAAAAAAGGCCTTTCTATAATCCACTTATAGTACATATAAAAAATATTGATTATTTAGATGTAGTTGCACAAAACATTCCAGCAAAAGCCCTTTTATTAGCCCAACATTTTTGGCCAGGGCCTTTAACACTTTTGTTAGATAAAAGAGCTGATGTTCCCAATATTGTTACTGCAGATAAGCCAACAGTAGCCGTTCGTATTCCAAGCCATCCAATGGCGTTGGCGCTTTTACAACAATTAAATTTTCCATTGGCGGCACCAAGTGCAAACCCATTTACCACTATTAGCAGCACTACTGCCCAGCACGTAAAAGAGTATTTTGATAAAGATTTAGATATTATTTTAGATGGCGGTGAATGTACAAAAGGTATTGAAAGTACCATTGTTGGTTTTACTGGAGATGATGTAATTATTTATAGATTAGGGGCCATTACTGAAACCGATTTAGAAAAAATTGTAGGCGAAGTAAGTATTTATATTGGGCAAGATGATAAACCTATTGCACCAGGCATGTTAATAAAACACTATTCGCCAAAAACAAAAACAGTTTTATTGGAGAATGATGTTAATATTCAATTAAATAACTTAGCCAATAAAAAAATTGGTGCATTGGTTTTTAATAAAAAAATAGACGATGAAAGAATTGTTGAGCAAGAAATTTTATCGGAAGCTAGTAATTTAGAAGAAGCAGCAAAAAACTTATACGCTGCCTTACACCGATTAGATAAAAGTAAAGTAGATATTATTTTAATAGCATTACTACCCAATGAAGGTATTGGGAAAAGTATAAATGATAGGTTGAGAAAAGCAGTGAATTAATAATTTAAAACAAAATATTTTATACTATTAGTGGCATTAACCATACTACCATTTTTTAAGCTACCACTAAAATTTTCGAAAGAGGAAAAATACACAAAGCTGTTTCCTCCAATATTTTTAATTTTACCTCTAAACGCTTTGTCTTCAAAAAAACTATAATACGCAAAGAAAGTTGAGCCGAGTGTTTTTAATTTACCTCTATACCCTTCGTTATCAAAACTACTATACCAAGCTATGTTTTGTTGTCCAATTTTTTTTATATTTCCTTTAAAAGCAGCGTCTTCGTAGTTTAAAAAATAATCAAAACTAATTGAGCCAATAGTTTTTATTTTACCTTTTAGTGTTTCGTTTTCAAAAGAAGTATAGTAGGTAAGCATAATTCTGCCAATATATTTTACTTTCCCTTGTAAGGCAGCATCATCGTTTTGAGTATAATATTCTACTCTGCCTACATAAGGATCTAACTGGCCTCCAAAGTTTTCTTGTATACCCATAAAACGATCGTAACCCCATTTGCTTAGGTTACCATCTTTTGTTAAATAAAGTTGTACATTTTCATCAAGACTTATTATAAATACATCTAACGTACCATTGCCTTTAATATTTACCTGAGAAAGTTTTTGGCTTTTAGATTCGATTAAAAATAAAAGTGCAATTATTGTTATAGCATACTTTATCATACAATAAATATACAACAAAAAATAAAAAAGCCAATACCCAAAAGGTATTGGCTGATTAATCACAAATAAAAAACAAAAATTATAATATTCTTACCACCCAGCTAATCTCAACATCTGTATCTCCCTTTGTAACTAGGTCTCCAGCAGCTTTAATACCAGGTTTATGCTTTAAAGTCATTAACATGCTTCCGTTGCTTGCCGTTGTAGTTGTCCATGTAGAACTAATACCTAGTGGTAACCCTCTAGTATCATTGTTTAGGTTTGATACGGTAACATTTGCTCCAGTTGGGGTATAATAAATTTGATGATCCACACCTTCTGAAACTATTTCTGCAGTAACATCTTCAGCAGGGCTTACACTTTCATTTGTAAAAGTAGAAGAAACAGTATATGTTTTTGAAGGAGATAAAACTATATCTTGAAATACTGATGGTGCTGTTCCTCCAGGGCCATCTAAATCTCTAAATGTAAAAGTAGCTGGTGTACCGCCACCTACTGGAGAAAAGGTTAAAATAACTGTTGTTATTAATTCCTCTTCATTAGGCTCATCCTTGTCTTTTTTACATGCCGTAAATAAAACTGAAATTGTAAGTAGTGCAAATAAATTGCGTGTGATTTTTTTTAGCATTGTGTGTGGTTTTTAAAATTTATAAATTATTGTTTGTTTTTCTTCCAAATTCAAAAGGCATTTTTATTCTTAAGGCAATATTCCTTCCCATATCATCAGAAAAATATCTAAAGGCGTTTAAATAATCTCTATAAGACTTGTTTAATAAATTGGTAGCCGATAAGGTTACATTAACGTATTTTTTGCCCATTTTAATTTGCGAACCAGCTTCAAGCCCAACCAATCCATAAGCCGCTGGCGGAGGAGCATAATCCGATGCTAAATACTTGATGCCAGAAGCATCTGTAATTTCTATATTACCTTTTGCTGGTACTCTTTTTTGAAACAAAACATCTTGTAGATTTAGTTTTATATAGCTTTCGTTAAAAAACTTTCCATTTCTAAAACTATATTCTATTTCATAATCAAATCTATCAGCAGGCATTTGTATTAACCAATCGTTTTCGGTTTTATTCCATCCTCTTAGAATAGAGGCTTTTGTATTTACTAAAAAATGATGATTGATTTGATAACCAATGGAAATATCTGTACCACTTAACCTTGCATTTGTTTGGCTAAACTCAAATGCCGGAAATGCTCCACGTATAGTTAATTGAGGAGGGTAAGTTGGTTTTAAAAAAATAAAATCCTGTATGCTTTTTATATACACAGCTGCGTCAATCACCCATTTATGGCTATCAAAATTGATACCTGCTAAAACATTATTGGCCCTTTCTGGTAGCAAAACACTACTACCCGTTTCAATACGGGCAGCTCCATGATGCAAACCATTGCTATACAACTCATTGATAGTGGGTGCTCTCCAAGCGGTAGAAGTGCTAATGTTTACTTTTGTTTTTTCGTTTATTAAATAGGCAATACCTGCATTACCCGAAAAACTATTATAAGTTCTATCATCGTAATTAACACCACCATTCGTATTGGTATTGATGAATTTTCTTACATCGTATCTAATTCCACCTTCTATTATCCATTTGTTCATTTCCCATTTTTCTATAGCAAATACTCCAGCATTGATGGCTTGATAATTAGGAATAAATAATCTTTCGCTATACTGATTGTCTTGAAATGCCCCATTAACACCTATTGTACCTCTAAAATTATTTATGGTGTAATGATCCCAAACAACGTCTGTAGCAACAGTTGCAATAGATAAATCTAACTGAGGAGAGTTGTCGCTTGATTGAAATCGTTTTTTATCATACTCTTTTCTATTGTTGTATTGAAATGAGTTAATGATATTTAACCTTCCTATTTTGCCTGTATTAAAATAAGTTTTTGCTTTTAATAAATGATGTTGTACTTGTTGATAGGGTCTATCTATTTTATAAGTAAATCCTACATTTCGTATGTAATCAGGCGGCTCATTACCATTAATTGCTTGAATCAAATCTGTTGTATTTCCAATATGTGAGCCAGAAAAAATGGCAAGCTTGGTATTAAATTGACTATAAAAAATATCAGTTGCCCAATTTTGCTTTTTATATCCCATTGCTAATGAAAAATTATATTCTTCTAACCCGGAATTGTCTAACCAATAATTAGTTGTTTTAGCATTTCCACCTTTCTTTACAGTGCCTTGTACTCGCCAACTTAATGCCGGTATTTTTTTGCTATTGCTCTCAACAATACCAGACATAACCCCCATTCTGTTATTGCTAAACAAGCCTAAATTAAGTTCTCCCCCTACCCCTGGTATAGCTCTAAGTAGTTTAGGCTCTACCAATACTATTCCTCCTATCGCATCTCCACCATAACGCATAGTGGCAGCTCCTTTTACTACTGCAATTCTATTTGCAACAAAAGGGTCTATTTCTGGAGCATGCTCACTACCCCATTGTTGTCCTTCTTGACGAATACCATTATTTAAAATTATTACTCTATTGCTGTGCAGCCCATGAATAACAGGCTTATAAATATTTGTACCGGTTTGTATTACGCTTACCCCTGCAATTCTTTTTAATGATTCTGCAAGAGATAAACCTTTTGTCGCCTCTAAGTTTCTCCCTTTTATTTCATCGTTAGTTTTTATAGTTGAAACAGTGCTTGAAACTTTTACTTCCATAAGTTGATTAGAAGCATGAGGCAATAAGTACTCTTGGAAAAAATCATCCTTAATATGAATATGTGTATATATTGTTTTACACCCTACATGGCTTATTACAATATCATAATGGCCTGGGCACAAGCCTTCAATTTTAAATGCACCTTTATCATTTGTTTCTGTAGTTACATTAATACCTTTAATGAAAATGTTAGCTTTTTGCAATAATTCTTTAGTATCTTCATCAGTAATTTTTCCGGTAAACCGCAAATTGCATTGTGCAAATGTCGAGTTAACCTTGCTAATGGATATGAGAATAAAAAGTGTTATTAAAAGACGCATCTTATATTTATAAATGGCAAGATATATTGCCATATAGTTGCAAAAATAAATGAAACATAGTTGCAAATCAAATTTAATATTTAGTATTTACAAGTTATTTATCCAAGCTTTTTCAAAAATGCATTTCCTAAAACATTTATTATCAACTACTAAAAAGCAAAGAATTAAACATTTTTTTAAACAAATTAATTTTTTAAAAAAAGGTTTTTGTTAAAATGGGCAGTATTTCCAAAAGCGACAAAAACATATTTGAGGTTAAAAGGATTGTACAAAACCTAGGTACAAAGGAAAGTGAAAAAAAACAACACAACATTCGTATAGCAATACAAAAGATAAATGATCTACAATTAAAACCTGGCCAAGTGTTTAGTTTTTGGCATTTTGTAAATTTTCCAACTTATAAAGGAGGTTATTTAAAAAGCAGAGCTATACAAAATAATAAAATTTTAGAAGAGATTGGAGGAGGTATTTGTCAATTAAGTGGGTTAATTTACTACCTGGCCCTTCATTGCAATTTAGAAATTATTGAACGGCATTATCATAGTATAGATATTTATAAAGAAGAAGAAAGATTTACACCTTTAGGTAGTGATGCTACTGTATATTTTGGCTATAAAGATTTAGTTTTTATAAACAATCAAGCTGTTAGCTTTCAATTTAAATTGAATTAACTGAAGAGGCCTTAGCAGGTAAAGTTTATAGTGATAAGGAACTTAAGCCGTATAGTGTAGGTTTTGTTACCCAAAGTTTTGAAAATACTAAACATGTAGCAACTTTTATTACAAAAAATGAAAAACAGTATACAACCTGCAACTCTATTTATAAGCTAAAAAATGATTAGATAATAAAATGTTATAGATAAATATTAATACCCCCGCTTTACTCTTTCCTGCAATTACGTTACTAATGTTAGCCTATACCAATCGGTTTTTATCGTTAGCATCCTTAGTTGGAAAATTACATACCGAATATATTATTGGTCAAAAAGAAAAAAACATTTTACTAAAAATATAAAATATTCCTAGCCGCTTTAAACTTATACGTTATATGCAAGACTTAGGTATTTTTAGTTTTTTATGCTGTGTACTTTGCATTTATTCGGTTTTTAGGGAATGGCAAATCTTGTCGCATTGGATATTTGCGGCTAGTATACTTTTGTTATTAGGCTCAATTATTTTATCGGGTTTAGAAATTAATAAAAGTACGAAAGCAATTAAAGTAAAACTTAGCGATATAGAAAAATTAAACGGTGCAACTATTTTTAATTTTTTAAAAAAGATGATGAATAAACTTAATTATCAAATATTCTTGGGCTATTGGTTTTATAATTTTTATCATACTTAACAAAAAGATATAAATACACTACCCTGCTTAAACGCATTAACCAAGGCTGCAATAAAACAATCAATAAAATATTAAAGCCAAGCCAATAAAATATTCGATTATCATTAATAGAAACCCCAATTAATACCCACCAAGCAACAAATGTGGCAACAGATAAGGCAACCGTTAATGCATAACTAACATAGCCTGTACCGTACCAAAAGCCAGTTTCTAATTCGTATTTTTGTAAGCAATGGGGGCATTCATCGTACATATCAAATGTATGGCTGAGCTTTAAGCTTTTGTAGGTATTATTATTTTTAAACATTGGGCCTCTTCTACATCTTGGGCATTTCATACTAAAAACACTCCATAGGGTATTGGGTTTGGGCATAATCTCTCGACTCATAGTACAAAGGTACTACTTTAGCTATTTATTAAATTTATACTTAAAATAAAGCATAAGTAAACTCATTACTAGAACCATACTATTTGTATAAATAATAGCAGTATCCTTAACTAATAACCCATAGGTAAGCCACATGGTAACGCCTAAAATTAACAGCAACAACATTTGAAGCGATAAATCTTTTGCCGATTTTGTTTTCCAAATTTGAAGTACTTGTGGTAAAAATGTTATAGAGGTTATAGTACCTGCGGCTAAGCCTAAAATTTGTATCGCTGTCATTGGTTATTGGTTTAGTTGTTTAGAGGTTTAAAGGTTTAGAAAAAAACTTCTAACCCTGTTTAAATTATTCATTAATAAATTATACTGTAGCTAATGGTTTTTTTCTTTCGCCTATTTGCTGCCTCCACATAGCATAATACAACCCTTTTTCGGCCAATAAAATTTCATGGGTACCCGTTTCTACAACATCCCCTTTTTCTAAAACATAAATTTTGTTAGCATGCATTATGGTACTTAAGCGGTGTGCTATCAAAATAGTTATTTGTTCTTTTTGGTTAGATATTTCTCTAATGGTATTTGTAATTTCTTCTTCAGTTAAACTATCCAAAGCACTTGTAGCTTCGTCAAAAATAAGTAAATGGGGTTTACGTAGTAATGCTCGGGCAATAGACAAACGTTGTTTTTCGCCGCCGCTTAATTTTAAACCCCCTTCGCCAATTATAGTATCCAAGCCATTTTCGGCTCTTGCCAATAAATTGGTACAACTTGCTTTGGCTAATACATCAGTTAATAATTCGTTGCTAGCTGTTGGGTTTACAAATAATAAATTTTCTTTTATGGTACCACTAAATAAATTAGTGTCTTGTGTTACAAAGCCAATTTGATTTCTTAAATCATCAAAATGAATTTCATTTTCATCTAATTTATTATATAAAATTTTACCTTCTTGTGGCCTATACAATCCAACTAACAATTTCATTAAGGTACTTTTTCCGCTACCACTTGGACCTACAAAAGCAATGGTTTCGCCAAGTTTAGCTTCAAAGCTAATATTATCGATTGCTTTGTGAGAGGCCGTTTTATGTTTAAAAGAAACATCATTAAATTCCAACGAATTTATTTCGCCCAATGGTTTAGGATTAGCCGGCTCCAACTCTGGAGCTTTTTGCATTAAGTTATGAAAATTATTTAACGATGCTTCTGCCTCTCTATAACTCAAAATAATATTCCCAATTTCTTGTAGTGGTCCAAAAATAAAGAAGGAATAAAATAATAAAGAAATATATTGACCAGGTGTTATTAGTGTATCATAAATTAATAATAATAAAATAAATACAATTGCTTGGCGCAATAAGTTTACAAAAGTGCCTTGTACAAAACTTAAACTACGCAATTTTTTTACCTTAGTTATTTCTAACCCTAAAATTTTAAAGGTATTTTTATTTAGTCTACCCACCTCTTGATTAGTTAATCCAAGACTTTTAACTAATTCAATATTACGTAAACTTTCGGTGGTACTACCAGCCAATGCAGTAGTTTCTTTTACGATTGTTTTTTGTACTGCTTTTATTTTTTTACTTAGCACACTAATTAATAAACTTAGTACCAAAGCGCCGCCAATATAAACCAACGGAATACTCCAATGTATTCTAAAAGCAAAAACTATCACAAACACTAAGCCTACAAACACACCAAATAAAACATTTATAAAAGAAGATATAAATCGTTCGGTATCAGTACGTACTTTTGTTAAAATAGATAAGGTTTCGCCGCTGCGTTGATCTTCAAATTGTTCGTAAGGCAACTTCATACTATGTGCCAACCCATCTGTAAATATTTTTGCTCCAAATTTTTGTATTACTACACTACTAAAATAATCTTGAAATGCTTTAGCAATACGACTTACCATTGCCACACTAATTAATATGCCCAACATACCCATTACACCCCAAATAAAGTCAGTTTTTGTACGTGGTAATTTACCTTCCACATCATACGAAAGAGGATGAATAATAAATTGGTCAAACAATTTTCCAGCAAAAAATGGATCTAGTAATGAAAAACATTGGTTTACTGCCGCCAAAAAAAGAGATAAGGCTACCAACCATTTATACGGTTTTAAATAATGTAATAAAATCTTCATAAAAAAATTTAACAAAAATACATCGAAATTATTCAATGTTTAATTTAATTTATCCTGCCCAACCTTCTCTATCCAAACTTCTATATTGAATAGCTTCTGCTAAATGCTCTGGCTTAATATCTTGGCTAGCAGCTAAATCAGCAATAGTTCGGCTAACTTTTAATATTCTATCATAAGCTCTGGCACTTAAGTTAAGTTTTTCCATTGCTGTTTTTAATAAGTTTTGGGCTGGTGTACTTATTATGCAAATTTCTTTTAATTGCTTGCTACTCATCTGGGCATTAGCATAAACGCCTTCGCTATTTTTATACCTTTCGGTTTGTAAATCTCTTGCTTTTATAACTCGTTCTCTTATGCTTTCGCTTTTTTCAAATTGTTGAGTGCTTGATAGTTCACTAAAGGCAACTGGTGTAACTTCTACATGTAAATCAATTCTATCTAATAAGGGACCGCTAATTTTATTTAAATATTTTTGTACCATACCTGGGCCACAAGTACATTCTTTTTCGGGATGATTAAAATACCCACAAGGGCAGGGATTCATACTTGCAATTAACATAAAACTTGCAGGAAAATCTAATGCCACTTTTGCTCTACTAATGGTAACTTTTCGTTCTTCCATAGGTTGCCGCATTACTTCTAAAACAGAACGTTTAAACTCTGGCAATTCATCTAAAAATAAAACACCATTATGTGCTAACGAAATTTCGCCAGGCTGTGGATTTCCACCACCACCAACTAATGCCACATCGCTAATGGTATGGTGGGGGCTTCTATAAGGTCGTTTACTTATAAGCGTTGCATTCTCAGGTAGCTTACCAGCTACGCTGTGAATTTTTGTAGTTTCTAAAGCCTCCTGTAAACTTAACGGTGGTAAAATAGTTGGTAATCTTTTTGCCAACATAGTTTTACCTGCTCCCGGCGGTCCAATTAATATGGCATTATGTCCGCCAGCTGCCGCAATTTCTAAGGCTCTCTTAATATTTTCTTGTCCTTTTACATCGCAAAAATCTATATCAAAATTACTTTGTGCATAAGCAAACTCTTCTCGTGTATTTACTATGGTTGGCTGTAAAGAATTTTCGTTTGCAAAAAATTCAATTACTTCATTTATATGGCTAACACCATACACATTTAAATTATTTACCATTGCTGCTTCTTTTGCATTTGCTAAAGGCAAAATCAACCCTTTAAACCCTTCTTTACGTGCCTGTATAGCAATAGGCAATGCCCCTTTTATAGAACGTACTTCGCCATCTAAACTTAACTCTCCCATTATTACGTACTCACTTAGTTTTTCGGGATTTTCAATTTGCTCTGTAGCACCTAATGTTCCAATGGCAATAGGTAAATCAAATGCTGTACCTGTTTTACGAATATCTGCAGGGGCTAAATTAACCACCAGCTTTGTACGTGGCATAAAATATTTATTACTTTTTATTGCACTTTCTACTCGTTGTAAACTTTCTTTTACGGCATTATCGGGTAAGCCAACTATATAATAGTTTTGTCCTTGGCTATTAACGCTTACTTCCACAGTAATTGAAATTGCTTCTACCCCATACACTGCACTTCCATAGGTTTTAACTAACATAACTAATTATTGTAGGCCCAAATTAAGCAAAAACTTTTAAAGCAAAACTGTTTACTTTGTTGAATGTTTCTAAAAGTAGTTCTATAAAAAATTAAATACACAAAAACAAAATGACAGATCAATTAAATGAATTTACAAATGAAAATGGCTGCCCTAAATGTGGGAATATGCTAACAAGTGTAATAAAATATACGTGGTGGGGAGGCTTTATTGGCCCTAAATTATTCCATCATACTAAATGCAATACTTGTAAATTTACGTTCAATAGTAAAAGCAGAAGGTCGAACACTAGTGGAATTATTATTTATTCTATACTACTAATTGTAGTAGCATTTGCTATGGTATTTTTTATTAATAAAAAATAATTAGGTTACTGTATAGAATCTTTAATAGATACCCATTTGCCACATTTAACATTTTTTATAATTTTTCCAACATATCCACCACTCCCTCTTGCTGTAAAATTAAATAACCAAGCCTGTCGTTACTTACGCCATCTTTTAGTTGATAGCTAAATTGTATTTTTTCGTTTGCAATAGCTGTTTCAAAATATTTAAAACTAATAGTCTTATGCTGTTTTAATTCTTCGGCTATTTCGTACAAATGTGTAGATAATACAAATAATGAATTTGTTTTTTTATGCAACCCCTCTATAACAGTTGCTGAGCATTTCATAGCATCTTGCACATTGGTGCCTTTAAATAATTCATCTATTAAAATCAACCATTTTTTTCCATTACTAATTTTTGCAATGGTGGCTTTTATACGTTGTACTTCGTTATAAAAATAACTTTCGCCTTTTACTAAATTATCAACCACATTTATATTACTTAGTAACCCATCAAAATAAGTAAGTTTCATTTGGGTGGCTGGTACTGCCATTCCTGTATGTGCTAAAAAAACTGCACTACCCACCGATTTTATAAAAGTGCTTTTGCCCGCCATATTTGCACCCGTTAAAAATAAAAAATTTACAGCCTCATTTAGCTCCACATTATAGTTGAAAGGTGAAGCCAATAGTAAATGATAAAGCCCCTGTACTTGCAATACAGGTTTATCATTTTTAACAAAAGTTGGAAAAACTAAGTTATATTTTTTAACCGCTTTGGCCATACCCAACCAAGCATCAAGCCTAGCATGAATAGCCAATAAATCAAGCACATTTATTTTGTATTTGTATCTAATAAAATGAGCTAGTTGTAGCAATTCCCCATTGGGTAAGTCTTTACCTGTAGCATATTTTTGAGTATTAGCAAATTGTGTTTTTTGTAACGCCTTATTAGCACTTTCAAGTATTTCTTTTAAGGGCAAGGGTGTATTTTCATCTAACAACACACTAACCCATTCTTTCATTCCCTTAATAAAATCAAAACAATGTTGAGAACTATATTTTACTAATGAATAATCTGGGCCATGAAATACTTTATAATTAAATGTTTGAAAAGCGCTTCCACTTTCGGGTATTTCATCGAGTGTGGCGGTAAAAAATTTTTCAACTACCATTATGGTACCATTGCTAATAATAGTGGGCAAAAAAGCACTTTTATTAATTAAAAGCTGTACGGTTTTTTGTACCCCTTGTATTTGGTCTACTGAATTTAGTGGTGTAGTAAAGTTATAATACAGTTGCTCTTTTCCATTTAATGTATTGCATAAATTTAGCTTATTAAAAACCGATAAATCTTCTTCCGCATTAAAAATGGATATATCGTTAAGTGTTGTTTTATCTATTTCCATTGCCCCTAACCCCTAAAGGGTAATTTTATCGGTTAAATAATAATCGCTGCCCCCTACTCTCTTCATTAAGCTTTCCATTAGCCCAAACCAAGTTACCATTTACAAATGTTTTATCTATAGATGCAGAAAATGTAAAATTCTCTAAAGGACTCCATCCACATTTATAAAAAGCGTTTTCTTTAGTTACTTTATGTGGCTTAGTGGTATCAACCACAACCAAATCGGCATAATAACCCTCATTAATAAATCCTCTATTTTCAATAGCAAAACAATCTGCAACAGCATGGCTCATTTTTTGGGCAATTTTCTCTAACGATATTTTGCCTTGCTGGTAATAGTGCAACATTAATAAAAGTGGGTGTTGCACTAAAGGTAAACCTGCATGTGCATGCTCATAACTTCCTTCTTTTTCCGTTAATAAATGGGGTGCATGGTCTGTTGCAATCACATCTAATCTATCATCTAACAAGGCTTTCCACAATGCTTCTTTATTATGTGGAGCTTTTATTGCAGGGTTACATTTTATTTTGTAGCCCAATGTATCGTAATCGTCTGCTGTAAAATGTAGGTGATGTATACAAACTTCTGCCGTAATTCGTTTATCTTTTAAAGGCAACATATTGCCAAATAGTTGTATTTCTTTTTCGGTACTAATATGTAAAATATGTAAGCGGCTATTATATTTTTTTGCAAACTGTATAGCCATTAAACTACTTTCGTAACAAGCCTCATCGTTTCGTATTATGGGGTGATGGTTAGCATTAAAGACTCCAACTTTTTGCTTTAACGCTTCATAATTTATTTTAATAATACGCTCATCTTCGCAATGTGTAGCAATTAACAATTCGCTTCCGCTAAAAATTTTATCTAATGAAGTGTGGCTATCTACTAACATATTTCCTGTACTTGCACCCATAAAAATTTTTACCCCACAAACATCATTTTTATGTGCATTCATTTTTAATACTTCCTCGGCATTTGTATTACTTGTACCCATAAAAAATGAGTAATTAGCCAAGGATGTATTTTTTGCAATATTGTATTTATCTTCTAACAACTCCCCAGTAAGTGCATTGGGTATTGTATTTGGCATTTCCATAAAACTGGTAACTCCTCCTGCAACGGCAGCTCTACTTTCGGAGTTTATGGTTGCTTTATGGGTAAGCCCAGGCTCTCTAAAATGCACTTGATCATCTATTACGCCAGGGAAGAGATGTTTTCCTTCTCCATTTATTTCTATACAGCCTCCTTTTACATCTATAGTATTGTCAATTCTTTCAATACGTTCCCCATTGATTAAAACATCTTTATTGGTAATTTTTCCATCATTTACTACTTGTATGTTTTTAAAAAGGTATTTTTGCATATCTTGAAAATGTTGTAGTTAAACTACTAAAACTAATGCAAATTATTAAAAGCTTACTCAATCTTTTTATTTTTATTTTACCAGGTTTTGTTATGGCACAGTCAACCTATTTAAACCAAGGTAGTAAAGATTATCATTTTGTAGAGCGAATTGAAATTAAGCAGCAAACCAATACACATTTAAATTTTAGTACATTAAAACCTTTTAACCGTAAAGCCATTGTACGGGAAGTTGAATTTTTAGATAGTGCAAGGTTAGGCTACGCCGATTCCATTGCCGGAATAGATAAATACAAAGAGTTGACAAGCTTGTGGTTAACCCCAATTGATGAATACAATATGCAAAGTTTGCTTATGAATAATAGTGAGTGGGTTACGGTACCAAAAGAAAATTTCAATAGTAAAAAAGCATTATTAAGATCGTTTTACAAAACCAAAACAAATTTTTTAGAAGTAAATACCAAAGACTTTTTTTTAGTGGTAAACCCTGTATTACAAATTCATCAAGCTATAGAGTCAGGGTACGATCAAGCCATATTTTTAAATAGCCGTGGTATTACGGCCAGAGGGATGATTGCAAAAAAAATAGGCTTTTCTACATTTATTACAGATAACCAAGAAAGAGGGCCACAGTTTTTTCAACAACAAGTTAGTAAGTTTAATGCGTTAGCTGGTGCAGGTTTTTACAAACCTTTTAAAACTAACGGAGTTGATTATTTTGATGCAAGAGGTAGCATTAATTTTAATGTTACAAAATATATTGATGTACAATTTGGGCATGATAAAAATTTTATTGGAAACGGATACCGAAGTTTATTTTTAAGTGATTGGGGTAACAGTTATTTATTTGCTAAGTTGAATACAAAAATTTGGAAATTAAATTACCAAAACCTGTTTATGGAACTTACGCCACAGTTTAAAAAAGCTGGCGATACGTTATTACCTCGTAAATATGCAGCCATACATCACTTAAGCATGAATGTTACAAAGTGGTTAAACATTGGTGTGTTTGAAGGAGTTGTGTTTGGTAGAAAAGACCATTTTGATTTTCAATACCTAAACCCAATTATTTTTTATCGCCATATAGAAGGCTCTGTGGGTAGCCCAGATAATGCTATGGCAGGTTTAGATTTTAAAGCCAATATTGCACATAGGGCTCAAGTGTATGGTCAGTTTTTGTTAGATGAATTTGTTTTATCGAAAATAAGAAATAGACCTACAAGCTGGGTAAATAAATTTGGCCTACAAACTGGTATTAAATATATAGATGCTTTTGGGGTAAAAAATTTAGATGTTCAAGTAGAAACAAATAGAGTGCGGCCATTTACCTATTCAAGAGATTCTATTACAAATTACACACACTACAACCAACCATTAGCACACCCGTTAGGTGCAAATTTTCAAGAATTTATTGGTATAATTCGTTACCAACCCTTTCCTAAATGGTATGTATATGCACAAGCTATTTATTTTAACCATGGGTTAGATAGTGCAAATAAAAATTTTGGCGGTAATATTTTTAAAGACTACCGTACAAGAAGTGGCGATGATGGATTTGAAGTAGCGGGCGGTAGAAAAGCTACTGGCTTAAATGGACTTTTACAAGTTAGTTATGAGTGGAAAGAAAATTTATTTTTTGACGTATCCATGTTGTACAGAAATTACAAAATACAAAATATAGCTGGTCAAAGTAATACAACCATGATTACAGCAGGAATACGGATAAATATGTTTAAACGTAATTACGATTTTTAATACCAAAATTATTTGCCGCTTTAACAAAATTATTTTGTTAAGCTTTTAAACTTTATAAAGATTATCCAATACATTTAAGTATAAATAATAAAAAATAGTGTTCATTCTGTTCGTTACTTTTTCTTTTCGCATAATATAGAGTAGTTAAAAATAGTATATCATTTAGCTAAATAAATGTAAGTATATATTTTTAAGACTATAAAGTTATGAACAAGGTTGCAAACGTTAAATACTACTCTACCGTTAACGAAAAGGTTATACCACGAGAGTTTATTCTATCAATTACATTGGAGAATTTGAGGCTTTTATCTCGGCTATGCAAATTGCCCAAGCCCCAACCAACTTTTAACTCTGGTGTAAGCACAAACATAGGAAAGTAAAAATGAAAGCCAATACCAGCATCTACGCCAAAATCAAATTTGTTTAGTTTAATTAAGTTTTCAGCTTTTCTGGCACCAGCATTAGAAGCTAAATCAAATTCACCTTTAACGCCTGCCATCATGTATACTTTAAAATTATTAATTCTATCGCTACTAAATTTTAGTTGTAGGGGTAAGGTTAACGAAATAGATTGAATTTTTTTATTTGTAATCGTATCTTCCCCTGCAGGCTTATCTGGGTATTTTAACGTGTATTGAAATATTTTTTCGGTAAACGTAAGGTTTAATGGAAAAGTACGAATATCAAAATGCTCACTTAAATTAAGATTAACTAACCAGGCAAGATTAAGTCCAGTACTATTTATACTTTCTACAGCCATAATACTATCTTGCCCTAAAAAAATTGGGTGATGTTGAAAATTAAAGTTAGTACGGTTTACGCCTAAGTTAATACCAAAGTGTACACGTTTGCTATCATGGTCTTGCAAGTTTAAATCCAATGCATTTTGAGAAAAAGCAGTTGAAGTTGAAACTAAAATAAGCCCCAATAAAAAAGTTATTTTGTTCCGCAATAAATACTGCATATGCCTAAACTCAATTTTTTAGAATAGGTATTTGTGTAACCTATATTATTTAAAATAGTAATAAAATTTTTACCTTCCGGAAATTTTTGTATGCTTTCATCCAAGTAAGCATACGCCACTTTGTTTTTACTAATCATTTTACCAACAGTTGGCGTTATAATTTTCATGTATAAATTATACATTGTTTTAACACCTGGTAAAATAGGCTTACTAAACTCTAAAACCACAAGTTTACCCGTGGGTTTTAATACTCTTTTTATTTCACTTAAGCCTTTTTCCAAATCTTCAAAATTACGTACACCAAATGCCACAGTTACGGCATCGAACGTATTATCAGGAAAATTTATTGCTTCGCTATCCCCATTTAACAATTCGATAGTGTTTTGCAAATTGGCTTTAACAATTTTTTGCCTGCCCACATCTAACATTCCATCGCTAATATCAATACCAATAATTTTTTTTAGTTTTAATTGTTTAGCTGCCATAATAGCTACATCTGCAGTGCCAGTGGCAACATCTAACAACTTTTTAGCATCAATTGACTCTAATTGCTTCAATGCCTTTTTTCGCCAACCTAAATCTGTGCCTGCACTTAAAAAACGATTTAAAAAATCGTATTTGCCTGCAATATCATTAAACATAGTGGCTACTTGCTCTTTTTTACTTTGATCCGCATTTTTATACGGCACTACGCTATCATGTGCAAAATCTGTCATTAGCTACAAAGATACTATTTACAATTTTATTTGGTGCTGTTGTTGAACTATCCTTAGGTTAAAGGATTAATAACTCATAAGCTTTTTTAGACTGTATATTTGCAGAATGGTTATTAAGTTTGCAAAATATATTATTAGCAGCCCTACTTTTGATAAATGCCCCTTACCCGATAAAACTGAATATGCATTTATTGGACGAAGTAATGTGGGCAAATCTTCCTTAATTAATATGCTTTGTGGTATGGAAAAACTGGCAAAAACTTCTGCATCGCCAGGCAAAACACAACTTATTAATCATTTTGAAATTTATTCAACCTCTACCCATACAAAAGCAGATAAGCAAGATCATTGGTATTTGGTAGATCTACCTGGTTATGGCTTTGCAAAAGTAAGCCAAAGTAGCCGCCGACGTTGGGAGCAAATGATTGAAAACTATTTACGTAAAAGAGAAAACTTAAGTTTAGTTTTTGTATTGATAGATGCCCGACATACTCCACAAAAAATTGACCTAGCTTTTTTGGAACAATTAAAAGCATGGCAAATTCCCTTTGCATTAATTTTTACTAAAAGTGATAAGGAAAAACAAGCCATTGTAAGTAAAAATGTAAAATCGTTTTTAGAAGCCATGAAAAAAACTTGGCAATTTTTACCGCAACATTTTGTAACGAGTGCTGTAAAAAAATTAGGGAAAGATAAAATATTAGCACTTATAGATGAAATAAATACCCAATAGAAGGCATTTTTTTACACCCAGATCTCCTTTCTTTGATAAAAAATTAGATAAAAAACACCTGTTTAACCTTTTACTTTTAACCTCATTTTGTTCGTTTGGGCAAACAAAAAAATGATTGATAATGCTATTGGAGAGGTAAAGAAAAGCAGGCAGCTGATGGGCTCTATACATGCAAATTTAAAAAGCTACTCAGATAGTTGGGTTATGCCGAAAAACAAAAAAGCCAGTAAATTAATTGACTGCTTTATTTGCACAACAACTACTAGCAAAGGCCTCTGGCTTGGCTTTAAAAGCAAAGCCCATTCCTAAAATATAGCCCATAGCCTCTCGTAATGCTTCGTTGCTTTTAAATTGTGGATTAGTATTGATATCGGCATGTACTTCCATATCTACATTATGTTCAGTAAATAAAGTACATAATTCGTAAGCAATTTCAATACTTTTTGCTACCTCTACCAACATACGTTCTTTAATGCTGTATTTATGCAATGTTTTTTCGTTGTGAATAAACATAAAACCTCCTCTGCCTTCTCGTAAAAAAACAATTACGGTTGCAAATTCGGTTTCTTTACCTTTTACTTGGCTATCGGTACCAATACAAACTTTTAGCTTATTTCCATCGGTAGTTTCTTTTTTGATGGCATTTTCTACTGCATCTTTAATAGGTAGCTTGATGAGATCTCCATTAAATTTTCTCCATAACATAAAAAAGGTTTTCTTAAAGTTACGTTTATTTTAGTATACCTGATTTACTTTATACCAAAAATAAAAAAAGGATAACATTGCTGTTATCACTTTAATGTACACATGAATTTACCTTAGTTTTTTATAATTTTTTCTACTTGGTTTTTGGATTGGGCAATTAGTTGCAGTATATATATACCATTTTCTTTGTTACTAATATCAATTGTATTCCTTTTGTTGTTGAACCATTTAATACCATGCTAGGTATAGGTAACTTGTGCCCGAAAAAGTATATGCACCTAAGCTACCATAATCACCCGCATTAATAAGGCAAGTAGATATACGATAGGATAAAAGTAGAAATACGATTAATATTGATTTGTAGATAGCATAACTAAGGTACAAGCCTCAATTACTTCAATGTTATTTTGGAGAGCTAATTTTTCAAACTCACTATTTTCGGTACCGGGGTTAAATATTATACGCTTAGGTTGCAAAGAAATAATATAACTATAGTACTGTTTTTGGTTGGCAGGATTTACATAAAGTGTAACCGTATCAATATTTTCATACGGCAGTAAAGTTGTTTCTATAGTCACAGAAGTAATGGTACCATTCTTTAATCCTATTGCTAAAACACTATGCTTATGTTTAAGTAATTTATTTACTGCTAAATAACTATATCGTTCTGGGTTTGTTGAGGTACCTATTACTAATGTTTTTTTATTCATTATATTAAAAATCTTGATTTTACTTCGGGTGTGGGTATCATACAAGCATTTTTTTGGCCAAACCATTTGTATCTATTTTTTGCTATCCAATTATATAAACCATCTCTAACAAACTTAGGCACTAATATAAAAACGTTACATAAAGGCCATGCCCAACCTAAATATTTACATACTTTTAGTGCAGCAGTTGATTGGGTGTGGGCAATTCCATTTTCAATAAACACAAACGATTTCATGTCGGTTGTTGGTAAATTATATTGCTGTAATAATTGTACCCCAGCATTGCTTTGTAAAACAGCAAATTTTAGTACACCTTGCTTATCTCTTTTAATTACAAAGTTTACAGCACCATTACAAAAGTTACAAACTCCATCAAATAATATTGTCGGTTGTATATTCATTTTTACAAAGTTACAGCATTAAATAAAGTAAAAACATGCTAATGCAAGTTGCAGTTAGTTTTAATTTCGTATAAGTTCAATATTGATTTCAAACCCATTTATTTTAAATCATCCAATGGCCGTTTCATTTTAATATATGTTTCATTGTAGCATAAATAAGTATACCCTATTGCCATAAAAGGAGCTACAAAAAGTAATATAACAAAAATAAAAAGTAACTGGTAAAATACAAAGCCTAGTAGAGCAATCCCTATTATGCTTGCGGTTGTAAAATGATAGGTGTATCTGCGTCCACTCTTTTAGTAAAGCAACTATTTTTAGTATGCCCCATCATACTAATTACTTGCCAAGTACCAACTACCATATAAGCCCATATAAATGTATTGTTTTGGGTAAGAACAGTTTACACTAAGCTCGCTATCAACAAGATTACGCTGACATAAAACTCAATTTGTTTAAATTTTTTCATAACTGCATATTTTGAATTTTCAATAATATTTGAAAAATATGCAGTAAATAAAAGCTAGAAAAATCTAGCTTAATTAATTACTCTTTATTTAAAGAACTTTAGTAGCGAACCGGTTATCCAGTTTTCCTCTGCTTTAATCATAACATCCAACATTTTATCTGCTTGGCTACCCAATTTTTTTATCCCTTGTACAGTATCTATAAATTGTTGGGTATCCTTATCTTTCTTATCTCCCTCAATTTTTTCTAATTGTGCTAATAGCTTAAGCATTGGATCTAACTCTCTACGCTTTCTTTCTTTAATAATTTGTGTACTTACTTTCCATATATCTTTTTCGGCACTAAAAAATTCTTTACGTTCGCCAGGTACTAAAACTCTATCAACCAAGCCCCAATCAATCAACTCTCTTGTATTCATATTTACATTACCTCTGCTAATATTTAGCTGCTCCATAATATCATCTTGTGTAATAGGGTTTGGGGATATAAGCAATAACGCATGTATTTGTGCCATAGTTCTATTTATACCCCAATGTGTAGCAAATGCTCCCCAACTACTTATAAATTGTGCTTTTGCTTCTGCTAATTTCATCCTTCAATTATTTATAACACAAAGATAGTATAATTATTGAATTTTCAATAATTTATGAAAGTTAATTTTTCTTTTTATAAAATAGACCTAAACTTTATACCAAAAGGCCTGCAGAACGTGGTGCTAATGCTGTAATAAACATGCGCTAAGATGCAAACGAAGTAATGGCAGGTGTTACAGAGGTATTAGCCAACGGCACTGCAGTGGTAGTAGAAAAAGTTTAACCCTTTTTTAACTCAAATACTTTGCAACTATCGGCAACCTTCTTCCTACACCAAATGCTTTTGGCGATATACGAATAATGGGGCAAAATTGATTGCGTTTGTATTCGTTCATGTTTACCATTTTTAATACTTTATCAACTAATGTTGCCTCAAATCCTTGTGCTTTAATTTCGTTTGGTCCTTGCCGCCTTTCTATATATTGATATAATATTTTATCGAGTATAGAATAATCAGGTAACGAATCGCTATCTTTTTGCGCAGGCCTTAACTCGGCACTTGGGGCTTTTGTAATAATGTTATTGGGTATTATTTCTGTTGTACGGTTTATGTACTTAGCTAAAGCATAAACCTGTAGTTTGTAGCAATCGCCTAGTACGCCTAAACCGCCTGCCATATCGCCGTACAGCGTTCCATAGCCTGTAGCTAATTCGCTTTTATTACTTGTATTTAATAAGATGTATCCAAATTTATTGGCTATTGCCATCAATAAATTACCTCTAGTACGGCTTTGAATATTTTCTTCGGCTACACTAAAGGGTAAGTTATTAAAGGTTGGTTTTAATTCATTTAAAAAGCTTTCGTAAATATTTTTAATTGAAATAATATCGTAAGGATTTTTTAGGTTTTTACTTAATTGTTCTGCATCGCTAACACTATGCGGTGTACTGTAATCAGATGGCATTAAAATAGCTCGTACATTTTCTGCACCCAACGCTTCGCATGCTAGGGCTAGCGTTACAGCACTGTCAATTCCTCCACTACTGCCTACTATGGCTTTTGTAAAGCCCATTTTAGTAAAATAATCTTTTATACCAAGCAATAGGGCTTTATAAATCATTTCAATATGTAGGTTCGCGTTTAATGTTGCTGCGTTTAACTCTTCGCTAGATAATTTATTTGATTCTTCCAATATAGGTGCGTCAATAGTACCATCCGTATTTAAAATAAAGGATTGCAAACTACTTTCAAACATTGGTAATTGCCCACATAAGTTTGCAAATTTATCAAATACTAAACTTCCGCCATCAAACACAACTTCTGTTTGACTACCAACCCCATTACAGTAAAATAAGGGTAATTTATATTTTGTAACATTAGCTTTAATGGTAGCTTTTCTATCTTCATCGTGTGTATAATCAAATGGCGATGCAGATAAATTTATCATAACATCGGGTTGTTGTTTCATCAACTCGTCCATTGGGCAAATACGGTATAAAGGGTTGTCGCCTAAATTCCAAATATCCTCACACACTGTAACTGCTAATTTTTTCCCTTTAAATTCTATTACTTGCCAACTATACGCTGGTTCGAAATATCGGTACTCATCAAACACATCGTAATTGGGTAGACAGGTTTTATGTACTACTGCTTTTATTTCTTTGTTGTAAAGAAGGTAGGCAGCATTAAATAAATCTTTGCCTTGGTTAATCGGGTTTTTATCTGGGGCACCAACTAGCACTCCAATAGTATCTGCATATACTTTTATTTCATCTATAGCACTATAACATTTTTGTATAAAATCATCAAACTCTAAAAAATCTTTTGGTGCATAGCCACAAATACTTAATTCGCTAAATACAATTAAATCGCCTCCTTGTTTTTTAGCCTCTTGGATGGCAGCAATTATTTGTTGTGTATTACTTTCAAAATTGCCTATATGATAATTTTGTTGCGCTAAAAATATTTTCATAAACACCAAGCTCCTAAAGAGGAGTATTTACGTTTGATAAAAGATTGTTTACTTTGTAAAGTTAAATTAAGAAAATGAGAATAGCATTTATAACAATTATAGCCGTACTATTTTTTGCAAGATGCAACAATGATAACAGTCCTAATGTAGCAAACATTAAGATAGCTATTAAAACCCAGCGGTTTGAGGAAGATTTGTTTAAAGCAGATACCAGTAACTTAATTACCAAACTAAACAAATTACAGGCTAACTATCCTTCTTTTGGCGAAAACTTTTTTGCTATTATTTTAAATATTGAACCTGCTTGGAGTGAAGATACTGTTGCTAATTATTTGCAAGGTTTTTTAACGGCCTACAAACCCGTTTACGATAGTAGTAAAAAAGTGTTTTTTACTTTTTCGTTATATGAAAATAAAATAATTGAAGGACTAAAGTTTATAAAACACTACTTTCCATCGTACAAACTACCAACCAATTTAATTACTTACATAGGACCATTAGATGGGTATGGCGATATTTTATCGGACGATGCCATTATTATAGGACTACAACATCACTTGGGCAAAAATTTTTCGTTATACAAATCAGAAATGGTACAACAAGTGTACCCTTCTTACATTACTGATAGATTTGAGCCAGATTACATTACAGTTAATGCTATGAAAAATATTGTACTAGATATTTTTCCAGAAAAATTAGAAGATAAAACGCTTGTACAGCAAATGATTGAAAAAGGAAAGCATTTGTACATTTTACAAAAAATTTTACCAAAAGCAAACCCTGCCAATTTGATTGGCTACACCACGCAGCAATTAAAAGATTGCAACCTCCACGAAAGGGCAATTTGGGATTTGTTTGTACAAAACAGTTTTTTACAAACCATAGACAATAATATTATTAAAAACTACATTGGTGAAAGCCCTAAAACACAAGAGTTAGGAGATGCCTCGCCAGGTAATATTGGTAGCTATGTTGGTTGGCAAATTGTAAAAAAGTATATGAGCAAAAACACCGCTACTACCCTACAACAATTAATGCAGTTAGATAACGATACCCTTTTTACAGAAACTAAATATAAACCTTAAGCAGCTTGTGCTTGCGTTACGGTTACCGGTTCATTTTGTCCTAACCATTTCATTACTCTAAAGTGCGATGCTAAAGCAGTAAAAAAAGTAGGATAATAATTATACGGCAAATTAAATTCTTTACATTTTGCCCTAACTATTTTACTAATAGTTGGGTAATGTACATGACTTACTTTGGGAAAAAGATGATGCTCAATTTGATAATTTAAGCCACCAACAAACCAACTGATCACTTTATTATCCATTGCAAAATTTGCAGTCGTTTTTATTTGATGCTCTGCCCAGGCAGTTTCAATATGTTTTGTTTCATCTAATGCAATGGTTTCAAACTCTGTATTTTCAACTACATGAGCTAATTGAAACACCAATGATAAGGTTAACCCCATAAAGGCATGCAAAATAAAAAAACCTGCTAACCAAGGGAAAAAGCCAAACTTTATAGCTGGCAATACCATATAAACAGTTAGATATAAAATTTTAGTTGTCCAAAAAACAATATGATTTTTGGTGGTCATCTTCCAAGCATCCGTAGTGTAAATTTTACGGGTAAAATATTTTGTAAAATCCATTATAAATAACCAAAATATTGATGACAACGCATAAATTGGTAGTAAATAAATATGTTGAATTTTGTGTGCAGGCACCCATTTTTGCGATTCACACTGGCGAATGATAGGGCTTTTTGCTATATCATCATCTAACCCATCTACATTGGTATAGGTATGATGAATGATATTGTGTTTTTGTTTCCAGAAATAGGCATTGGCCCCCATAAAATTCATGCTAAGCCCTAAAAAATCGTTTACTAAGGGTTTGGTAGAGTAACTACCATGGTTTGCATCATGCATTACACTGAAACCTACACAAGCAAATGTATAACCTAATAATCCACATAAACTAAGGGTAAGCAAACCACTCATTGGTACAAGCATTACGGTAAAGTATGTTGCAATAGCAACACTTACCAAAATAATTGTTTTTATATACAATCTCCAATCACCGGTTTTTTTAATACCTTTTGTTTCAAAGTATTCATCTACCGAAGTTTTTAAACTTTGATAAAACTCGTTATTTTTGTTGGAAAATGTGATTTTTGGCATTGGTTTTACTTAAGTAATTAAACAAAATTATCTACTAGGCTAAAGGTACATCAAAAAGGTTAAAATGCATAGTTTAGTTTAACTTATAGGGCACAACCATGTTAAAAGATGGAATGGTAACATCAAAGGTTTTTTTGGTATTAAGATTAAGCATTAAATAACTACCATTCATTTTACCCATTTCGGTACGCAAATTACATCCACTTATGTACTGATAAAATTCTGTTGGGTTTATATGAGGCTGAACCCCAACAACCCCCTCGCCCTCCACTTCTTTTAAGGTGCCATTGCTATCGTAAATATGCCAATGGCGGCGTAGTAATTTTACTGGAAAAGCATTATTGTTTTCAATAGTTATTTTATATGCAAACATAAATTCGTTATTGATTATGTTGCTATAATCGGGTTGGTAAAATGTTTCTACACTTACTTTTATGCCTTCGGTAATTTTAAACATGTTACACAAATTTACGTATTTTATTAAGCCGTAGGATAGCCATTTTTATTCAACCATTGTTTTATTTTTTCTCTATTATCCCCTTGTACAATTATTTCGCCATCTTTTACGCTGCCACCTGTACCACAAAATGATTTTAGTTTTTTCCCTAACTCCTCCGCATCGGTTTGCTTACCAATAAAACCTGAAATTAAGGTTACTGCCTTACCGGCCCTATGCTTGGTTTCTAATTTAATTTTTAATTTTTGTTTTGATGTAGGCAATGTTTCAACATCTATACTTTCTTCTTGTATTTTAAAATTAGGGTCGGTTGAGTAAACCAAACCACTAAGTGAATTTATTTTTTTCATGTTGTTATGTTTTGCCCCAGAAACACGGAAGTTACTATAGCATTTTATCAAAAATTTTGCTGGCAAGGCGAAAAGACGATAAGTTTATTTTATAGTTTAAACTGAAATTAGCAAATTATCGAATTATTACATTACCACCGCTTTTAAACTTAAATCTAAACTTTTGGCTTGGTGTATTATTGCACCGCTGCTAATGTAATCAACACCAGTATCAGCGTAGCTTTCAATATTATCAAAGTGTATTCCTCCACTAGCTTCTGTTTCGTATTTTCCCTTAATAATTTGTAATGCCTCAACAATTTTTTCTGGGGTAAAATTATCTAACATTATTCTATTTACTTTACCAATAGCCATCACTTTTTCCACATCTTCAAGGCTTCTTGTTTCTACTTCAATTTTTAAACCCATTTTTTTAGATTGTATATAGTCGTATGCCTTGTTGATTGCTTTTTCAATTCCGCCACAATAATCAATATGGTTATCTTTTAACATAATCATATCATACAATCCAAATCTATGGTTTATTCCTCCACCTATTTTAACAGCTTCTTTTTCTAACAATCTAAAATTAGGTGTAGTTTTTCTGGTATCTAATAGTTTTGTTTTATACCCTTTTAATTTATCGGTAAACTTTTTTGTTAATGTTGCAATGCCGCTCATTCGTTGCATAGTGTTTAACACCAATCGTTCGGCTTGTAAAATTGTATGTATATTAGCCTCTATACCAAAAGCAATTTCGCCAAATTTCATTTGGTCGCCATCTTTTTTATAAGCAGTAAAGAGGATGTTGGGTTGTACATAAGTAAATATTTTTTTAGCCACTTCTACCCCAGCTAAAATTCCATCTTCTTTAATTTTTAAAATAGCTTTTCCTTTTGCATTTGCATCAATACTAGATAAGGTAGAATGATCTCCATCTCCAATATCTTCGGCAAGTGCATTTTTTATAAGATGTTGTAATTGTTCATCGTACTTCATAAAACAAAGCTAAGAAAGTACATAAAAAAAGCTCCAAAAATTTTGGAGCTATCTGGTAAAAAATATTTTTTAGTTATGCCGCTTCAAAACTAATTTCCTGTATAAGTTGTTTATCGGCTTTTTGTTTCATATAAATAGTTGTTCTAAAGGTACCATTACGGGTTATTAAATTTCCTATGCAGTACTTCGATCCATTGTTTTCTCCCTTGTGTATAACGGTAAAATTTTTAACCCCATTGGCACTAAAAAAGTCTTTTAAAATCATTTCGGCCTGTGTTTTACTATAAGAATCACTTTTAGTTGGAATTGAAATTTCAACAGTTTTATCAAATTGTTGAGCCACTTTACTAGCATTCCCTTCTTTTAAGGCAATAATAACTTCATCAAAACCAATAGATTTTGTAAAGGAAAATAACCCTACTATGGAGATTAAAATTAAAAACTGTTTCATGTTGCTTTTTTTACTCTTATCCTATTTTACCAAAAGTATGCCAAGTTGAGTTAAAGTTAAAAACTGTAGCTGAATAAACGTTAAAATAAAAAAATAGTATAAAATAAATTAGCTTTACCAAATGATAAGTAAACGAGTAATGTTGATAATTATGGATGGATGGGGTTTAGGAAAAATACACAAGAGTGATGCTATACAACATGCTAAAACGCCCTTTGTAAGCTCTTTATACACCCAATACCCAAATACCACTTTGGTAACTTGTGGCGAAGAAGTTGGCTTACCAGAAGGGCAAATGGGTAATAGCGAAGTTGGGCATTTAAACTTAGGCGCTGGCAGAATAGTTTACCAAGAGTTACAACGTATAAATGTAGCGGTTAAAACGGGAGAATTTGCTAAAAACAAAATCTTATTAAACGCTATTACTTATGCTAAACAAAACAATAAACCGTTGCACTTAATTGGTTTAGTAAGCAATGGTGGCGTACACTCCCACCTAAATCATTTAAAAGCTTTAACAACAATTTGTGTGGCACAAAACTTTACCAATGTACATATACATGCTTTTACTGATGGTAGAGATACTGACCCAAAAAGTGGGTTGGCTTATTTAACAGATTTACAAAAGCATTTAGATAATACAACAGGTAAAATTGCAAGTGTTACTGGTAGGTATTTTGCAATGGATAGAGATAAAAGATGGGAAAGAGTAAAGTTAGCGTATGATGCATTGGTAAACGGTATTGGCGAACAATCCAATTCTATTTTTGATAGTATAGAAACATCTTACCAAAATAATGTTACAGATGAATTTATAAAACCAATTATAAATTTAAAAAGCTATCAACCTATAAAAAATGATGATGTTGTTATTTGTTTTAATTTTAGAACAGATCGATGTAGAGAAATTACCGACGTACTTACGCAACATGATTTTGTAGAATTTGGAATGCACAAATTAAACTTGCACTACACAACACTTACACAATACGATCAAACGTTTAAAAACGTACACGTAGTTTTTGAAAACGATGATTTAAAAAATACACTTGGCGAAGTTTTGGAACAACAGGGCAAAACACAAATTCGTATTGCCGAAACAGAAAAATACCCACACGTAAGTTTCTTTTTTAGTGGGGGGAGAGAAACGCCTTTTGTTGGCGAAAAACGATTAATGACTCCCTCGCCAAAAGTAGCTACGTACGATTTGCAACCAGAAATGAGTGCTAATGAATTAACAACTACTATTGTAAATGAACTACAAAACAACCCTACAGATTTCATTTGCTTAAACTTTGCAAATGCAGATATGGTTGGGCACACAGGCGTATGGAGTGCGGTAATAAAAGCTGTTGAAACCGTAGATAGTTGTGTAGAAAAAGTAGTTACAGCTGCCCTAGCAAATAACTATACCATTTTTTTAACCGCCGACCATGGCAATAGCGATTATATGATAAATGAAGATGGTAGCCCTAATACAGCACATACGTTAAACCTAGTTCCTTTATTTGTACTAGATGCCCAATGGAAAGGAACAATTAAACAAGGGAAATTAGGCGATATTGCACCCACTATCTTAACTATGATGGGCTTACCTATACCAAAAGAAATGACAGGGAATTGTTTGACCACTTAAATTTATTTTATGAAATTAATATTGAAACGATTTGCACAAATTTTATTAATAGCGTTTATTGTTATTCAATTTATACGACCAACAAAAAATAATAGTAAAGACCTTGCTGAAAACGACATTACAACAAAATATGCAGTACCAAATGAGGTGCAAACTATTTTAGTAACAAGTTGCTACGATTGCCACAGTAACCATACTAATTACCCGTGGTACGCCAATATACAGCCAATAGCTTGGTGGCTAAATGATCATATAAAAGAGGGTAAAAAAGAATTAAATTTTAGTATGTTTAGTAGTTATAAAATTGGGCGGCAATATAAAAAACTAGAAGAAATAAGCAATGAAATTAGTGAAAATGAAATGCCCCTAGAATCCTATACCTACATACATAAAAAGGCGAAACTTAATACTCAACAAAAAGAAATAATTACCAATTGGGCTAATGCATTAAGAGATAGTATAGAAGCACATTACCCAGCGGATAGTTTAAAAAAGCGACCAACCCAACCCTAAGCAAAATAAGTGCAGTTAAATGTTTAAATACAATAAAAATATTTTTGCTTTTCCTTTACTAACAATGGTTTTAATGCCCATGCTAGTTTGTGTTTATTTTTTAGTAAAACAACAATGCATTAAAGCGGAAATGGAGGAAAAACTTGAAGCGTGTTCGTTATTAACCATTACGCTTTTAAAAAAGAACATACACTGGATGGAGCAAGGGAAAGAATTAATTGTACAGGGTGAGTTATTTGATGTAAAAGAAGTAACACAAAAAAATGATTCGTTAGTAATAAGTGGCTTATTTGATAGTGCAGAAAAAGAAATAAAGCAAAAATTATTCTTGGCTTTAGGCAATCAAAGTAATACGGATAAGCCTTTGCACCTCTTAATAACTCAATTTCTTTCACCTGCACTACTACTCTCCCAAAACAATTCAAATCTGCTACTGCTATTTTTTTTATCGCCCAAAATAAAATATTTTATACCTACACAAAATATATTAACGGTAAGTATAGAAATTGCTACTCCCCCACCAAATACGCTTTGATAATTTTTATTTTTAAAAATGTAGAGCGATAAATTGTTTTACAATTTTTTTATTATCAAAAAGTATAAATGAAAAAACTTTATATACTTGCTATTGCATTTATCCAAATGCATACAAGTATTGCACAACAAATAGACTCAACAAAAAAAGAGATTAGTTTAGAGGAAGTCGTTATTTCTGCAAGTAATATATCTCAAAGTAAAAAAAATATAGCACAAAAAATTGATGTGCTTACATCAAAAACAATTGCAGACGCCAATACACAAAACATTGGAGATTTATTACTAAATACGGGTAAAATATTTGTACAAAAAAGCCAGCAAGGCGGTAGTAGTCCTGTAATACGTGGATTTGAAGCTAGTAGAGTCTTACTAGTTATTGATGGAGTAAGAATGAATAACGCAATTTATAGAAGTGGGCATCTACAAAATGCAATAACAACCGATCAAAATTCTTTAAGCCGAGTAGAAGTAATGTATGGTCCATCTAGCACCATTTACGGTAGCGATGCTTTAGGCGGAATTGTGCATTTAATAACTAAAGCACCCATTCTTTCTTCAACAACTAACACGTTAGTTGTAGGTACAGGATTTGTAAGACACAATACTAGTAATAATGAAAAAACAATACATGTAGATGCTAGTATTGGCAATAAAAAAATTGCTTGGATGCAACTATATAATTTTAGCGACTTTGGCGATATGAAAATGGGTGATTCCTATAATCGTAAGTATCCAAATTTTGGAAGAAGAAGTACCTATGTAGCCACGATCAATGGTATAGATACTTTATTGATTAATGAGGAGGATAGAGTTCAAAAATTTTCTGGCTACAAACAATGGGATATTACTCAAAAAATTTTATATAACCCATCAAATAAAATAAGTCATTCTTTAAATTTGCAAATCTCTAACAGCAACAATGTACCTAGGTACGATAGGCTACAAGACACCAGAAACTTTGGTGGTAGCATTGGAACAACTTTACGCTTTGCCCAATGGTATTATGGCCCTCAAAAAAGGGTAATGGGTGCTTACACTTTTGATGCAAATACAAAAGGTTTTTTTAATAGTATCAAGGCCAATATTAATTATCAAGCCATTGAAGAAAGTAGGCAAACAAGAGAGTTTAAACGCTACGATAGATTTGAAAGTAGAATAGAAAAAGTAAACGTTTTTGGCACAACACTAAATGCAATAAAAAAGTGGACAAACAACGAATTAACAGTTGGTTTAGATATGCAATTGAATGACGTAAAATCTGCCGCTACACTCAAAAATTTAAATACAGGCGTTGTTTCAAAATTAGACACTCGTTATCCGGATGGAAAAAATACACTAAATAATTTTGGTGTGTATGCACAACACACCCATCATTTCAATAATAAAAAATTAATACTAAACGATGGTATTCGTTTACAAGCCGTACGTTTAAAAAGTAATGTGTTAGATAACTCATTTTTTAACTTACCAGATACTGCTATTACGCAAACTAATTTTGCAGTTACAGGCAATATAGGCTTGGTATACAATCACACTAAAAATACAAGTATAAAGCTTGCTATTTCATCTGCATTTAGGGCCCCAAACATTGATGATTTGGCAAAAGTATTTGAAAGCAGCACATTAGCAAGCCAAGTGGTAGTTCCTAATGCAGCTATAAAACCAGAGTATACGTATAATATTGATATTAGTTTTATGCAAAAGATTGATAACAAAATAACTTTTGAGTTTACAAGTTTTTACAATTTATTTAGAAATGCTATACTAAAAGCACCTTATAAATTAAACGGACAAGACTCTATTTTATACAATGGTGTTAAAAGCCAAGTATTAGCAAATCAAAATATAAACAAAGCCAATGTGTATGGCTTTAGTGTTGGTGTAGATGCTGAAGTAATAAAAAACTTGATCATAAGAAGTACGCTAACCTATACAAAAGGATATTTTATTACAGATAATACAAAGAACTCTAGTATTTACGAAAAGCAAACTAATGGATCGTACAGTTTAGTCAGTAAAAAAGTAGGTCGTAAACCATTGGATCATATTCCACCAACTTTAGGAAAAACAAGTATTACTTATCAATATAAAAAAATAAATGCAGAGTTTTATTTGTTATACAATGGGTGGAAAAAACTTGATGAGTATAACGCCGATGGAGAAGATAATGCACAATATGCCACTGCAGATGGGATGCCAAGCTGGTTAACAACAAATATTAAAACTACCATTACTGCAAAAAAGGGTTTTCAGGTACAACTTGGTGTAGAAAATTTTTTTGATAGAAATTACCGATATTTTGCTTCTGGCTTTTCGGCACCAGGCAGAAGTTTTATTATTGCACTCCGAAGTAATTTTTAATCTGCTAATTATCAATAGTTTAAGTTTAATAAAGGGTCAAATGTTAAAATTTGATCCTTTTTTATTAAGCAGCATATTCACACCAAAAATTGTCCTAATTTTAAGGAAACTAAATAATTTATATGACTGAAGAGCTAATGATAGCTGGATGTCTTAAAAATAATGCATCTGCCCAAGAGGCTTTGTATAATCGATTTAGCCCCCGAATGCTAAGTGTGTGTTATCGCTTTGCAAAAAATAGAGAAGATGCTGAAGATATGTTACAAGAAGGATTTGTAAAAGTATACACACAAATGTTTCAGTATAGAAACGAAGGATCGCTAGAGGGCTGGATAAGAAGAATTGTAGTACACACTTGTATAAATGTTTTAAAAAAGAATAAAAAGTTTTCGGATAGTTTAGATATTGCTTACGCAAACGGCTTGCACATAAGAGAAGATATGATTCCTTCAATAATGCAAGCCAAACAAGTGGTTGAGTGCATTAGATTATTACCACTTGGGTACAGAACGGTTTTAAATCTTTATGCTATTGAAGGCTTTTCTCATAAGGAGATTGGTATGTTGTTAGATATAGAAGAAAGTACTAGCCGAAGTCAATATACAAGAGCTAAATCAATGCTAGAAGAAATTTTAATAAGAAAAAAAATAATACTAAAACCAAAAGAAAAAATTATTTATCAAGCTGCAGTTGCACCAAGATAAATACTTGGATTACCTAACTGTTTTTGTGCCTAATGGAAAAGAGAATATATACAAATAATTTTGAACGCTTTATAAAGGAAAGTGCCGATGACTTTAAAATGATTCCTTCAAAAAGAGTTTGGCACAGTATTTATAACGATTTGCATCCTAGTCGTAAATGGCCTTCGGTGCTTATGTGTTTAATTTTATTTACGGGAGTGTTATTTATTGGTTACGAAAATACTGACCCTACTACTAGTTTATCTTCAGAAAAAAAGACTACTCAAAATAATACTATACTAGCCACTTTAGAAAATAAAAATACACAAGAAGTTACCTCAATAAATAGCTCAAAAGAACTAATTAACAACAAAAATAATAATAATCCTACTACATTGTCTACTTCAGTAGCTAGCAGTAACAAAGTAAGTTCACCTACCTATAGTCGTGAAGAAAGTAACGTTAATAGTAAAAAAGCAAGTATTACTAGTTTTTATGTTGTAACTACTAACCCAACACAAAATTCTGGTGCAATAACAAATAAACTTTCAGTTACTAAAGCAAGTATAAAACAAACCGATGCAAGTATAACTAAAATTGAGGCCTCATCAGAAAATACTACTATTGATGAGTTTATTACCAACGAATTAAAAAATAACAATGGGGTAGTTACAACTACAAAAAATATGTTTCAAAGCGTTGTTACTAAATCACCACAAAACGAAAATAAAATTAGGCAACAAAGCAAAAAAGATAATTTAAATTTAGCTGTACAAGAGGCATCAAAACAAAAAAATGCAAAGAAGAAGAATTGGATGAAAAATGCTAGCATGGAATTTTATGCAACACCTAGTATAGGCTATAGAACTATGAGCCCTGGCCCACAATATGATGCTAACCCTTTTTTAGCAAATACAACCATACCTACAATTGGAGCAACAAATTTTGATGCTGCTAATCCAATGAAGCATAACGCTGCATTAAATATAGAAACTGGTTTTAATATTGCCTATGCAACTTCAAAACGAGTAAAATTAAAAGCTGGATTACAATTAAATTTAACGAATTACGGTATCACTAGTAATATTACAAGTCACCCATCGCCTACTACTTTAGCAACTATTAACCCTACTACCCAAGCAGTTGAGTATAGCTCAGTAGCTAGTTATATTGCTAACAATACTAACGCTATTGATAAAATACATAACACCACTTATCAACTTTCTATTCCGTTGGGTGGGTATTATAAAGTTTTAGATAAAGCAAGGTTTGATTTATTTGTTGGCGGATCTGTACAACCAACGTATGTATTTGGCGGTAAACCAAATGTAATCTCTTCGGATAGAAAATATTACGTAAATGAATCCTATTTATTAAGAAGATTTAATATGAATACTGCTGCAGAGGCCTACATTAATTACAAAGTTGGCGATTTAAACTTTTTAGCTGGCCCACAATTTAGATACCAATTGTTTAGTACCCATAACAAAAATATAGCTGTTTCAGAAAAACTATATAATATTGGTTTTAAAGTTGGCGTATCAAAAAGCTTTTAACAAACTCTTTTTAACATACTACTGGGGAAGCCAAAGCTTTCCCAGTTTTTTATTTACAACAGTATAGTTTAATTTTACGTATGAAATTTTATGTCCCCATTTTAGGTGCGTTTATGCTTTTGTTAAACAGTTGTACAACAAATGAAAAAAAGATACCCCTAACTGCAAATAGCATAACAACAGATTCTTTAGCTAAGCAACGCTTTTTCCCAGTTACAATTTATATTAAAGGGCAACTTTATTCCATAAAAGAAAAAGGCTTAAATCCAATTCAGTACCTTATTGAAGGGGATAAAAAAGATAGTAGCTGGCTAAAAATAGAAGACTTACCTAGTGCAATAAATGAATTTCTTACTCCAGAAATTGATTCAACTAATTTGATTCAATTATTTTTAGAGAAAAAATTTGTTGACCAAAGTTTAGATGCTGTAACCCTTACCTATGAGCCTATAAAAAAATTACCCGATTCCTTAAGTTTAAGCAGTTGGACCGTTTACATAGAGCCTGAAACAGGCAATGTAAAACGTATTTATTTAGTAAAAACAAAAACAACTAAAACTACACAACTTACCTGGAATAGTAATGCCAATTGCAAAATGGTTTATTTAACTAGTAATGCCGATGGAAGTTTTGTAGTTGATAAAGAAGTAAAAATTAATTGGGACTATTAAATTGTAATGACACCACAAGAGTTTTATATACTAGCCAATACCATTCCTACACAACCTGGTATTTATAAATATTATAATGCTGCAAACGAATTAATTTATGTAGGCAAAGCAAAGCATTTACGTAAACGAGTAAGCTCCTACTTTAGCAAAAACAAGGTAAGCTATAAAACTATGGAGTTAGTAAGCCGCATCAAGCGTATTGAGTTTACCATAGTAAATACCGAAAACGAGGCTTTACTTTTAGAAAATACGTTAATAAAAAAACATCAACCAAAATACAATATTGCTTTAAAAGATGATAAAACATATCCCTATTTAGTTATAAAAAAAGAGCCCTTTCCTAGAGTTTTTTTTTTCGAGAAGAAAAATTAATGATGGCTCAACATATTTTGGCCCTTATACTTCTGTAAGTTCTGTAAAGGAGTTAATGAATTTTATTAAGCAAACTATTTTGTTACGTACCTGTAAATTAAATTTGACGGATAAAAATATTGTAGCAAAAAAATTCAAACTATGTTTGGAGTATCATTTGGGTAATTGCAAAGGCCCATGCGAAGGGTTACAAACCTCTACCGATTACGCTAACGAATTGCAACAATTAACCCATTTACTTAAAGGAAATTTACAACCTGTACTACAACATTTTAAAAGCGAAATGCAAGAATATGCCCTACAAATGAACTTTGAAAAGGCCGAACATGTAAAAAAGAAAATTGAACGTTTAAAAAAGTATGAAACGCATAATACGGTTGTAAATACTAAAATAGGCACGGTAGATGTTTTTACTATTTTGGAAGAAGGCAATACGGCTTATGTAAATTATTTGGCAGTAAGTAATGGTACTATTATTAAAACAAAAACTATTCAATTACAAAAAAAATTAGATGAAACAGCTGCCGAAGTTTTAGCTTTTGCTATTAGCGATTTACGTTTACAATTTGACAGTGAAGCAACTGAACTAATTATTCCGTTTGAAATTGATTATACTGAGCCTGGTATTCTTTTAACCACACCAAAAGGTGGAGATAAACTAAAACTTTTGCAGCTATCTCAAAAAAATGTAAACCACTTTAGGTTTGAGTTAATAAAAAAGAAGATGCTGAATTTAGAAGATAAATCTGCAGCTCAAAAAAAAGAGGTACTTGTGCAACTACAAAAAGATTTGCAATTAACCGCTACTCCTTTACATATAGAGTGTTTTGACAATTCTAATTTTCAGGGAAGTTTTCCGGTAGGGGCTTGTGTGGTTTTTAAAAACGGGCAGCCTAGTAAAGCCGATTATAGGCGTTTTAAAATTAAAACCGTAAAAGGAATAAATGATTTTGCTAGCATGAAGGAAATAGTGTTTAGGCGCTATAAACGGTTACTTGATGAGCAACAACCTATTCCACAATTAATTATTATTGATGGTGGAAAAGGTCAGTTAAGTGCAGCTATGGAAAGTATACATAGTTTAAACTTACCCAATACTACTTCAGTAGTGGGCTTAGCAAAAAATGAAGAAGAAATTTTTTTCCCAAAAGATACACAATCCATAAAATTACCTTGGGATAGCGAAAGCCTTAAATTAATACGCCGAGTTAGAGATGAGGTACATCTTTTTGGCATTACCTTTCACAGAGATTTACGAAGTAAAGGTGCCTTTAATAATGAACTTGAGCAGATTGAAGGTATTGGAAAAAACACGGTTGATTTATTATTAAAAAAGTTTAAATCGTTAAAGCAAATAAAAGAAAAAACTGTTGAGGAATTAGCCGAAGTAATAGGCAAAAAAAGAGCTGGGATAATTATAGCTTATTTTAAAGTATACCCACAATTGCAAATGTAATTTTTATTTGAAAATAAAATATTTCGTTCCTAAACATAACTAGTGCAAGTTTTTACAAATCTGATACTACCTAGGTTGCTTATGGTAACTTATAAAATTACTTTCAAAAAATAACCAAACAAAAACGCCTCGAAAAAATCGAGGCGTTTAATTATTTAAATTAGTAAAGGCTAGTAACTCCACAAATCTTGTTCGTAGTTAAATATTTTATCTTTAATATTTTCACCTTCTAACAATTGTAAAATTGGGTAATCTGTTAATCCAGGATAGTTTTTAATAAACCTGTCATAAGGATTATCAATGGTACTTTTTATTATTCTACCATAAAACATTCTGCCTTCAAATAATTCTTCCCAACTCATTCTTGCTCCAAAGTTTTTACCATTGTAAATTTCATATTTAGAAAAAATTGGTCGCATATCTGGATAATACACCCAAAACAATTCTGTTTCGCCAAGATCTAAGCCTTGAGATTCAATTCTGATTCTTTTTAACGGTGCAATACCTAGTATTCTCCAAAATAATCTAGAGCTTTCTTTATCAAAAATAACTTCTTCTTTAATTCTAAACTTATAGAACGAATCAAGGTTAATTTCATTTCTCTTATATACCACACCTGTTTGTACACCATTACTATCAAATATAGGCACTGGCACACTGTCTCCACCTAGTTTTTTTCCTACCTCCCCAATTGTCATAGGCGTAGTAAAACGGTCATCCATTGCATCAAAAACAGTTACTTCTTTATCTTGTATTGCTTTTAATAGAATAGAGATAAAACGTTGGTTACCGTTGTTATCATCTGCTGAATATCTAAAAGGTAGATTTAACTTTTCCCTAGTATCAATTTCTCTCCATATTTTATGGCGAAAAAGTGCGTCTTCTGCTCTTAAATGCTCGTAAGGTAAAGGTGTTTTATCATTATAGTTACTAGATTCAACTGCTTCATTAGGACGTAACGATTTCTTTACGACCGGAACAGGTAAACTATCTTCTACTGCTGGAGCAGGAATAGCTGCAACTGCAACAACGGGCTCCGTGACAGTTGTTGGGGTAGTAACTTTTACATTCTTTTTACCCTTAGCTCCCTGCTTTGTTGGGGTTCTTTTTGTGGCTGTACGAGGTTTTGCTTTTTTCTTTTGGGCCTCAGCAACATTTACTGTAAAAATGCCAAAGCACAACAGCAAAACAACATATTTTATATACTTCTTCATAGTCATCTTTTTTGATGAATTACATCTATTTT
This sequence comes from uncultured Bacteroidota bacterium, assembly GCA_903837525.1. GTDB lineage: Bacteria > Bacteroidota > Bacteroidia > Chitinophagales > Chitinophagaceae > Ferruginibacter. The sequence continues at coordinate 6,207 of CAILUU010000020.1, read as the reverse complement.
AATTAATAACAAGTAAATGTTCTTCCGTCAATTACTCTACTTCCTCCGGGCCCAGTAACCGTTACAGCATCAAATGTAATTGATGAGCCTGGTTGACATCTTTGTAACAAACCACTAATTCCACCTAAACCATTTCCGTTAATTGACCCAATTTGAGTAGATGGGAAACCTGCACCAGAAAAATATACTGTTGCTTTAGTTATACTAAATTTGGTGTCGTAAACAAAATTTTCTAATTCGGCTCTTACAAATTGTTGATTTTTTAAAGAAACAGTTGGTTGACGAGGTTTACCGTCTCCAATTTTAAATACTGGATCTGGAACTCTTAAAACTCTATATTCAAACGTACTTGATTTTCCATCTGCAGTAACTGTAATGCTAGCTTTTCCTGGTGTGGTAACAGAAACTGTACGTTTACCGCCAGAACCTGATAAAGAACCTCCACTCATTGATACATTTGTTTTATCCCACCCTGTTGGAGAACCAATAGTGATAGGATTTTCTAAACCTATGTAAAAAGCATTCATTTTATCCAACATTACAGCAGCCCCGCCGGGCGTACCCACTGTATATTCAATAGTATAACTTTTACTTTCCTTAGTACCATCTGGTTTGGTATATGTAACAGTTACGGGTACAGATTTGTTTCCACCACCATCTGCAGTAAATTCTCTTTCTGCAATTCCATCAGCATTTACAGCAGCACCACTACCACCAATTGTAATTTGTGGTTGGGCTTGAGTGCTAAATGCACCAACACCTGCTGTAATTTTTACTTTATCGCCTGGCATTACATAGTTAGAGCTTTGTCCAACTACGGCAGCAAACTTATCGTAAATGAATTTTACTTGTCCAATTTTACTATGGCAAGCTGCAACAATTTGATTTTCGCCATTCTTTACATTGTTTTGAAATTTACTTAACAACGTAACAGCGGCAACTGTTGGCATCATTCTAAAACTTGGTGTTGTAGCATCTTTTGTATTATCTACTTCTACTGGAAAAGTATTTTTAAATTCTGCTTCAAGTTCAGGATCAATGGCTAACATAGCGGCTCTATAAGCCTTTAATTTATCATCTAAGTCTTTCCCTTTCTTTTCGTTGTCCATTAATCTAGATGAGGCATTTAAGTCATCCATTTTAAAATCTTCAACTCCATTTTCAATTTTTAAACCAGATGCTGTTTTCAAGTCTTTCTTTAATCCTTCGATATAAACATTTAGATCATCTGATAATTTTTTTGCAGTTCCTGCATGGGCAGTCCATTTTGCTAGTTTTACTTTATCAACTCCAGCTTCAGATACTTTAGCAGCTAGAGACTTAAATAGTCCCTCGTTACTAGTTTCTAAATTAGTGTTCGATTTAATCAAACTTTTATCAACGGTTCTAAAGGCTTCAATAACTTCTGCCGATACATTTAGTGCCAACAATGCTGTTAGTACCAAATACATGATGTTAATCATCTTCTGCCGGGGCTCTTTAGGTAAAGCCATAGTATTGTTAATTTACGGTTGTTAGTTAATATAATTTCGTTTAGAAAGGTTTAGAAGTTTAGGGGTTTAGAAGTTTAGTAGTTTATTGCAAACTGCCAACTGCAAACCGCCAACTGCTTTATTATCTTCCTTGCATTGCACTTAGCATATTGCCATAAACCGAGTTTAATTTACCCAAGTTATTAGCCAACACCCCAATTTGCTCTTTTGCTTTTTGTGCATCATCAACACTTGCCATCATTGTCTGACTAGCTTGTGCCATTTGACCGTAAAAGTTATTTAATGCTTTTAAATGATTATTACTTTCTTTTAGCTCTAACTCGTAAATTGTATTTAACGAACCTAAGTTTTTGGTTAACACTTGTACTTGCTCATGAAAGCCTTTTGCACTTTCACTTGCACTGTTAAAAGACGTCATGGTAGCTGCACTTGCATTAAATGCTGTAGCCATAGAGCCTATAGCAGCAGTGGCTTCTTTAGTTTTTGCTCCAAAATCAGTTGTACTTTTTATAACATCGCTTACATCGCTAATGCCCGATACACTTGTACCTAATTTATTAAACCCTTCACCTAATTTTTTTAAGCTAGTAGGTGTAATATCTGCTTCCATCAACATTTTATCCATATTTTTTAATGGACTATCACCCATAACTTTTGCTTCTACCGGAATAGCGGCTTCTGGCGGAGGAGAAACTACATAAAGTAGCGCATAAGCACCAAAGATTACACACTCGGTAAGCAACCCGAATTTAAGCCAAAAATCTGCATTTGGAGCATGCAATATTTTTTGTAATGCTCCGTAAAGTACTGGTACCGCTGCTGCAGATACACCAATGTTTAAGATTCGGTCAATAAGACGTCCTGCCATAAAATTTAAGTTTTAGATGGGGTTGTTAATGTTTATTTACAAAGTTTATATATATATAAGAATATACATTTAAAACATCATTATTTCATAAATCTTTTATTGCAACGTGAAGTGTATATATGTAGTTACAATTTTGTTAAATGAAAAGTGGTGTTTTAAAAATACTCTCGTAATTAAAATTTTAATGTTTGTAGGGAAAATTTATTTTTTATCTTTTTTACTTATTACTGCTGGTAAATCAATTACACAACGGAAACCAATATACGATTTTGAAGTATCTTGATACTCATAATCTCTTGTTCCACATTGTAATCTGTTACCAACATCTTTCCAGCTACCACCACGGATAACTTTACGCTTATCTCTTGGTTTATCGGTATCCTTAGCATTGTAACGAATATCTGGATTCATATCATGTTGAAAATTGTAAGCTCCTTCGTAAAATAAAGAAGATGTCCATTCTGCAACATTACCAGCCATATTGTATAAGCCAAAATCATTAGGCCAATAAGCATCTGCTCTTACGGTGTAAAAACCTCCATCTTCTGGATAGTTACCACGGCCTGGTTTAAAGTTAGCTAATAAACAACCTTTTTTGTTACGTAAGTAGTAACCACCCCAAGGGTAGCTAGCTTGAGAACGACCGCCCCTTGCAGCATATTCCCATTGAGCTTCTGTTGGTAAACGAAAATCGGTTTCAGCACTTTTCTTTTTGCCCTCTAAAAAAGAGTTTAAGTAGTGGGTTCTCCACTCACAGAAAGCAGTTGCTTGTTTCCAATTTACTCCAACCACAGGGTAATTGCCAAAAGCAGGGTGATTGTTGTATTTTTTTGCCATTGGCTCGTTGTACGAATAAGCAAAATCTCTTATCCAACACAAAGAATCGGGCATTACAGGTATTGATTTTTTTATAATAAATTTAGATCGAGGGATGCTTGCATCTCTATTATTAGCTGCTGATTTGTAATCAAACGTTTCTGATTGGTAAACAATTTTATTAGCATCTAACTCTTTTTTACCAAAAATTCTATTATCTGGAGTTACAATTATTGCATCAATTTTTTCCAGCGTGGCTTTATCTCCCCACTTGATTGATTTTTGTTTTGTCCAGTCTATATATTCAATACCATCGCTACCTTGCTTTACATGATTCATTAATTTTAAAGCAATAGAATCTTTAACCCAATTCGTAAACTGACGGTACTCGTTGTTTGTAATTTCTGTAGCATCCATCCAAAAACCACTAATAGATACGGATTTGTTACGTGCAGTTAGTGCATACGTTACATCTTCATCATTTGGTCCCATGTGAAAGGTTCCAGGATTAATGTATATCATACCAAATGGTCGACCAATACCTGAACGCTTGCCTGGTTCAATACCGTGCACTTGTCCATCTTTTGGTAAACTACCAGATTTGTTTTTTCCGCCAAGCATTTTACAGCTTGAAGATGCGGATACAATAGCTATTCCAGCTATAAAAAAGAATAATCTATTCTTCATTGTTTTTAACTTTGAGGGTGTTAAGCAACAAATATAATGACTTTTAGAATTAAAACCATTATTTGTAACTGAAACCATTATTTAATTTTTCCAAAAAAGTACTCCTAAAAAAGGTAAACGGCTATTTAATATAAATATTGTGTTTACTTACGCAAAAATATTGTTTTGATTTAATACACCCAATAACCCATTTGTGGTATGTATTGGTTGGTAACAACTGTATGTAAACACCTATAAATAATGGGTTCTTCCGTTATTTTTTTATTGGCTAGTAAAGGAAAGTCGTTATTCATTTGGGTAGATGTTTGTAAAATTTTACCAGGAATGTACCTATTCAACACTTCAATTGTTAAAGTTTCTACATTTTTTCTAAAAAGGCAATTTTGTTAATTCCTGCTATTTGCTTTGCTAATAAATATTTTATACCGATATGACAAATATTTTAGTCCAATCTCTTTTCTATCGGCATAACCTACCTGCCGGTAGGCAGGTACCATCTAAGATTTACCCTTAGTCCTTTGGATTAAATAGTAAATAAAGATGGTATGACCAGTAATTAAAAATGGGTATTAATTTTGGCTAGATCGATTGCAGAAAATTGAGTATTTTAAAACGTTGAAAGCTGTAAATATTACAACTTATTTTTTTTATAGGTAGAAAGAAATAACTCTAAGGCACTTACCATACTGGGAGCTTGCGGTTGGGGGGCTTTAATATTGAGCGTTAGGCCAGCATCTTCTGCTGCTTTAAATGTATTAGCACCAAACGCACCAATACGAGTGCCATTTTGTTTAAACTTAGGAAAATTTTCTAATAAGCTTTTAACGCCTCCTGGAGAAAAAAAGCAAATAACATCATAGTTTTTATTAACTACCTCTTTTATATCGTTGCTAATAATACGATACAAAACTGGAGTTGCGTATTCACATTTATTATTTTTTAGCCAATTTGTTATTTCACTATCAAAACTTTCGGAGCAAGGGTAAAGAAATTTTTCGTTGTCTTTATGCTTATTAATTACATCAAATAAGCTTTTATTAGTACCATCGGCGCCATAAAATACTTTACGCTTGCGGTATAAAATAAATTTTTGTAGGTAAAGTGCTACTGCTTCGGTAATGCAAAAGTACTTGGTATCTTGCGATACACTTACCTTCATTTCTTCACATACTCTAAAAAAATGATCAATTGCATTACGGCTGGTAAATACTACGGCTGTGTAATTAGTTATGTCGATTTTTTGCTTACGAAAATCCTTAGCAACGATACCATCAACAACTATAAATGGATGAAAATCAAGGCTTACATTATGCTTTTTGGCAAGTTCAAAATATGGAGACTTGTCACCATCCGGCTTAGGTTGGGTAATTAATATTTTTTTAATTTTTAAAGGGGGTGCTATCAACGTGTTTACCTCAGTTTTAACCTTATTCATTAACAAAATGGTCATACAAAATTAGGCATTTTTAGCTAAATAAAGCATCGCAGCTTTGTAAATCAATAATAGAGGCAACATTTCTACTCCAATAATGTATAAAAAAAAGTGAACCCTGCTAATTTTTAATTGATTTTGCACTAATCCATAGCTCTTAAAAAACCGTAAAATAAACATAAACGCTATACAAAAAAAAGAAATAAGGATTAAGCTATTTGTAAATTTTGGATGAAGAAATGCTATTGCTATACTTAAAGGAACCAATAATATGCCCAAAATTTTATTAATTAAAAATAACACAAACATATAGGTATTGATGGTTTGAGCATAGCCTGTAACCCAACCTGTAAATTTTAAAGATGAATATTTTATTGCATAAACTACTCCAAAAAAAAGAATAGATACAAACAAGAGTACCCAAGTATTAAACGCCGCTGTTTTATAAAAGTGATTTGCTATTAAATAAACATATGCGCCACTACTTACTACAAAGAAAAAGTTATAGAGTAAGGAAGGTAATTTGGCTTGTAATAGTTGATCGGTAAGTTGACTTTGGCGTAAAGATGAATTAAAGAAAACCTTAAATAAGTTATTAAAATATTTACTGTAAATAGCTTTTAGGCAACCAAGCAATAAAGTAAGGGTTGCCAATAAATAAAAAACCACCTCTTTATTAGCCCTTTTTTTTGTGGAAATAATAAAGGATGTGGAAGATTTTATTGTATCTATATATTGATGATATTTATAAACGGTGTTTTGCAACACTCGTTGATAGGCTGTAGGAGGTACAAATAATGAATTTGTGGTATCGGCAAGTTGTATACTTATACTATTGGGCACTTGTGCAACTAAAAGCATATGGCTTGTAAGTAGTATAAAAAATATAAGAAAAAGTTTAGCCAATTGTA
>CAILUU010000019.1 GCA_903837525.1 uncultured Bacteroidota bacterium | reverse complement strand
TTTAGTAACCGTATACTTTTCATTTAATAAAGATAAGTCTCTTGCTTGAGTAGCGGGGTTACAACTTACATACACAATAATAGGCGCTTCCATGGCTAGTAATTTATGTACTAACTTTTCGTGCATACCCGCTCTTGGAGGGTCGGTAATGATTACATCGGGTTTGCCATGCGTTTCAAAAAAAGCGTCGTCACATATTTTAATTACATCGCCTGCAAAAAAAGCAGTGTCTGTTAAATTATTTAGACTTGCATTTATTTTAGCATCTTCTATCGCCTCTTCTACTACTTCTACACCAATAATTTTTTTGGCATTTTTACTGCAAAAAATGCCAATGCTGCCTGTACCACAGTATAAGTCATAGACAATTTCTTTTCCACTAAGCTCTGCAAATTCACGCGTTACTTGATATAATTTCTCTGCTTGTTTTGAATTGGTTTGAAAAAAAGATTTAGGACTTATTTTAAATTGGAATTCTTCTAAGTACTCTGTAATATAGCCGCTGCCTGAATATACTTGAGGAAGTAGGTCCTGCATACTATCGTTACGCTTAGCATTAATAGTATATAATAAGGTGCTTATTTGCGGGAATCGTTCTAATAAAATATTAAAAAGTGCTTCCCGTTTTTCTTTGTCTTCATAGCCTAAAATTAAATTCACCATCCACTCTCCCTTGGTCGTGTTACGAATAAACATATTACGCACCCAACCTCTATGTTCTTTAATATTATAAAAAGGCATTTCATTGGCTATCGCAAATTCCACCACTGCTTTTCTTAAATCGTTGGTAGGTTCTTCTTGTAAATAACATTTATCTACTTCCACTACTTTTTCAAAAAAACCTCTGGCATGAAAACCTGCCACCCCTGGTGCTTTTTCAAATATAGTGGTATCTCCATTTTCAGCTGCTGCCTTCATGGCTTTAAACTCTGAAAAAGGAATAAACTTTTCGGTAGCGAATGTATATTCTACTTTATTTCTATAACCTTGGGTTTGCTCGGCACCCATAATTGGAGGTATAGGAGGCAGTGGTACTTTTGCAATTCTTGTTAAATTGTCAACCACTTGTTTATGCTTATAAATTAATTGTTGTTCATAAGGAAGCATCTGCCATTGACAACCTCCACATACTCCAAAATGAGAACAAAAAGGAGTTACTCTAATACTTGAATAAGAATGAAAATGCTTTACAAAACCTTCTGCCCAATCGGCCTTGTTTTTTTGTAGTTGAATATCCACCACATCACCTGGTACGGCACCTTCTACAAATATAACCTTACCATCTACTCGAGCCAGTGCCTTGCCCTCTGCGGCATAATCTTCAATTAATACCTTTTCTAATAAAGGGGCTTGTTTAAATTTTCTCACGGAAACAAAGGTACTACCCAAGCATTATATTTAAGGTATATATTGTTATTTTTACACAGCTTTTTAAAAGAAATATAAAAAAGATTCAATGAGAAAATTAGTATTTGCATTTATGGCCGGCTTTCTATTACCTAATTTGTTAATAGCGCAAAATACGAAGGGGGCAGTCAATACAAAGCCTAAAACAGCTACGAGCGCTAAACCTGTTGGCCACTCTATTCAAATAGTTTTGAAGCCTTATCAAAATACAAAAATTTATATAGGAACCAATTATGGAAGAAATAGGGTTTTAGCCGATTCTACTTTCTTAAACGCTCAAAGTGAAGGCGTTTTTCAATCTAAAACAAAATTAACACCAGGTATTTATTTTATAGTCTCTCCAAAGTATTCAATTCTATTTGATTTTTTAGTAGACGAAAATCAACATTTTAAAATTATTGCAGATACGCTATCT
>CAILUU010000018.1 GCA_903837525.1 uncultured Bacteroidota bacterium | reverse complement strand
GCTTTTTTTGCTGGAGCAGCTTTTTTTGGAGCAGCTTTTTTTGCAGCTTTTTTCTTTGTTGCCATTTTTTTTAATTTAATTGGTTAGTAAATAATACTTAAAAATATAAATATTTTTTAAACTACCAAAAAAAATATAAAAATTATGCAGTTGCTTCAACAGCAGTTACAGATACAATTGACTTATCGCCTTTACCTCTTTTAAATTCTACGATGCCATCTGTTAATGCAAAAATGGTAAAATCTTTACCTAACCCAACATTTTTTCCTGGGTGGTAAACTGTACCACGTTGACGAATAATGATGTTACCAGAAATTGCTGGTTGGCCACCAAATATTTTAACACCTAATCTTTTTGCTTGTGAATCTCTACCGTTTTTTACGGAACCTTCACCTTTTTTATGTGCCATGTTTTTATTTTTATACGTTTGTTAGTAATCAATTTAAATGTAAAAATGAATTAACTAATTTAACTAATTAACGATTTACGCTATTGCGGTTACTTTAATTTTTGTGTACTGTGTACGGTGTCCGTGAAGTTTGCGAAAACCTTTTCTTCTTTTCATTTTAAAGGCAATTACTTTTTCGCCTTTCACTAAGTCGCTAACGATTTCGGCAGTTACTGTTACACTTACATTAGTTCCAGATACAACGGTACCGTTGTTTTCTGTCATTAATACATCTGCAAATTGAATGGTATCGCCTGTTTTACCTTCAAGGTGTGGTACATACAAGCTATCGCCTGCTTTTACTTTAAACTGTTGTCCAGCTATTTTAACTACTGCTAACATAATTTCCCAAATTTAGTCCCGATTTTTTCGGGAGGCAAAGGTAAGGATTTTTAGTTAAAATTATATTCCAGTTTAATAAAAAACTGCCCTACTAAGCTCTTTTAGTATAAATAGTGAGTACAAATCTACCTAAATACTTGTTTTATAGATAGATATTCTTACTAATTTTGTGTGTAATGGCATTTCTAACTTCAATTTTTAGAACTTTTTTCTCAATTTATGTATTCATACTATTTGTTGCCTTTTTACTCTTAATTTTTCCAATTGTACTTATAGCCAGTTTATTTGGCAAAATAAAAGGAGGCAACTTTATATATATATTATGTAAATGGTGGAGTCATTTTGTACTTTTTATGGGTGGCATTTATATCAAACGAATTTTTGAAGCCCCTTTAAATAGAAAAAAACAATATGTATTTGTTTTTAACCATCTTTCTTATTTAGATATTCCTGTATTGATGAAAGCAATTCCTACTCAATATTTTAGGGTATTGGGTAAAGCTGAGTTGAGCAAAATACCTATTTTCGGATTTTTATATAAAAATGCTGTAATAAGTGTAGATAGATCAAATGTCGCTAACAGAGCTAAAAGCGTACAACAATTAAAAGCTTTTTTACGCAAAGGCATATCTATAGTACTAAGCCCCGAGGGTACATTTAACATGACACATAAACCTCTTAAAGACTTTTATGATGGTGCGTTTAAAGTAGCATTAGAAACTCAAACACCCATAATGCCCATACTTTTTTTAGATGTTTATAATAGATTAAATTATTCATCTGTTTTTTCGTTAAATCCTGGTAAGTGCCGTATTGTTTATTTAGAAGAGGTATTGGTTGATGGATTAACCATGGACGATGTTAAGATGCTTAAGGAAAAAGTGTATAAAAAAATGGAAGAGGGGTTAATTAAGTATAAGGTTAGTTGGATAAAAAGGTAAGTAGTGTGCGATTAGTGTTGAGTACAGACAGGAGTATAGTTAGTTTTAAATAGTTAATATTTAGTATTAACGAGTTATCCTTATTTATTTTTTTGCATCTTCGTACTCTAATGCCTTCATAGTTCATAAAAAAATGCAAACATCTCCTAACATATTATTTAAAGAACATACTGCTACACATTGGGCAAATATTATTTTGCCTTTGGCATTGCCAACTATTTATACCTATACTATCCCAACTCACTTTTTACCAAAAATGCAAATAGGGTGTAGAGTAGAGGTGGAGTTGAAAAATAAAAAATATTCAGGCCTAATAAAATCAATTACAAACGAAAAGCCAGCCTATACCACTAAAGAAATTATTAACGTGTTAGATGATGAGCCTATTGTATATCCACAACAGTTGGCACTTTGGCAATGGATAGCACAATATTATATGTGTACCGAAGGGGAAGTTATGGCTGCTGCACTGCCCACTAATTTTAAACTAAGTAGCGAAACTATTTTAATTTATAATGAAGATCTTGGAGAAGATTTTACTCATCTAAACGACGAAGAGTTTTTAGTAGCAGAGGCGTTGCTAATTAAAAAAGAATTGAGGTTAAGTGAGGTCCAACAAATTTTAGATGTAAGCCATGTTTACCCAGTAATAAAAAAATTGATTGATAAAAATGTGTGCATGGTTTGGGAGGCCATGGATGAAAAATATAAAATTAAAAAGGAAAATTTTATAGTATTAAACCCTGTCTATAATAAGGAAGAAGAGCTTAGCCAAAAATTAAATGAGTGGAAAGGTGCCCCAAAACAAATGGAGTTATTATTAGCCTATTTGCATTTGCAAAAAACAGAAGGCGATGTGATACAAACCGCCTTATTAAAAAAGGCAAATGCTACAGCAGCACAATTAAAAGGCTTGGTTGATAAAGATATTTTATGGGTAGAAAAACGAAGTGTAGATCGAATAAAATTATTACCCAAAAATGTACATATTGATTTTGAATTTAGCCAAGCTCAACAACAGGCCGCAAATGAAGTATCCGTTGCGTTGGAAACAAGGCCAGTGTGTTTATTGCATGGGATAACAGGTAGTGGAAAAACACAAGTGTATGTTAAGTTAATAGAAAAGTATTTTACACAAGGCAAACAAGTATTGTACTTGTTACCAGAAATAGCATTAACCACACAAATTATCCGACGATTACAAAAACACTTTGGTGGTAACATTACTATTTACCACAGTAAGTTTAACGATAACGAACGTATAGAATTGTGGAATAAAATACGAACAGGCGAAGTACAAATTGTATTAGGAGCAAGGAGCTCATTATTTCTTCCATTTAAAAATTTAGGTTTAATAATTGTTGATGAAGAACATGATACATCGTATAAACAGCAAGAGCCATCTCCAAAATATAATGCAAGAGATGCAGCAATTTTTTATGCTAACTTATTTAAAGCAAAAGTAGTGTTAGGTAGTGCTACGCCAAGTATTGAAAGTTATTTTAATGCTAGCCTACATAAATATGCGTTGGTAGAGTTAAATGAACGCTTTGGAGGAATTGAGTTGCCTGCCATTGAAATAATTGATACCAGGCAAGTTGTACAAAAAGGGAAAGTAATGCTTAGCCCACAGCTTAAAGAAGCTATGCAACAAGCTTTAGATAAAAACAAACAAGTAATTTTATTTCAAAATAGAAGAGGTTATAATCCCTATTTAATTTGTGGTACTTGTGGGTTTATACCACAATGTAATCATTGTAGTGTATCTCTAACCTTGCATAAATACAGTAATAAATTACATTGCCATTATTGTGCAAGCCAGTACCCAAAATTAATTACTTGCCCAGCCTGTGGCACAAATACTTGGTTAGAAAAAAACTTTGGAACAGAAAAAATTGAAGAACTTTTAGATGAAGAATTTCCTAAACACAAAATTGCTAGGATGGATGTAGATAGTGTGAGAGGAAAAAAAGCACACGACAATTTAATTCAACTTTTTGAGCAACAACGATTAGATGTTTTAGTAGGAACACAAATGGTAGTAAAGGGTTTAGATTTTGATAACGTAAGTTTAGTAGGAGTATTGGATGCAGATGGGTTATTAAGTTTTGCAGATTTTAGAGTAAACGAAAGAGCTTTTCAACTAATGGAGCAGGTAAGTGGCAGGGCTGGCAGAAAAAATGAACAAGGTAAAGTAATTATACAGGCTACAAATGTTAAGCACCCTGTATTACAAATGGTACAACAGCATAATTATAAATTATTGTATCAAACCGAAATAGAAAGTAGAAAACAATTTTTTTATCCCCCCTATAGCAGAGTAATTTTATTAACACTAAAACATAAAGATGCTACAAGAGTTGCCGATGCTGCCAATAAATTAACTCATTTACTTAAACAAGATTTAAGCCAATATATTGTAGGGCCTGCAGCACCAATGATTAACAGAATACGTAATCAATATTTAATGGAGATCTTGATAAAATTACCAAAAGAGCAAGGAATGAGTATTACCTATAAAAAAATTATTCGTAATCATATAAATTTATTACAGAGTGAGCAAGGGTATAAAAGTGTTGTAGTGGCAGTAAATGTGGATCCCGTTTAAAATACAATTAAAAAAATAGCAGTGCAAATTCAAGAAAATAGATCGCTTAAAAAGTACAACACATTTGGTATAGACGTGTGTGCAAACTATTTTACTGAGTTTAATTCCGAAAGTCAACTAGAAGAAGCACTTGAATTTAATAGACAGCAAACTACCAACAACAAATTACTCACCCTTGGTGGAGGCAGTAATATTCTTTTTACCAAAAATTTTGATGGACTTGTTTTAAAAAATGAAATTAAAGGGATTGAAATAGTGAATGAAGATGAAGAATTTATTTATGTAAAAGCAGGAGCTGGCGAAAACTGGCATCGCTTTGTACTATACTGTATTGAAAATAATTTTTGTGGGGTAGAAAATTTATCACTCATACCGGGTAATATAGGAGCATCTCCTATGCAAAATATTGGAGCTTATGGAGTAGAAATAAAAGATGTTTTTTATTGTTTGGAAGCGTATCATTTGCAAGAAAAAAAATTAGTTACTTTTAACTTGAGTGATTGTGCATTTGGTTACAGAGAAAGTGTTTTTAAAAATAAATACCTCAATCAATTTATAATTACAACCGTTACCTACAAACTTAACAAGCAACCAACTTTTAATACTAGCTATGGCGCTATTGAACAAGAGTTAGAAAAAATGGGGATTACACAGTTAAATGTAAAAGCTATTTCTAATGCTGTAATAAATATTCGAAGCAGTAAATTACCAAACCCAAAAGAAATTGGTAATGCAGGCAGCTTTTTTAAAAATCCCGAAATTAGTAGCCACAGATTTAAGGAATTAAAACAAGTTTTTCCAACTATAGTAGGATATCAATTACCTAATAACAATGTAAAACTAGCTGCAGGTTGGTTGATAGAGCAATGTGGCCCAAAAAATGGGACAAGTTGGAAAGGCTTTAGAAATGGAGATGCTGGTTGCCATGGCAAACAAGCATTGGTATTAGTAAACTATGGCAGTGCAAAGGGTAACGAAATTTATAGCTTAAGCACTCAAATTGTAGATTCGGTAAAAGAAAAATTTGGAGTAGAGTTGGAGAGAGAAGTTAATATTATTTAAACCTATAAGGTTTTTTGAAACCTTATAGGTTTGGTTCATCATTAATTAAAATCCTCCTCATTAAAATCGCCTTCGCTAAAATGCTGGCTGCCTATGTTTAGCATACTACCCATTAAATCTTTAAACTCAATTTTTCCTTCTACTACTTTTTTACTAATTAAGGAATGTGCTGCTAAGCCATGTAATACAAATTCCATAAGCAAAGCATTCTCTTTTTCACTAGCTGTTTTAAAATGCTTTTTTACCAATGCATGTAAACCATCTACTTTATAAAGCAACTGAATTTTATCTTCGTCTCTAGTTTCAAAAAAAGTATTTAAACTATTACCGCTATCAAACCAACGTGTAATGGCCTTATAAGGGCTATCCTCGGCAGATGTTTCCTTTCCCTTACGTTTCTTTAACGTTTCCGGATTAGGGAAGTATTGGCCAAATTGGGTACGTATACTTCGTTCTAACAAATTAACGGCAACTTGGTAAGGCCCTTCTTGTTCACCTTCATACACTAATTCTATTTTACCTGTTATAGATGGAATAATGCCTACTAAATCACTCAGCCAAACTTGTGTTTCTTTTTCGTTGTTAATTATTGCTCTTCTTTCGGCAGCACTAATAGCATTTTCGTAAGCGCTAATGGTAAGCCTTGCACTTACTCCACTTTTTTTATCTACTAATTCACTTCCTCTTGCTTCAAAAGCCACTTGTTCAATTAAGCGTTTTATTAAATCGCTTACGTTTACTTTTTTATTTTGTTCATCTGTAATAGCAGCTTCTTGCTCGGTAATTTGTAAAGATGTTTCTATACTTTTAGGATAGTGCGTTAAAATTTGGCTTTGTATTCTATCTTTTAATGGCGTTACAATACTTCCTCTATTGGTATAATCTTCTGGGTTTGCTGTAAATATAAATAGAACATCTAAAGGTAAACGTAGTTTAAACCCACGTATTTGTAAATCACCTTCTTCTAATATATTAAACAACGAAACCTGTATTCTGGCCTGTAAATCGGGCAATTCGTTTATTACAAAAATGCATCTGTTACTACGTGGAATAATGCCATAATGCAACACCCCTTCATCTGCAAAGCTTAATTTTAAGTTGGCCGCTTTTATGGGGTCTATATCACCAATTAAATCGGCTACACTTACATCTGGCGTAGCTAATTTTTCGCCATAGCGTTGGCTTTTATGCAGCCAAGCAATGGGGGTTGCATCAGCTTTTTCTATAATTAAATCTCTGGCATATTTTGAAATAGGTTGTAATGGGTCGTCGTTTATTTCACTACCTTCTATAAATGGAACATACTCATCTAATAGCTCAATCATTTGCCTTGCCATTCTGGTTTTGGCTTGACCTCGTAAACCTAAAAACAAAATATTATGTTGAGATAAAAGGGCTCTTTCTGTATCTGGTATAACCGAATCTTCGTAACCCAAAATACCAGGAAAAGGATTTTCTTTTGCTTGTATTTTTTTAATAAGATTTTCTCTTATCTCTTGCTTGATGCTTTTTGAAGTGTACCCACTTTTTTTTAATTCGCCTAGTGTTTTGATGTTGTTCATTTTCTTATGTTCTAAATTTGTTCTATTGAATTGAATTAGTTTAATTATTTTTCTTTGTTAAAGTCAGTTGTGTGCATTAAAAGTAATGATGTATTCCTAGCTTCTCCTTTAGGGGTCAGAAATTCTAATACACCGTTTTTCGTCTCCCACTCTCAAAATCTTTAAATACAAAACTTCCCAACTTATCTAACCCTGCAAAATAAGCTTTACCATTGTTGCACTCGGTAAACTCTTGTACAAATTTTTGCAGATAAGGATCGGTAGCTATCATAAAAGTGGTAATAGGTATTTTAAGTTTTTTGCATTGTGTTGCCAAACCCAGACAACGATTTAAAATTTTGCTATCAATACCAAAACTATTTTTATAATACCTGTTTCCTTGTTTTAAGCAAGTTGGTTTTCCATCGGTTATCATAAAAATTTGCTTGTTTGGATTACGCCTTCTACGTAAAATATCCATAGCTAACTCAAGCCCAGCAACCGTGTTGGTATGGTATGGGCCAACTTGTAAGTAGGGTAAATCTTTAATTTCTATAGTCCAAGCATCGTTGCCAAAAACAATAATATCTAGTGTGTCTTTTGGATATTTTGTTTTAATTAATTCACTTAAAGCCATAGCCACTTTTTTGGCAGGTGTAATTCTATCTTCTCCATACAATATCATACTGTGGCTAATGTCAATCATTAATACCGTACTAGTTTGGGCTTTAAAATCGGTTTCTCTAATTTCTAAATCATCTTCTAATAATTTAAAACTATCTACCCCATGGTTTATTTGTGCATTTCGAATACTATTGGTAAAATCAATTTGCTCCATGGTATCGCCAAATTGAAAGGGCCTGGTTTCGGGGTTAATTTCATCTCCACCACCTGGCTTAAAGGTATGGTGGTTGCCTTGCTTCGATTTTTTTAACTTTCCAAAAATTTCTTCTAAACTTTTTTTACGAATGCTTTGCTCCGTTTTTGGAGTTATTTTTATTTCACCATTTTGTTTGGCATCATCTATATATCCTTTTTGTTTTAGGTCTTCTAAAAAATCACCTATACCATAATCCGGGGTTGTTAATTTATATTCTTTATCTAGCTCATTTAACCATTGCATGGCTTCATTAAAATCTCCATTGGTATAGGTAAGTAATTGCAAAAAAAGGTCCAGTAGTTTCTCAAAAGGAGATTTACTGTTTTCGTTTGGATTGTATTTGCTAAAGTTAAAACCTCTCATTTTTGATGTTGAATTGTTGAATTCTGAATATTGAATTTTTAGACCCTTTAACTTTTTAAAAAGTGTTGCACATGTAAAAATAGAAAACAAAATTCTTATTCATTTAGTTTGATTGTTAAATAAAAAAATCCTCTCAACTTTTTTGCTGAGAGGATTAATATGCTTTAAACCAGCCTTGATTAATCTACTGTCCGCTTGCTTTTGGTATAGCAGGGGTATTTTTTATTTGCCCTGGGTTTTCTACAGCAGTTGGTAAAGCTGCCTTATTAAACTGTTGCTCTACTTGTTGCATACCCATTAATAAACGTTTTACATCCTCTAGTTCTCCGCTCATCTGCTCTTGCATACGTTCTGGCAAACTATTTAGGTAACTTACTTGTTGCTCTAAATCTTTTTTAACACTCTTTTTAATTTTATTTGCTAAAATAGAGTCTTCCGCTTTAAAAGCAGCTATTAACATTTGTAAAGAATATTGGTTGTGCATTTGATTACGCCCTACCATTCCGTAAGGGAAATTTTCTTCTAGCATCATTTTATCGCATTTATTTAGCATTTTTCTAGCCTCTTCTTTACGGCCATTATCTGCCAAATTACTTGATGCTTGTGCGTATGCCAAACGAATGCTATTTAAGTGTCTTCTATTTTCTTCATCGAAATAAACACCTGGTTTATTGGCACTACCAAATACAAATTTGTTCATCATTTTATCAACTACCCAATCTCTATTTACATCAGCATTTTTTACAGGAACTAAGCGGTAGCTTAATCCATCTTGCCTAATATAGGGTTGTAAACCAAGTCCAGCACCATCGGGGCTTGTAAAATAAATAGGGCGTTTCCATTTGTTTGCTGCAATTATATTTAGTATCGCTGCATCGTTTTTAAATATCATATTCTTTGGTAATTCAAAATCAACTCTGCTTAAAACACTATCGCTAGCATTTACCGTTCCGTTTTGTTTTACCACATTTACATCTACTGGTATAAATACTTTTTTAGTAGGAAAGATGTTTAGCATACCACCGTCTCTACCTTGTTCCATTTTATTTGGATCATCGCTACCAGCCCAATCTTTCATCATGGTATATAAATCCATGGGTTGGTTTGGGTCCACACCTGGTTTTGGGGCATTGTAAATTACATCTCTAGTTGCACCTTCAATTTGCTCTGCAGCCCAAATAGGATCAATAGGGGCACTTTCGTTTACTTTATAGCGCAATTGATTAATATACCAATCGGTACCTAATAAACTACTATTAATTACTCGTACATCTTTACGAATACCTTCTACCTCTTGTGCATACCAAAGCGGATAAGTATCATTATCGCCAAAAGTTATTAAAACAGCATTAGGGGCACAACTTTCTAAGTAATTAATGGCCAAATCTTTTGCCATTGTTTTTTTGCTTCTATCATGGTCATCCCACTCTTGGTTTGCCATTATAACGGGTACGGCTAACGTACACAAAGCAACAGCAACAATGTTAGCACCACTTTCACTCTTTATTAATTTTTGTACTAACTCTTTTACAAACAATACACCTAAACCAATCCAAATAGCAAAACCATAAAACGAACCTACAAAAGCATAATCTCTTTCTCTTGGTTGGTTACCAGCTTGGTTTAAATAAAATACAATGGCTAAACCTGTAAAAAAGAAAAGTAAACCAGCTACTAAAGCATCTTTCTTGTTATTTTTTATTTGAAAAAATATACCTAGTAAGCCTAAGATTAATGGTAATGCATATAGTTTATTATTTGCTTTATTATTTTTAGTGCTATCGGGCATTGTATCTTGGTTGCCTAAACGCATGCTATCCCAAAAACCTATACCTGTTTTCCAGTTACCGTCACGTACATTTGATCCATACACACCCTGTATATCGTTTTGTTTGCCTGCAAAATTCCACATAAAATAACGTAGATACATCCAGCCAACTTGGTAGTCTAAAGCGTATCTAATATTTTCTCCCATGGTTGGGGCTCTTTCATAATTTCCCTCTTTATCTTTTCCTATTCCCATCCAACTAGCGTAATAGTCTGCATGGCCTTGGTCGTTACTAGCATCCCACATACGAGGAAATAAGTGCTTGTCTGCAGCGTCATAAACATAACTAGATTTTCTTCCATTTTTTTCGTACTTGCCATTACTCTTTACATAGGTTTCAATGGTTTCTACATCTTTTACCTCTGCAGTAAAATCTTGTCCGTATAAAATGGGCCAATCGCCATATTGCTCTCTAGCCAAATAACTAACTAAGTTAATAGGGTTGTCAACATTACTCATATCCAATGCAGGGTTGGCATTGCTTCGGGCAAGGGTAGTAAAGTAACTACTAAATGTACCCAACATCATAAAAGCAAAACCCCACAAGCCTAGTTTTAATAAATTCCAATTTTTAGTATGAGCCATCCTTAAACCAAAATAAATTAACGCAGCAATTAGTATAAAGAAAAAAGCAAAACCGCTAAAAAAGGGTAAGCCAAAACTGTTCACAAATAAAACATCAAAACTCCCAGAACCTTTAATTGTCCATTGTATCATAGCTTTTTGTACCACACCAGTTATTATACAACCAATAACAAAGGCAAAAAAAGTTCCCCACCGGGTGGCTTTATATCGTTTAAAATAATAAACCATTACTATAGCAGGTATTACCAATATATTTAACAAATGCACACCTACAGATAAGCCCATTAAATAAAATACTAAAATTATCCATCTGTCGGCTTTAGTAAAATGTCCTTTAATTCCTTCTTCTTCCTCAGCTGTTGCACTTTGCTCCCATTTAAGTATACCCCAAAATAATAATGCTGTAAAAAAACTTGATAAAGAATAAACTTCACCCTCTACAGCACTATACCAAAAACTATCGCTAAAGGTATACGCTAATGCACCTACAGCACCAGCAGCAATAATGCTAATAGTTTGTTGGGTAGATGGTACTATATTATTTTTTGCAACTAATTTTTTTGCAAAATGTGTAATAGTCCAAAATAAAAATAATATGGTAAAACCACTAGCTAAGGCACTCATTAAGTTAATACCAGTTGCAGCATGTTGAGCATCAAAGGGTGCCATAAACAAGCGGCCAATTAATACAAACAGCGGAGCACCAGGGGAGTGGGGTATTTGTAGTTTATAAGCACTACTAGCAAATTCTCCACAATCCCAAAGGCTACCTGTGGCCTCCATGGTCATAATATATACTGAACAAGCAACTAAGCAAATAAGCCATCCGGCAATGTTATTAATACGTTTAAAATTCATATAGTATTTGGTTATAGTGGGCAAATATAATTCTATTTAGTATTTAGTTCTTACCATTGACCATTTTTTGTATTTTTTGATGGATGGAGTGGGATGGAACACTGATGACGTAGACCCGAACTTTCGTGTCTGTGTTCTATTTATTAGGTTGTGTTATATCTTTAAAAAATGAAAAAAGCTCTGATTCAACTTCATATAGCTGTTTTTTTAGCAGGCTTTACCGCTATTTTAGGGGTACTCATTAAATTAAACGAGGGGCTTTTGGTTTGGTACAGGTTATTATTAAGCGTAATTGCTTTACTTATTTTACAGTATTATACCAAACAATTACAAAAATTACCTTTAAAACAAGCATTAAAAATTGGGAGTGTAGGTATAATTGTAGCCATACATTGGGTAGCTTTTTATGGCAGTGTAAAATATGCAAATGTATCGGTGGCATTGGTATGTTTTAGTGCTACAAGTTTTTTTACTGCCTTGTTTGAGCCTTTTATTTTGCAACGGAAAATTAATTATATTGAGTTGGCATTGGGTGCAATGGCTGTTGTAGGTATTTATATTATTTTCGATTTTCATCCGCAGTATAAATTGGGTATTATATTTGGATTAGTTGCTGCCATGGGTAGTGCATTATTTCCTATTTTTAATAAAATTTTTTTACAAAATCATTCGCCGCAAACAGTTACCCTGTATGAGTTAAGCGGTGGCTTAGTGGCATTATCAGTCTTAATTCCTATTTATCTTTTACAATTTCCTGCAACCTATTATTTACCTACCTTTAGCGATTGGGTTTGGTTACTCGTATTGGCATTATTATGCACGGTGCTTAGTTTTAATTTACAATTAAATGCATTAAAAAAATTATCAGCATTTACTACAAACCTTACCTATAATTTAGAGCCCGTTTATGGAATTATTTTAGCGTTTATTTTTTTTAAAGAAAATGAATATTTAAATACTTCTTTTTATGTAGGCGTTTTATTTATTTTGTTAGCAGTGATTTTACAAATGATACGGCTTAAAAAGAAGTAGAGTTGGTTATAAACAACTTCTAAACAGTTTAGTGTCTGTAATAAAAAATAAAATCGAACGCTGCGTTTTTTCTAACCTTTCATTTGATAACAGCAAAAATATTTTTCATGTAAAATCTTTATTAGCAGGGGGTTACTTTATAAGTACACAATCTCCTTTTTCAACTCGGCAAATTTTCTAAACATTGCAGCTACCCCACAGTATTTATCTTGAGAAAGGTTTACTGCTTTTTCAACCTTAGACTCATCAGCTTTTGCAACTTTTATTTTGTAGGTTACGGTTACCGTATGATAAACAGCGGCTTCCTCATTTGATAAATCGCCTTGTACATCAATAGATAAATCGCTAAAATTTACCCTCATTTTATTTAAAATAGATACAATGTCAACACCGGTGCAACCACTAAGCGCAAGTAGCATTAAAGCCTTTGGTCGGGGCCCTTTGTTGGTGCCATCAGCATCAATTGCGGTATCTGTAGTTAAAGGAAATCCATTTAAAAACGAAGTAAATGCCATACCGCCTTCATAATTTGAACTTGTAAAATGTGCCATTTTTGGGTTATTTTTGTTTGGTAAAGGTAAGTTTATCAATAGTTTTTGTATTGTTAACCTATTAATCTTAAAGAAAAACAAAAAATCTTGCTTTGTACTTGCAAACTTTTCATTTAAACCCTTACCTTTGCCGTCCGAAAATTCCGAATGTTCGGAACGGTAAAATTTTTCACAATGGCTAGAGTATGTCAAGTAACGGGTAAAAAACCAATCACAGGTAATAAGGTTTCGCACTCAAATATTAAAACAAAGCGCAGGTTTTTACCAAATTTGCAATCAAAGCGTTATTATATTGCCGAAGAAGATAAATGGGTAACCTTAAAAGTATCTTCAGAAGCTATAAGAACAATTAATAAAAATGGTTTATTATCAGTGGTAAAACAATTACGTGCCGCTGGAGAAAAAATATAAATAATTAGCTAATTAGTGTGAGTAGCATAGCATCACACTATCAAATTAAATAAAATGGCAAAGAAAGGTAATAGAGTACAGGTAATATTAGAGTGCACAGAGCACAAAACCAGCGGTAAGCCAGGTACTAGCCGTTATATTACAGTAAAAAATAAAAAGAATACACCAGAAAGAATGGAATTGAAAAAATTCAATCCTATTTTAAAGAAGGTAACTGTTCATAAAGAAATTAAGTAAACAGCTTCTTTATCTAAAGTACTAGTAGTAAAAAAATTATTGACTTCTAAGGATTACTAAATTAGCATATTACAACATTATCAAATTAAATTATCATGGCAAAGTCAGCATCAAAAAACTCGAAAGTTAAAGATACCAAAGCAGCAGCAGATGCAAAAAATTGGACTAAAGTAATACGTACATCACGTAGCCCAAAAACTGGTGCATATACCTTTAAAGAATCTATTGTTTATAAAGACAAGGTTAAAGATTTTTTAGCAAACTAATTAATTCAATGCCAACATAAATAGTTAAAGCTTCTCAATATCATGAGAGGCTTTTTTTATTTTAAAAAATAACGTACAACTAATTACACTAAAGAAGCTCTACTTTTGCACCTCTATTTTAATTACAATAACTATGGGATTTTTTGATAAATTATTTGGGAAAAAACAACAACAAGAATCTGTTGAACTTGGGTTGCAAAAAACTAGGGAAGGATTTTTTAGCAAAATATCAAAAGCTATTGCAGGTAAAAGTACGGTAGATACCGAAGTGCTAGATAACTTAGAAGATGCTTTAGTTAGTGCAGATGTAGGAATAGAAACAACGGTAAAAATTATTAATCAAATAGAAAGGCGAGTTGCAAAGGAAAAATATATAAACACATCAGAGCTTAATACCATTTTAAAAGAAGAAGTTAAAAGCTTATTGATAGACTCCCCACAAGATACTAGTTACGAAAACTATGAATTGCCTAAAGAGAATCACCCCCATATAATTTTAGTGGTAGGGGTAAACGGGGTAGGTAAAACAACTACTATTGGCAAACTTGCACACAATTTTAACAAGGCAGGTAAAAAAGTTTTATTAGGCGCTGCAGATACATTTCGAGCAGCTGCAGTAGATCAATTAACCATTTGGAGTGAGCGTACTGGAGTAGAAATTGTAAAAAAAGAAATGGGTAGCGATCCTGCATCTGTTGCATTTGATACCGTTAAGAGTGGTGTTGCAAAAAATGTAGATGTAATAATCATTGACACAGCTGGTCGTTTGCATAACAAGGCTTATTTAATGGATGAGTTAACAAAAATAAAACGTGTAATACAAAAAGTAATTCCAAATGCACCACACGAAGTTATGCTTGTGCTAGATGGCAGCACTGGCCAAAATGCTTTAGAACAAGCGAAGCAATTTACTGCAGCTACAGATGTTACTGCACTTGCCATTACAAAATTAGACGGCACTGCAAAAGGCGGAGTGGTATTGGCTATTGCACATCTTTTTAAAATACCTGTAAAATTTATTGGAGTTGGCGAAAAAGCAGAAGATTTACTAGTTTTTAATAAACATATATTTGTAGATGGGTTATTTGGTTTGCAAGAATAAACATCAACCAATTAAAATAGTAATACCATAAAAAAGCCTTTCGAAAATCGAAAGGCTTTTGCCGCTTTGTACCACGTACGGGAATGTTAAATGTTTCTTAAAACTCAATACAGCATTGTATTTAAGCCACTTTTACTATTTTACGAGGTACAATTAGGGTACAAGAATTGTAACATGCAAAAACGCTTAAGATGTGAATCCAACCTACGTTTTAGCGGGGTTTATATGTATTATTATATATTGTAATATGTATGGTTTTTATGAGGTAAAAGGGTAATTTTAATGGCAATAATTTTGATTGGGTGAAATTACCTGTTTTAAGAAATATTAAGCATTGAGCAATTTTTTTTAAATACCCTAAAGCATACATATTTCTTCATCATCCGAGTTGCTTTTTAGAAAATGATCCTTATAAACGAAATTTTTTAGCGTAAGGTGAATAAATAATGAGTTCATAGAGAAATTTTATTGTGCAAATTAGATTTATACAAATTAATCTAGATTAATCTAACTAAATCTAGATTCATTTAGATTAATTTCAATTTAGTTAAATGTTAGTCTTGCAATCAACAACAAGTTTTTCTACTCTCTATCAATCCTCACCCTCGTCTCATAACTATTTCTTTTCTCCATGCCATTGTATAAGAAAAAAATAATAATATTGTAAGTAAATTTTTCATAATTTTTATTTTGAATTTAAATATAGATATCTCTTTTTTTATCTGAATTAATTTCAAAAAGTATTGAATCATTTGTTTTGAGATGAATTTTCGCTTTCTCTTCACACCCCTTAATAAACCTATCCAAAAGTGTATTACCATAATATGAATTTATATTCATACATGCCGAAATAGCTTCTTCGTATTTACTAAGAAAATAAAAACTCGCACAAAGTCCTTTCCAAGCTTCTGTAATATCAGCCCTCGTTTCAATAATGTCTAAATACATGTAACTGGCTTGCTCAAATTCATCCTGATGAAAAAGGTCGTGAGCATGTTGCAATTTTTTACCAAATTTTGTATTAGCTTCTTTAATATCGGTTCTAACATTAACTAAGTTTGTAATCTCTCTGTCAGTAATTGGAGTTTGGTCATCTAATTTTAAACCTCGTTTATTTGATTTGCTGTTAGGTATTGGAATCAATTCATTAGTTGCAGGGTGCTTATAAAACTTCGCTGTACAATATCCATGTTTCTGACATTCGGAACATAACAATAGATCAGAATTTTCTGATTCTACAATTAAATTAGAAAGTTTCAAACCCTTAGAAGTCTTTATTATTTCTTTGTACATTTTCATTTTAATTTGGTTTTGGAAAATTAGTTAATAGTCCCTGTCGACAGCTACAAACTTTTAAGGTTGCTATCATTTGTTAACCCTAACAACTGCGTCTGCTGGTTGCGGTGCTGTTCTTTTCAACATTAGTGAACTCCAATAGCGAAAAAAAATCACAACCATATGCTTTAACGATCTTTTGGTATTTATGAGTTTTGTAGTAAGAAAAATAAGTTTAATTGAATCAATTGGTTTGTTCGTGTTCCTTATTAAGAATGTATGTTTTTCCCAATGCCATATTCTTAACTGTATATATGAATATTAATTTTTCTGATTTGATTACTGCCTTTCCAATTAATTTTCCCTTTTTGGGAATTTTTATATTTCCTGCAGCTATTTCACCACCACCTCCCCTCCCTGCATCATAATTCTGAAAATAAAACAAAAGCGTATCTCCTTGCAATTTATTCGTGCAATTATAGTGTAATTGATTACCCCAAACTTCTAAGAAACTTGTGCCTTTTTTTGATATCTTATCAATTTTAATTTGCCAGCAATCATTGCCTAAATCATCTAAATCGTGACGCCATTCTCCTGAAAATTCCTTTGTTTTTTGAGAATAGGTAATTGTTGATACAAGCAATAGGCATAACGTGAAAAAATGGCAAATAAGTTTCATTACAATATGTTTTTTATAAATATAAATAAATTAGTGGTAGTAAAGCGTCTTTATTTAAATAAAATATTTAATCACTATTGTCCGACAAAATTAAAATAAAAGCCGAAAAAAATAGGGCGGCTCGTTTGAACCACCCATATTTTCATTTTAATTTGGTTTTGGAAAATTAGTTAATAGTCCCTTTCGACAGTAGCCAAGTACTTTACATTCAAGGCATAATGTTTCTACGAGCGTAAAATGTCCATCAAAGTATTCTTCCTCAGAATTATACTTACTATTTACGGGTATTCCATTTTCATCGAGCTCAAAAATTGGCGGGCAAATATCTTTTGGCAAGAACATCATTGTACAAATGCTTCCTATATACATTAATACTTTTTTTAAAAATTTCATAACTATCAATTTAATTACACTAATACCAATACAGCTATTGTAATTTTGTATGTTCTCATTAATTATAACTCGTTAAATAAGCGCATTGATCCAATAGGAAAAATTTGGCCGCTGCTACATCTCTACTTGATATCAGCATTTGTTCATTGTTCGCTTTATTAATCAACATTCGCCTGTTTTCTGCTGCTTCCTCAATGGTTAAGCAATCAATATGGCTTGTTTCGTTTAAGTTTAGCAAATTCACATAATAACATAAATGGGGCTTATTCAATAGTTTTCCATTTGAAATATATTGGATGTGATTATCTGGAACAACAGCTTTAACTGTTGGCCTTGTCATTTCTGGTATGGGCTCATCCTTTTTATTTAGACTAAGCAATAGTCTCACAAACAGATATAACAGTATTCCGTAGGGCATTTTTAGTGGTTTTTTTCTTTGTAGATGGATTGGTTATTGTAGTTTGTTCCGTTAATTTATTGAGACATTGCAGTATAAATTGATTGGTTTTAATTGGGTGCCAGCTTTGGAAATATCTTTCAGCTATAATAGCGGCGTCTTCATATTTCTTTAAAAAATAAAACGAGGCTGCCAAGCCAATATGCGCTTCAATGCAATCGTTTTTAGTTTGTATAATATCTTGGTATATGTAATTTGATTGCTCAAATTCATTTTCATGAAATAACTCATGAGCTATCTGAATTTTTTTACCAACCTTTTGCTCGCTTCCCTTCATCATGGTTCTTATTGGTACGAAATTTGAAATTTCTTTTTCTGTAAGCGCTCTGTTTTTTTCTGCTCTCAAGGCTTTCAATTTTTGACGAAGATTTTCGGTTTCTTTAGCATTGGCTTTCTCAATACAATAGCCATATTCCTGGCATTTGGCCCAATTTGAGCATTTTTTTAAATTGCTTGTCATAGTATTTTTTTTTAATTTTAGATAAATTATCTTTTACGCTTATGTTATTATTACAGCCAATAATGGCTAAAGCAAAAATCAATCCGTTAGTGAGAGCAGTAATTATTTTTGATATCTCTATCATTAGAGTTTAAATTTTTTATTATTCTTCGGACTCACTACCAATCCCATTAAGTGATGTGGTTTATTATTTGAAGTGGTGTCTGTATTATTATTTTTTGTTTTAAATGAACCATGCACCCACCTTGAAATAAATAAGGGCAATGCAATTAAACACAATACACTATATTTTAAAAAAGCAAAAGAAATAGACTGTCCTTTTTCCTTCATTGATGCCAATCTGCTATGGCTTTGATTATTAACTTGGCTGCAATTAAATCTACCGCATACATAAGATTTACCAATAAGATAGGCTTGAATTTCGTCATCACCCATCTTTGTAAAATCTACCACTATTAATTTGCATTCATCGCAATATTTACCATTGTTGCTTGCCGACAATTTACTCCAGTCTTGATTACAAGGTTGTGGAATTGATATTTTTGTATTCATATTATTTTATATTCTATAATGTCCAATAATTCTGTTACTACATAAAAAAACTTCATGAACAAGCTGTTGTTAGTCCACAATATTTTCGCGAAGTACTCTTATGATTAAGTCTGTACAAGCACCCTAGAAGGCACACATCCACTAGGATATGATATGTTGTAATAAGCTGGACATACCATTATGTCTTCTATTATTTTTCCATGTTATGATTTCAATAGTTATTGATTTGGACTTGGAATTTTATTTTTTGATTCTTTTTCCCACAAAAAGTAGAAAAAAACAAACGTCAAAATTAAATACGCTATAAATTCAGAGTAGTCATATTTATAAAAAACACCTGGAAAGTATAGTGTATCTCCATTTTTTGTAAACTCAATAGAAAAAGGCCAAAAAGATGATGACGATGACTTGTATCCTCTATGAGAAGTAAATACACAAACATACTTATCAGTTACATGCGCCCAATTAGGGCTTACTTGTTCTAGGTTATACTTGTATATTACTTCGCCCTCTATATGAAATACATTTACAAATAATGCAAAACCATGTAAGACAAACCAAATAATTAAGAATTTTCTTTTTGATTTTAAATAGTCAGAAAATTTCATTGTATTTTATTTTATTAATAAATATTTATTGCACTATATCATTGTGCTAAGTTTTAATCTAATAGATTCAACTAATTTTGGAAGTTCCTTGTTCATAGACCAAACTTCAGTATTTATCTCAGGTGGCAAATTGACATCTGATAATACCTCTGCAGTCAAATCAAATCCACTTATTATTTTTGAAAAACTAGAATCAATTGGGATAATTTTATCTTCATAAATA
Source organism: uncultured Bacteroidota bacterium (assembly GCA_903837525.1). Lineage (GTDB taxonomy): Bacteria > Bacteroidota > Bacteroidia > Chitinophagales > Chitinophagaceae > Ferruginibacter. The sequence continues at coordinate 9,787 of CAILUU010000018.1, read as the reverse complement.
TTCTTCAAATCAATCCTATTATTTTGTCCTTCTGATTGATATTTAAAAGAAATGAAATCCAACAAGAATATACCTGTAAATACATTTATTGTATTAATAAAAGTGTGCTTTCTCAATTCATTTTTAACTCGATTGTCATTAATCATTTGGGTAATTCCAGTATAAATCAAGTGAACTTGCAAATAGTGATTTTCCCAAATTTCAAGTTTTTCCTCAAAGGAATTGTGATCTGAATTAAGACATTGATTTTGACATTCACTAAGTAATACTCCAATCTTTTTTCCAGCTGTTCCAATTAATAATTCATTCATATTGTAGTTTTTTAAAAGACACGTGGGCTAACAACATCTAATTTGTAACTGGAAGGGAGTCAAAGCCCATGTGAAACAAACAGAGTGTAGCCCACGATTACGTGAACTTTCATCTCTGCTCCCTTTTCACTTTGAATATTTTGACTTTTTCCAGTTAAAGAAGCAACGATTAAGTTGATACTATTTTATGAAGATGTTAGCTTATGCCTATATTGTCTTTTTTTAGTTTGATAATTTGTTTAGTTGTAAATATAGTAAAAAATAATCCCTTTCTTGTTAACGTACAGAAAGGATAAACCATCTTTGACTTCAATCCATTTAATGAAATAATTACCCATCAGTATGCAAGGGTATCTGATACAAAGGTTGGTGAGGAGATGGGGAGATTAATAAAGAAAATGTTTAATATTAATAATGCCTCAATTATAGTAGACAAGGCTAGGTAATCTGTTTTATTTTTCAAAATGACTTTGTATTACTTTTTTCAAAATATATAAATTAAAAAAGCAACATATAGCTATTATATTTATGAATCTCTAATTAATAACGATCCGAAAATCCACTTTGAGCATTTCGTTTCTTCTCCTCACTTTGATTAACAGAATAACCATACCAAATAGCTCCGGCAATTAAAACTGATCCTATCCCAATTTCCCATCTGTATTTCCAAAGGAAATCTTGAAAAATAAAAGCAGCTTGCTGCTGGTCAATTAGATTAGTATTGAACGAAGGAATTGGCGCTGGTTGCATAATTACTTGAGACGCTGCGGCTGTGTTTAGTAGAGCTCCAGTTGCAGCACTATTAAATTTTGTAGCATTCCCAAAGAATATTTCTTTTGGAGTCAGCTCAAGGAATTGTGTTTTCATTTAGTTTGTTTTTTATGGATGTAGAAGTATGTCATGGTTTCATCTAAAGCCTCAATGCCATAATCTAAACTCCAGCAAATTCTCCCACCAGTAATAGCATTGTTGGAAGTATTGGAGTAAGCATGTAAATCAACTTCTTCAAATTTCACATGTTCAACATGAATATGTTTCCAATTATTTTTTTTCATATAATCGTAAAGACTTATATTAACAAGCCTAAGAAAAGATTCTCTATCTGGGATTTTTTTTCCAGAAGATAAGATTTGATCTATTAGTTCAATACGCTCTAAAGAGTGTCTAACTTTTGAGCTTACTGTCGTTTTTACTGACATCTAGGTAAGTTTAACTAAAAATAACCCTTTTTAATATTCTTTCAAAAACTATTAGTAGTCATTCATATTGTATAATATATGGGCATTTTTAAATAGATTACATCAGGCCACAGATAGTGGCTAGAACAAACTTGATACGAAGCACAAAACTTCATTTAACCACTGAACCGCAAATTTCTTGTAGGTGCTGTTAGAGGTTAGTTGTTTTTTTTTATTTTGATTAGATTTTTACGATTGTAAAAACCTTACAATCATGCATTATATGTTTGCTGAAACAAATAAATTATGTCAACTACACTTGCATTTCAACAGTCCTACGATAAGCTTAATAAAAACCAACGGTTAGCGGTAGATAATACAGAGGGGCCTGTAATGGTTCTTGCTGGACCTGGCTCGGGAAAGACAGAAGTACTAGCTGTTCGTATAGGAAATATTTTACATACAACGGGTATGCAGCCATCCAACATCCTTTGTTTAACTTTTTCTAACGCAGGTGTGCAATCAATGAAAAAACGTTTGAAGGAGTTGTTGGGCAAAACTAGTGATTCCATAACAGTTGAAACCTATCATGCATTTGCACACTCGATTGTTTCAAACAATTTCACATTAAGTAGCACCAAAAATAAAAGTTTGTTGACAAATGGACAGCGTTACATGATTCTTGAAAAATTACTCTTTAATCAACAACTTGCAGGCAATTATTATGACCCAAAGCCACCATCTGCAAAAAAATTACAGTCTTTGGCTTCTATATTTAATTTACTAAAAAAGGAGTTGATAAGCAGTGAACAAATTTTAATGCAGTCAAAGTATTGCATTGATTCTATTTTAGCATATGAGGAAGAATTTCTTTTAAAAAATGGTGAACTTAATGCAGCTGGCAAAAAACTAAGGGATAAAATACAAAATTTTTCCGATGCTATTGGGCCCATGTATGATGCCTACAATGAGATTTTGGAGCAAAGAGGCAAATATGAATTTCAGGATATGCTTGCTGAAGCCATTGCTGCTTTTCAAAACGATACTTCTCTTTTATTAGATTACCAGGAACGCTTCCAATACATTTTAGTAGATGAGTTTCAGGATACCAATACCGCTCAATTAGCACTCATTCAATTGCTGATAAAAGATGTTGAAAATCCCAATCTTTTTATTGTAGGAGATGATGACCAATGTATTTATAAATTTCAAGGAGCCAATCAAAAAAACTTTGACTGGGTTAATCAAATGATACCCAAACTGAACACTATTTTGTTAGATACCAATTATAGAAGTACGCCATCTTTGTTGAATCATTCCTTTGAACTAATTCGACTTAATCAGCAACGCCATCCATTAAAAAGGAATGCATTAATAGCTGGCAATATTGACTTAATGGCTCTTGACCCAATTGTACCTAGTATTCAATCATTCGAAAACGAGGAGCAGGAAGCGTATTCTGTAGCAGCAGAAGTATCCCGTTTGATTCATGAGGAGGGTGAAACTGGAAATATTGCGATATTGTATCGTAAAAATATGGAGGCCGTTTTGATAAAAAAATGGTTGAAACATTTCAATGTTCAGGAAACCCTGCGTTCTGTAAGTGGAAATATACTGGATACCCCTTACGGCAAAACGCTCTATTATTCACTACAGTGTTTAAAATATTTGGATAAGGATGTAAGTATTGCTGATGCTTATTTCTGCCAGTTAATGCTAATCAATGGACAATCGAAGTCATTGACTTACGCGTACTTACTATATAAACAGGAGAAGAGGACCTTATCATTCATAACTTGGTTACATTCTTTAAAAGGGCATGACAAAATAAATAGTCTTCAGGCTATATTAGTAGAGTTATTATCATTTGAAAATTTTTCTACTCAACTACTCACAGAATCAATTTTAGCAAAATGGAGTAGGTTTATTATTACCTGTATGTCTAATTATCCTATTGCTATTATGCGTGACGAGTGGGAGAGCTTTGTCGGTAATTTTATTAAATCAGACAAAAATCCCAATTTATCAACCTTAGCAGATTTATTACAATACTATTGTCATTACCAACTAAGTATTGATTATGTTATTGAACAAGATCAACAATCGCAGGTTCAATTATGCACCATTCACGGTAGTAAGGGTCTCCAATTTGACACAGTATTTGTAATTGGCTGTCAGGATAAAAATTGGGAAGAAAAAGGGGAGGGGTATAACTCCATTAATGTTCCAAAAATATTAAACAGGTACATATGTACGGAAGCAGATGATAGTGAAGATTTGCGTCGGGTAATTTATGTTGCCATAACTAGAGCGAGAAAAAGGCTAGCGTTAAGCTTTAGTCGCAAAGGGTTTAATGAAAAAGACCAGTCGCTTTCTAATTTAATTCAACCCTTGGTGGAGAATGGCAGTACGCATTTAATTCATATGCCGTTGGTTGATTTACCTGTATTGGAGCAGGAGCTGTATTCCATTGAAGCTGAAGATGATTTTGTTAAACTTATTCAGGAGAGGTTAGATAATTTTCAAATTTCGCCTAGCTGTACCAATAATTGGGTGCAATGTCAAAACAAATTCTTTTTTCATAACATTTGTAAGTTGCCTGGATTACCCGCTGAAGCTATGTCATTTGGTTCACTTGTTCACAAGGTGTTGGAGACCATTACCAATAGCGGTCAGTTGCAACCAAATTTGAATGGTATCGCAACGCTGGTGGATGAGGTATTTATAGTATTCCAATACCAATTTCACCCATTGCATCGCTCAGCCTATAAAGAATACGCAAAATTGGTGGTTGATAAATACCTTTCTTTTTATCCAATTCTTTCAAAACCTACCGATTCAGAAAAATTCGTTAACCACAGTTTAGAAAATGGGGCAAGATTAAATGGTGTTATCGACAGATTACATGTAGTAAATAATTTAGTAGAAGTAATAGATTATAAAACCGGTCTATGGCCTCAAAAAATGGAAAGTTATCAGGATGAACTGAATGCGGGTAATAAATATTGGCGCCAGGCGATGATGTATTATTTATTATTAAAGGGAAATTACCCTACTGCCAAAAATATAGAACTATCCTTTCATTATGTGGAGTTAAATAAAACAGTGACATTTCAAAATCAGGAAAACCCAGCTTTTGAGGGATGGCTTTCTAATATTTGGGAACAAATTCAACAGCTGAAATTTAATAAAAGCTGTGCGGATGATGCTTGTGTGTATTGCAGGGAGAGGGTTGGTAATTAATTCAAATGAGGGTTTTCATTTCTTTCATTTTGTTTTAAAATAATAATTCACTTGTTTAACAATTAACTCCTTTTATTTTATAACCAAGGTGAACCATCCAGGGTCCTAATTCTTTTTTCTTTTCTCTTAAAAAGGATTTTAGATTTTGAATCATCAATTCGGTTTCTTCTGGTGTATTGTAAATCACCGGTTTTTTTCAAACTTCATTCCCATTTTTACAAGAACTGATTTTTTGATGAGATAGAATTTCTCTTCTCCAAACTTGATAAACTCATTTTCATTCACCTGGTTGATGTAATAGTAACGTGACAGTTTGATCACTTTAAAATTCTTAAATGGAACAATTTATATTTTTTTAATTATTTATTAAATCCAATTACGGACCTTTCATTCTTTTTATCCAACATCTGTTCCTGCTGAGCCAATTGCATTAAATAGCTTTCATTTATTTTTAGCTTCTCATCTAGCAAAGAATCAACGGCGATTTTTTTACTGATGTTTTCAATTTGTCCACCTGTTAAATTTATTTTGGCACAGATGTTTTTCAATATCCCTATTTTGATTTTAGGGAATTTCGATTTCCAAATTTGAATCAATGTTTGTGCACCTGGTTTTTCAAATCTAATTTTATATAAAAACCTTCTGTCAAATGCCTTGTCTAGATTGTCGACAAGATTTGTAGTAGCAATGAAAATGCCTTCGAAGTTTTCTAACTCTTCCAATAAGATGTTCTGCATGGTATTCATTTCTTGATCACCACGGTCGGTAACGTTATGACGCTTGCCTATTATTCCATCAGCTTCGTTGAACAAAAGAATAGGCGTTTGATCGAACTCTCTTACTGCTTTGCGATATTCATCAAACAATGCTTTCACATTTTTTGCAGTATCACCCACCCATTTGCTTTTTATTTTACTTGCATCTGCAAGCATCACAAATCGATTACTGTTTTTACCCAATTGCATTACTGTTTCAGTTTTACCTGTTCCGGGATGCCCGTATAATAACACACTAATGCCTTTTTTCATGCCCTGACTTTGCAAACGTTCAGTGAGATTGGAAAAATTATCCTGACTCAACATATTGTGTAATTTGTTAACCATCTGCTGTTCATTTTTTTCGAAAATGAGTTTCTTTTCCACGATACTTGCAGGCTTTAGTTGTGTAAGCATGCCTTCGGGTAATCTGTTTTTTACAACTGCATTTTTATCAAATGCATGAACTGCTTTTTCAGACAAGAAAAAACTTAAACCACCAAAGAAATCATTATTTACAGATTCTTTCAATAATCCGGCTGTCAATAAGAAATTAGTTCCCGACTTATAAGAATTTCTTAACTGGTATTGTTCCTCTTTCGAAGGAGCTAATTCACTAATAATAGTATCGTATTCGCAAGTCTCATTTCCTAAATAATGTTGCAAACAAATGAACATAAAATGAGTTGCATCCCCTGGACTTATGTCCATTTTTAAAATGAAATCTGCTATTTCTATATTTGAATGAGCTTTTATCATTTCATAGGTCGATTTAATAAAGTCACTATAAGAAATACGTTTATTATTTCGTTCCACAAGCTTAGTCTGAAAATAAGTAATTAACTGAAACGAATTTTCTATTTTAACTGTGTTGGTAATTTCCAATTTACCAGTTAAAACAGAACGAATTAATTTATTATTAATAAAGTATTCTGTAAGAGGGTAAGATTTTACATCTTTTTTTGGCGTTATCCATTCTTTCGCTACTAAAGGAATGAGCACCTGATTTATATACAGTGCAGAAGAAGTTCTGAGATCAGTATGTTCTAGTATTTCTTTAGTACTAACTGTTCCATTTTCTAAATGGGTTTGAATCATTATGGATAGCAAAACAGCTTGTTCTGGATTGCACTCAAAAAAATCAGTAAGGGTTGAAATGTAAGGGGAACAGTTTTCTAGTAGCAGTTCCTTCATCACAGAATCTTTAGTTAAATCATAAATCTTTTCAATGGCATCTATAATTACGTTGGTAGGCTGATTGAAATTGAACATAATGAATATATTTTAAGGTGGGTAATATTGGTATAAGTCAAACATAGATTTTTTGATTGTAATCTTTTTACAATCAAAAAAATAAAAGAACAAATTTTATATTGTAAATAGAATTCAATAGTGTAATTTCAAAATTGAAAGAACAAAAAATTGTGATAACAACTATTTTTAAAAATAAAATATTAATATAATTATTATATGATAAAAAAAATCACCTTTTAATTCAAAATTGTATTGAAGAAATAGGTTTTCAGAATTCATTAAATTTAGAAAATGAAGATTTGATATTAGCGATTCAAAAATTTTCTAATAATTGGATTGCCAATGCAAAACCAATTCATCTACCATGTAATCCAATGCCAGGATTTGATGTGGATGAAATTGTTGCTAATGATATTGTAAATGACAATTTGATTATACAATTTGTCAGTTTTAAAGAATTTTTTCAAAAAGATGGCAACGAGATTTCATTATATCCTCAGACAGTCGAGGCAGTACTTAGTGGTAAAGGTCAATTTTTGGGAACTCTATTTGACTCAGGAAAAGGAGTTGAAGCGTTAGATACTTTTTTTTGTTACTTAGGAGTGGCGTCTGAAAGTAGAGATATCGAGCAAGAATTGTATTTTAAAGTTGATTTTGGCAGGTACAGTTCATTAAATAAAGTTGATACTTCTTTAGAGCAACTAATGGCTTAATATGATTTTATTTCTAATTTTAAATTTAGAAAGTCAGACTAATTTTAGCATTTGGATGAAATCAACAGCTTTATCAACTTCGTAAGTACTGAATTCTGTATAATCTACTTTGTAAGCTGCGCCAGGTGTTATAGAGATCATAGTTGGGCTATTACCTATCGCTCTTTCCAGCGAAAGTAAATTAGTATTGTTATTGGATTCATCTATTTTAATTTTGTCGATTATCATAAAATCGCCTCCAATATATATTGCTTTTAATGAGACTGAGTCATTAGGCTCGTTTAAGTTTCGTTCAGCTCTCCAATATGCATTATAGATAACAATTCGTATCGATTTAGGTTTAATAGTATTATTTGTATTTATTTCTAATTTCCACTTATTGGATATGTTTTGCTCAACTTGCTTCGCGTCACTTTTTAAGAAAAAGGGAACCGAACGTGAATCACTCTCGTGAAGTTTAATTAGTTTTTCAATTTCTTTGTCTGCTAATTTCATTGGAAACAAAAAATCTCGAGAAACATAGTTGAAGTCAGTTTCAGGAAAAGTATAAATCATTTTTTTCTTCATTAAATTAAAAGATTAATAATCTATAAGTTGGGTAAAAATTCATCAATCAACTCGCTGGTTTAAATATTAAAATTTTTCACGGTAGAATTCAATTTTAACTTTTTGATTGGATTCCCTCTCTGTTAACTTGAACGAGCGACCTTTTGATTAAGAGTTTGTTAGTAATTTATTTAACGCCAATACATCTTACAGAGAGAAAATAATTATAGTTACAATATCTTTTATTAAACTCACCATCTAGATAATAAACATGAGTATATGACGATATTTTTTGGTTTGGAACTATTTCATGACCCCAAAAAAAAGCATTAGACTCTATTCCTTCAAAAGAATCTTCTGTATAACGTCCGCCTGGTAATGCTGTAAAATTAGTTTCATTGTTTCCATTATATTGGTTAAAAACTGTATCTTTTTTCCAATATTCAGTACTTCTTAGTTTAAGGTTAGCAACTTCCTCATCATCCCCAAGAAAATCAATTAATACATTCCAATCGTCAGTTGTTGGGATTTTGAAACCCTCAGGTGCTAATCCCCGTTTATCATTTATTGCATAGAAATTATATAGCTTTCCGTATATTAAACCGTTTTTTTCTTCAAAGCCATAATTACAATAGGCGGGAGTGCTTTTTTTGTTTGCTTCTTGGAGTTCATCTAGTGATTTTACTTTTTGAATTTTATCACCGTTGTTGAAAGAGTCTCGATCTAAGTTTCTTTTCATCCATACTTGTGTGCCAACTTTTACTGTTTCGTAAGGGTTAGAGATAGATTGTTTTTTCATATTTGTTATTTTATTTTATAGTTGTATTATTTTCCCCCATCTTTTTTATATTTTTCAATTTGTAGCCTCAAATTAAGAAATTATTTTATGTCCGTCGTCAAACCAATGTAGACTTTTGGTTGTAGAGAGTTTCGTTGTTTGAAAATAGTGTTTTTTCTTTTAAAAATAATTTTCTACGTCTTTTTAGAGACTCTTTTTTGATGATTTCTCTTTGTTTGAGTATTTGTTCTTGTCTACCATAATACATGTCTGCCGGCGTGACATTTTTCAATAATTCATGTTAGCGTTCTAGATTCTAACGAATTCTGGGAGGATTTAAGGCGGGTTTATGAGTTGTGAGAATAAATAATTAGGGTTATTTTTTGATTAATCTCAAATTAAAGCCATATCTAATATCATAATTATATGAGCTAAATGAAACTTCTTCCTCTTCATCGTCTACGTATGTTGAAAGAGCAAAGCCTGTTAGGTATTTTTCAACTTTTGATGAAGTCCACAAAGCAAGTCTATCATTCCGACTTAAAAATTTCATATCAACTGTAACTAATCCGCATGGGAGAGCATTTAATTCATAAATTTCAGTACCAACAAAATGCTCATCCCAACCAACCTTATTTAGTAAGTTTAATAATCCTCCTTCTTGTGAGTTTACAAATTCAATTAATTCGTCAAAATCACTACTAGTTGGAATAGAAAATCCGTTTGGAGCAATGCCTCTGCTGTCAATTACAGCATAACCATTATAAAAAAGACCTTTTGAAGCATTCGTATCATCATTATCAAAGAAACAATAACATCCTTCCTTTTTCTTATTAAAATTAACCCATTCAGTGTTATTTTTTGCTAGTGGAATAGAATCACCGTTGTTATAACTTGTCAAAACTAAATTATGGTCCGTCCAATTTTGATTTCCGATTTTTACTGTTTTCATGATTTAAAATTATAGTGAATAATAGAAATTAATTGATTATCAATAAAGTAAAAATAT